>JAJXXL010000395.1 GCA_021781115.1 Planctomycetota bacterium
AGGAAAGTTCTATTTCGACCCGGCAGCGCACCCTGAACCGCTGGTGCTGATTTCTGCTGGCAGCGGCGTCACGCCCATGATGTCGATCTTGCGGCACATGGTGGCCATCGCCGACCGTCGCCCGTGCACCTTCGTGCAGGGTGCACGCACTGAAGCTGACATCATTTTTCACGCCGAATGCCAGCAGATCGCTGTGAACTCGCCCCACCTCAATTACCAGGTGACCCTGTCGCAACCATCGGCCGCCTGGCCAGGGCTGACTGGTCGCCTCACGTTCGAAACGATTTGCGGGCTTGTGCCCCAGCTTCAAGCCGCCCGCTTTTTTCTGTGCGGGCCGGGGTCGTTTATGGACACCCTCTGCGAATCGCTCATGGCCGCCGGCATTGCGCCCGAACGGATCCATACCGAAGAATTTCAAACATCGTCCGTGCGCCCGGCGATGACAGCCAAGTAGCCTGAAGCCGCGTTTCTCAATCGACCTGTTGCTGTCATGCCCGCAGTCGCCGAACTCAATCTGAGTGCGCCTCGCACCAACGCCCCTGAAGCAGAGCCGCTGACGCTCGTCGACCGCTTGCTGATCGAACAGCAAAACCTGACGGCAGTGGCCCGATTCTCACAGCGGCATGCGTCGCGCGTCGCCCCGTTGCAATCGCGGTTTTACGAAGCGCTGTTGCCAGCGGCCCCACCGGCACCGGGCGAGCAATATGCCTTTGAGGTTGATCTTGATGCCTGTTCGGGCTGCAAGGCGTGCGTGGCGGCGTGCAATGCGCTCAACGGCCTCGATCCCACCGAAACCTGGCGCGACGTGGGGTTGCTTTCGGGCGGGACGGACGAACAGCCGTTTTTGCAGCACGTCACCGCGGCCTGCCATCACTGCCTCGACCCCGCGTGCCTCAATGTGTGCCCCGTACGGGCGTATGAAAAAGACCCACACACCGGCATCGTGCGGCATCTCGATGACCAGTGCATCGGTTGCCAGTATTGTGTGCTGGCGTGCCCGTATGACGTGCCCAAGTACAATGCAGCCCGCGGCATCGTTCGCAAATGCGATTTGTGCTCGAACCGGTTGGCGGTGGGCGAAGCGCCAGCCTGTGTGCAATCGTGCCCGAATGGGGCAATTCGCATCACGACGGTGGTGCGGCAAACCGCCGCCGAAAACTGCGAGATCGGCGCGTTTTTGCCCGGCGCCCCCGACCCGCGCACCACACAGCCCACCACGCACTACAAGACCAACCGCGTCTTTCCGCGAAACGCCCTGCCGGCCGACTATTATTCCTGCCGCCCCGAACACGCCCATTTGCCGCTCGTGGCAATGCTCGTGCTCACCCAGCTTTCGGTGGGGGCGTTCCTGATCGAATGGCTGGCCGAGGTTTTTTCCGGAACGACCGGGCTGCACACGACCCGCGCGGTTCATGCGGGTGCCGCGCTACTGTTTGGATTCGTGGCGCTCGGGGCCAGTACGCTGCATCTGGGCCGGCCCCATTTGGCGTTTCGCGCCGTATTGGGCCTGCGATCGTCGTGGCTCAGTCGCGAAATCCTGGCTTTCGGAGGCTTTGCCGCGTTCGCCGCGTTGTACGCCGTTTCGGTCTGGGTCGGCCGCGCCAATGCGCACACGCTGCAACTCTCGCTCGGCGGCGGCGTCGTCGCGACCGGGCTCGTAGGCGTTTTTTGTTCCATCATGATTTACCAGTGCACGCACCGCCGGCTATGGAATGGCCCAGCCACCGCGGTGCGGTTCCTGCTGACAACAGTTCTGCTGGGGTTCTCGACGGCGCTGTTGACCACCGCCATTGGCGGCGTGCTGACCTCTTCCCTAGTCGACCGCCGTGTTCTTGCGGCCAGCGGCGATCTGCTGTGCCCCGGCCTGATGACGGCGGTGTCGCTCAAGCTGGCCTTTGAAAGTTCGTTGTTCGCCCACCTCAGCAGCAAGCAGCACACTGCCATGAAGCGCTCGGCCCTGTTGCTGACGACCGACTTGGCCCGCCCGGCGGTATTGCGTTTTTTATTTGGCCTGGCGGGCGGCTTGGCGCTGCCCCTCGTCTGGCTGTTGTTCATCCGCCCCACGCCACCCGCACCCGGCGTTGCGCTGGCCGTCATGGCCGGGCAGTTTCTGCTGCTGCTGACGGGTGAATTGCTTGAGCGCTACCTGTTTTTCACGGCGGTTGTTGCCCCGCGCATGCCGGGGGGGTTACGCACATGATTCTGCATGCACGTGACGGGCGATTGACACGCGAGTTGCTGCTGGCCCCCGGCGGGTTCGGCCTGGGGCGGGTGCCCCTGCGCGAACGTCCCGACGGCACCACGACGATGACCTGCGGGTATTGTTCGACCGGGTGCGGGCTGGACATCCATTTGAAAGGCGGCGAAGCGGTCAGCCTGACTCCCTCTGTCGAGTACCCGGTCAACCTGGGCATGGCCTGCCCCAAAGGGTGGGAAGCGCTCGAAGTGCTCAAAGCGCAGGACCGCGCCACGACGCCCTTGCTTCGCAACGAACGCGGCCAACTCGCACCGGTCGATTGGCCCACCGCACTGAAGACATTCGTCGACCGGCTGAAAGCGATCCACGCGCGGCACGGCCCTGAATCGATCGCGTTTCTCAGCACCGGCCAGATCGTGACCGAAGAAATGGCGCTGCTCGGAGCGCTCGCCAAGTTCGGCATGGGCATGGTGCATGGCGATGGCAACACGCGGCAGTGCATGGCCACGGCCGTGGTGGCGTACAAGCAGGCGTTCGGGTTCGACGCCCCGCCCTACACCTACGCCGATTTTGAAGAATCGGACGTGATGTTGTTCGTTGGTTCGAACCTGTGCATCGCGCACCCGATTCTATGGGAACGGGTTCTGCGCAACCCGCAGCAGCCGCAGATCGTGGTGATCGACCCGCGGACTACCGAAACCGCGATGCAGGCGACCAGCCACCTGGCAATCCGCCCCAAAAGCGACCTGGAACTGTTTTACGGCCTGGCGCAGATTCTGATTAGCGCCGGGTGGGTTGATCGCGCATGGGTGGACAACCATACGACTGGCTTCGAAGAATTCGCCCGGTTCGTTGCGCCCTTTACGGCCGAACGGGTCGCGGCCGCGACCGGCATTGACGCCCCGCGGTTGTTCGATCTGGCCCGCACGATTCACGAAGGAAAGCGGGTTTCCTTCTGGTGGACCATGGGAGTTAACCAGAGTTACGAAGGCACGCGCACCGCCCAAAGCCTGATCAACCTCGCACTGCTCACCGGCAACATCGGCCGCCCCGGCACCGGCGCAAATTCCATCACCGGGCAATGCAACGCCATGGGGTCGCGATTATTCAGCAACACCACCAACCTGTTCGGTGGTCGCGATTTTGAAAACCCATCCGATCGCGCTGAGGTCGCCACAATTCTGGAAATCGACCCCGGGCGAATTCCCGATCGCAACAGTTGGCCCTACCCGGAAATCATTTCGGGCATTCTGAACGGCAAGATCAAGGGGCTGTGGGTCGTGGCCACGAACCCGGCCCATTCGTGGATCAACCAGAGCCAGCTCAAGGATATTTTCGACCGCCTCGAATTCCTGGTCGTACAGGATATGTACTCGACGACTGAAACTGCGCAGATCGCACACCTCGTGCTGCCGGCTGCCGGGTGGGGCGAAAAGGAAGGCACGTTTATCAATTCCGAACGGCGGTTCGGACTGGTCAAAAAGGTGGCCCGCGCGCCGGGCCAAGCGCTGACCGATTTTTCAATCTTTCAACTCGTGGCCGACGCCTGGGGCGTGCCCGACATGTTCCGCCAGTGGCATTCGCCCGAGGCGGTGTTTCAGATTCTGAAGCGGCTGTCGCGCGGCCGCCCCTGCGACTTTTCGGGAATCGCCGATTACAACATGCTCGACGAGTGCGGCGGAATACAGTGGCCGTTTCTCTCCGGCGCGAAATGGCCGTCCCAGGCGGCGGGGGGCGTACATCGCCGACTGTTTGAAGACGGCCG
>JAJXXL010000407.1 GCA_021781115.1 Planctomycetota bacterium
TCGAGAAAATTGCGCAGCAGCAGCCGGCCGTGCTCAGTCAAAATCGACTCGGGGTGAAACTGCACACCGTACAACGGGTATTGAACGTGTTCGAGGGCCATGACGATGCCATCGGGCGTGCGGGCCGTGACCTGCAAAACGGGGGGCAGGCTCGACTCGCGCACGACCAGCGAATGATAGCGTGTGGCGTGAAACGTCGCCGGCAGCGCACGAAACAGCCCGGTGCCGTTGTGGTGAATGGGCGAGGTGTGGCCGTGAATCGGCTCAGCGGCGCGCACGACCTCGCCGCCAAAGGCGGCAGCCAGCACCTGGTGCCCCAGGCACACGCCCAGCATCGGCAGGCGATCACCGAACTTCTGTACCAGGTCGAGGCAAATGCCGGCTTCAGCGGGCGACCGCGGACCGGGCGACAAGATGACCGCCCCGGGCCGCATGGCGGCGACTTCAGCCGCACTCATGGCATCATTGCGCACGACATACGTTTCACAACCGAGTTCGCGCAGGTACCGCGCCAGGTTGTGAACGAAGCTGTCGTAGTTGTCGATCAGCAGAATCATGTGCGATTTCGGGTGCAGCCCGGCAACGGGCTTCACGCCGGCGGAATACGCAGGGCGCGGAGCATGCCTTCGGCTTTGGTGAGCGTTTCTTCGTACTCGGCAACGGGGTTTGACTGCGCGACGATGCCACCTCCGACGTGGCATTGCACCCACCCGCGGCGGACGATGAACGTACGAATCAGAATGCTGCTGTCAAAAGATCCATCATACCCGGCGTAAAATAAACTGCCACAATACGGCCCGCGAACCGTCGGTTCGAGTTCGCTGATGATTTCCATTGCCCGAACTTTCGGAGCGCCGGTGATCGACCCGCCGGGAAAAGTTGCGGCGAGCAGGCTCCACGCGGTCTGGCCCACATCGAGCCGGCCACGAACTTCAGAAACCAGGTGTTGCACCGTTTCGTAGGTTTCAACCTGGCATAGTTGCGGGACGCGAATCGTGCCCGGCATACACACTCGCGACAGATCGTTTCGCAGCAAGTCGACAATCATCACATTCTCGGCGCGATCCTTGGCGCTTTCGCGCAGCTCATCACGCGTGAACAGATCGGCTTCAGGACCGGTGCGGCGGCGGCGCGTGCCTTTGATCGGCCGGGTTTCAACGTCGCCGTTGCGCACCGCTAGAAACCGCTCGGGCGATGCACTGGCCAGCACCCAGTCGTCGAATGCAAAATAACCCGCGAACGGGGCGGGGTTGCGCAGCCTGAGCCGGTCGTACAACTCCAGCGTGCCGCCCACAGCCCGAGCCAGCAGCCGCTGCGCAAGATTCACCTGAAATACGTCGCCGGCATGCACATACGCAATCGCCTGCTCGATGGCTCGCAAATACGCCTCGCGCGTGAAATTACTGGTCAACCCGGCCAGCCCCGGCGCAGGCCATTGCGAGGCAAGCTCGGCCGAGGGCAGCGGTGGCACGCTCGGCCCGGCATCACGTGTCACCGGTGTTTCGATTTCGGGTGGGCTGCCGGCGAGCGCCTGTCGAACGCGCGCGATGCGAGCGGCGGCGCGATCGGAGCGGCGCGCGGGGACAGTCTCTGGAATCCCTTGCGAAATGATCCAGGCCCGCCCGGAGAAATGATCCCACGCGATCACCCAGTCGTACAGCCCGATGGCCAGGTCGGGCAGTTGAAACTCGTTATAAGCGGCGGGCCCAATCCGTTCGAACGCCTGCCCCGCCTCGTAGGAGATCAGCCCTGCCGCCCCACCCTGAAATGGGGGCAGCCCGGCTGCCGTTTCTACGGGAAACCGGGCAAGCTGTTCTTGCAGCCGCGCAAAAGGGTTTATGCCGAATTCAACACGCGATGCGACGTGGCGGGCGAAGGGGTCGGCGGTCAGAAATGAATATCGACCGACGGGTTCGCGAACGAGTGCACTTTCAAGCAGCAAGACGCCCTGCCATGATGCCAAGGCGCGCAAAGCTGCCGCGACATCGGGAACCGGCAGGAGTTCCTCAACCAGGGGCAACATCATCGTTGCGAGACCACTCTTTTTGCGGGGCAGGTATCAGCCGATCCTCAGGCCGGGAAGGACGCGTCAGGCAAAGCGCTCAAGCACGGGCTGCTCTGGTGGTGCGCGCCCGATTCGGGGGCAGTTTGTTGCAAGCGGGCGATGCGATGCACTATTTATAGACGTTCGCCTGCGGCTTTTCATCACCTGCGATTCAGAATCTCATTTGCGTCCTGGCTCTGGTTCCATGCACATCGCCCTGATTACCGCCGGCGGAGCGGGTATGTTCTGCGGGTCGTGCATGCACGACAACACGCTCGCCCGCGCACTGCTTGAACTGGGTTGCGAGGTCAGCCTGATCCCCACCTATACACCGATTCGCGTCGATGAACCTAACGTCAGCCAGCGCCAGGTTCTGCTGGGGGGAATCAACATCGCCCTCGATGTTCGCTGGCCGCTGTGGCAGCGGCTGCCGCGCGGCTTCACCCACTGGTTCGATGCGCCCTGGCTGATCAACCTGGCCACGCGATTGGGCGTTTCGCCTGACGCGGCCAAACTCGGGCAGTTGACAATTGCCACGCTCGAGGGCGATGCCGGCCCTGAGCGGAATGAAGTTGACGAATTCGCCCGATTTGTGCGCGACCTGCGGCCTGATGTGGTGTGCTATAGCAATGCTTTGCTCGTAGGAACGTTGCGGCGGCTGCGCCGTGATTTTCCCGGGCCGGTTTACTGCCTCTTGCAGGGCGACGACCTGTTTTTGGAAAGCCTGGTCGAGCCGTATCAATCGCAGGCCCGCGAACTGCTGCGCGCCCAGGCCGGTGGGTTTACCGGCTTTCTGGTACACAGTGAATACTACCGGGAATTCATGGCCGATTACCTGCAGATTTCGCCGAACCGATTTCGGGTCGTGCCGCTGGGCATCGACGTTGCGGGTCACGACGGTCAGCCGCGCGAGCAGCCGCGCGACCCCGCGACCGTGGGCTATTTCGCCCGCATCTGCCCGGAAAAAGGAGTACAGCAGTTGCTGGCCGCGTTTCGCATTCTACACCAGCGGCGCCCGCAAACGCAGTTGCGCGTGGGGGGGTACCTGGCGGCCCGCGACGCGGCCTGGTTCAAGGGCGTTCTGCGCGACGCGGCCGACCTTGGCCCGGCGTTTCGCTATATCGGCAGCCCGCCCGATCATGCCGCCAAGGTGCAGTTCCTCAAATCGCTTGACCTGTTCTCCGTTCCCACTGTGTATCGTGAACCGAAGGGGTTGTACGTATTGGAAGCATTGGCCAATGGCGTGCCGGTCGTTCAGCCGCGGCACGGCGCGTTTCCAGAACTGATTGCCGCCACGCAGGGCGGGGTGCTGGTGAACCCTCAGGACCCGCCCGATCTTGCGCGTGGTCTTGAAGAGTTGCTCGACAACCCGACGCGTCGTTTCGAACTGGCTCGCAGCGGCCACAGGAATGTTTTCGCACTCTACGACCAGCGCACCATGGCCCGCGCGACCCTCGCCGCCCTGCACCCCTGACCCACAACCAAGTTAAAAGACATCCATAGTTATTCCATGAAACTCGAATATCGATTGGATTTGATTTTGGAGCCAATCGGCCACAATGACACAGGCGAAACCGCCTGATCGACTTATTGCGCTCTCTTGGCACGCCGCATGACGATCAAAACAGGCGAAACTTGGCCCGTGACGACGAAAATTTTAGCCTTGGCACACCTGCGTGCGTTCGAAATTGCCAGATTGCGATGATTCGCCCGCATCACGTAAACGCCGACTGCGCGTGCGCCAGGCCCTGAAACCACTGCCGACCATTGCCCGCTGCCGCATCGGCCAGCGACACGGCCCGGCCGGCGGCCCGTTTGAACCAGACGCCGAAGTTGCGCACCGTTTCGACCCAGTTGTCGCCATTGACCTGCAAGCGTTCGAGAATGGGCGCCAATTCGCTGGGAATGGCCCCCCG
>JAJXXL010000406.1 GCA_021781115.1 Planctomycetota bacterium
CAGCTCGACCGTTTCATGCTGTGTATTGAAGTCGGGTACCCCGCGCGCGACATCGAACGCCAGGTGCTGGCCAACCACCGCAACGGCGAACCGCTCGAACGTTTGACCCCCATTCTCGATGTCGCCGAACTGCGAGAGGCGCAGCATGCGGTCAGGCAGGTGCACGTCGACGACGCACTGAACGACTACATCCTTGAAATCGTGCACGCGACACGCAACCATGACGACCTGGCCCTGGGCGTGTCGACGCGCGGCGCAATCATTCTTTACCGGGCGGTGCAAAGCCTGGCATTCGTCGAGAACCGCGGCTTCGCCATTCCTGACGACGTCAAGCGGCTGGCAATTCCGGCATTGGCGCATCGCGTCGTGTGCCGCGGCGTGCTGCGCGAAGGGTACAGAAATCGGGCACGGACGGTTATCCAGCAGATACTGGATCAAACCGCCGTGCCCGAGTGATGTCAAACGGCGCGGGCTGTTAATGCCACAGCGACAGGCCGATCCCGCCGATCTGGCCGCCGATCATGCCGTGGTTTCCAAATCCGCCCATGCCCATACCGGGCATGTAGCCCCCGCCCATACCGGGCATGTAGCCGCCGCCCATGCCGGGATAGGCCGGCGCGTAAGTGGGGCCGAAGGCAGGCCCATAGCCCCCGCCATATCCGCCATAACCCTGGCCGTAGTAATTGTTCTGGTAATACGAATGACAGGGGCCATTGTGCCAGTTCCAGTAGTGGCGCCAGTAATCATCGCCATCGGCTCGCAGCACCGCGGGAGACGCGCCCCATGTCAGCGCACAGCAGCCGGCCACAAGCACGGTTTTGAACAGTCGCGACATCTTGAGTTCCTCCAGAAATCGAGTTTCGACGAAAGAGACGGCTATTGAGCGTACCGCACCGAACCGCGGTCGGCGGTGCGCAATTCAAAAAGCCTGCCAACATCATTTTCCCGGGTCAGCCGCCCGGCTGGCCTTGGCCGCTCCGCCCGCCTTCAATTGTTGAACCTCAGCCCGCAATGCCTGAACTTCGGCCTTGAGCTCGATCAGCAACTCTTCGATGCGCTGGTGCTGGTGCGCCAGGTGCCGCTGCTGTTCGAGCGCCATGGCATGTTCGGGCACGGGCAAACCGGCGGCAGCAGGCGTACCGGGGTGCGTTCGCAGAAATTGGCTGCGGTCACCAATTGTTGCCGCGATCTTTTTGTCTTTGCCGTTGCGGTGGATGCCGAATTCGACCACGTCGCCTGGTTTGGCCTGCTCAATCAGCCGCACTGCGTCTTGCGGCGCGGCAACGGGCTTGCCGCCGATGCTTTTGATCTGATCGCCTAGAAACAGGCCCGCGCGGGCTGCAGGCCCACCGGGAAAAATCTGCGAAACCTCGACCACATCGTCCTTTTCGTCGAAACCCACTCCCAGCCACGGCAAGTGGTCGCCCCCGTAGAGTTTCGCCAGCGACGCCAGCGTGGCCGTGACGGTTTCCTGTTTGCCATTCCGCACGATGACGAGCGACAGTTTGTCGCCCGCCTTCTTGCCCTGAATAATCTGCTGCAGTTGCTGCGGGGTCGTCAATTCCTTGCCGTCGGCCGACAGAATCTGGTCGCCCGGCTGCATGCCTGCCACCGCCGCCGGCCCGCCGGGGTGCAGGTGCCCTACGACGATACCCGGCAGGTACGGGTTCTGTTCAAGCATCGACAGGCCGAGCCCGGCCGGTTGGGCACCCGCGGCATCGCCGTCGGCTTTTGCAGGGGTCGGTTTTGCATTTCCCGCCTGGGCCACTGGGCCCGGGTCGGCGACGGCCAGCACCGACAAACCCAGCCAGCCGCCGATTGCCAGCAGCGCAACCCTCGCCAGCGGGCGACGCTTCAGAAAAACGTTCATCCTGTTCATAATTCGAGTTCTCCCTGAAAAACTTGGCGCCTCAACGCACAACGCATAGAACCACGAGCGAAACGCGGTCAGAATCCTGGCCCGACTTCACGATACCCGCCAGCCCGCAATTTACCGAGTTGCACCCGGATTGAAAACGGGTGCGCGCCAGTTTTGTACGGTTTTCACAGATTCCTTTCGTGACATTCCGAGGGGCATCGCGCCATCGTTTGGACAATGCCGCGACGCCCGCCGCACAAACCGGTTTTTCACAATTCCCGCCCCCACCCGCTTCCATTACCGGCAAATTTACTTGACCCCGGTTCACTGCGGGGCTTATGATCTATAGGTGCAGCACTGTTGCCGATTGCCAACCATTGAAGTCGGTTTGCCAATGAGCGGCTCGGGTGTAAATAGCGTCAGATCGCGCAGGGTCCGGTTTGCGGTCGGTGTAACGGCCGATCCTTATTGAGCCGCTGGCGCGGCGGCCCGATGCAGCCGGTATAATCGGTCTGCTCGGAACAACTGTCAGCGTCGTAAGTTTCGGAGTCGTCCTCCCGCCACGCGGCGGCAGTGGCCGATCATACACATCATACGTTCCCAACGAGACAGACCAGGAAACTCCTGATGCATATTTCGGGCAAGATTCTGGCGGGTTTTGTGGTGATCGGGTGGATCGTCGGCCTGATTTTCACATCGGGCGATCTGAAAATTCGCAACGCGTGGATGAAGCGCGCCCAGGACGCCGAAGAAGAATTTCAGAAAAATGACGAGCAGCTCGTGCAAAAGCGGGCGCTGCTTGCCAATCGCCGCCGCGAACTGGCCCGCGTCATGCTGCCGTGGGATCGGTACTGGACAAAAATCACCGGCACACCGCTCGGCGGCGCGGGTGATGGCAAGGTGCAACTGGAGGGCGTCGGGTCGAACCACGGGCTCACCGAAAAGCACGTGATTTACCTGTTTGCCCCGAACGCCGATGGCAGTTCGACGTTGCTGGGCAGCGGCGGGTTTCGCGTGACAAAAGCCCTCGAAGATAGGGCGGCCCTCGAGCCGACATGGCGCATGCGGGCCGGCGATGTCAGTGCCAAGCCCGGTGAATGGCGGGCGCGGGCACTTGTGCCTGCACATTACGAAGCCCGGTTCAGTCAACTGGAAGTCGAACTGATTGCCGCCGACGACGCCCTGCGGGCTGGCCAGCAGGAACTTGACCGGCAAACCGAGGCGATCAAGGTGGCAACCGAGCACCTCAATCTGCGCCTTAACGAGATCAACGGCAATCCAGACCTCGAAGGCAAAGACCTCCCGCCATCAATCGTCAAGGGGTTATTGACCGTGCTCGAAGACGAGGAAGAATTGCGGAACGCGGCGTTGGCCCAGGTCGATCGCCTGCTCCGCGATCTCAAACAGACCCGCGAGGCGTTCGACCGCGTGCGCCAGGCGAATGTCGAATTGACAAACAGCCTGCCTCACCCGGCGGCGACACCGCCCAAGGTTTCCGCAACCAGCCGGTAACTGGTATGCTTATCTGCGGTGCGCCGGCAGGCCTGGGGCGGTTCCTGGCCAAATGTCGCGCCCGGCATCCCGGCCGCATGCGTACGCCGCGGCGAATTTCCGCCGCGAAGCGACAGTCGCGCGGGTGCATTCCGGCCAGTCTGAGGGAGAAGCGGCGTGGGCGTTTACGATCGCGACTATTACCGTGAAAACGACCCGGCCCGGGGGCCCATGTTCGGCGGGGGGGCCACGGTCGTCTGCAAGCGGCTCATCGCCGCCAACGTAGCGGTGTACATCCTGCAACTCCTGACGCTGCGAAATTCGCCCTTGGGCGGCTTGGGGGTTACCGATTGGCTCGCCCTCGTACCGGGTGAAGTGCTCAAGGGGCAGGTCTGGCGAATCCTGACTTACGCATTTTGCCACAGCCCCGACTCGCTGATGCACATCGTGTTCAACATGCTCGGCCTGTGGTTCTGCGGCTCGACGCTCGAAGTCATGTACGGCTCGCGCGAGTTCCTCAAGTTCTATCTGACCGCCGCCATTGTGGCAGGGCTCAGCTTTCTCGGCCTGGAACTGATGATGGGCAGCCACGATCTGGCG
>JAJXXL010000096.1 GCA_021781115.1 Planctomycetota bacterium
GTCAAATTGCACGCGACCGTGAATTTCGAACGTCGGGTATTTCACCACACCCAGCTCGTTGCGCAGGATCCCTAACCGCCGGTCGAGCAACTCGCTGAACTCCTGCCGCACCGAGTCAGTCAACCGATCTGCCGTGCCATACCGCTGTTGCATCAGCGGCAGATCTTCACGTGATGCTGGCGCTGGTGCCGGCGCGGGTTGATCTTGCAGGGTCAACGCCGACTCCAAGCGGTCGTCGTCGGCCGCCGCCTGCCGAATTCCGTCTTGCGGCTCTGGTTGCGGCGTGGTCGGCTCCTGCCCGGCTCTGGCCGTGTTCACCCGGATGGCGCGCATAAAGGATGAGTTTTCGCCAGCAAGGTCGTCTTCCCAGGGCGGTGGGTCGCCCACAGACAGGTGTTCGGATTCATCGGCCAGCGAGTCGGCGCTTTCAGCCGCCAGCCCCAGGCTCGACAATGCCAGCGCACAGAAAATCGCGCAAATTGCGCTGCCGCGATACAGGCGCAACATGATGACCTGGCGCTCCTTGCGCCCTGAACATTAGGGTTTCGCCCCGCCTGCGCGCTGGCCGGCCGCCGGGCGCGCACCGGCGGCGATACTGAGTCTTGTGGAATCCAGAGAGGACCGACAAGACACACAGGAATCGGGGGGGAATTTGAAATTGAAGTGATTGAAGGGCCGGCTTTTATCACAGCCCCGGGTTTCCGTCCAGCCCAAGCCGCAGCCGACGGAGCCTGCGGTGGAGTATGTTAAGCCCGTCTGCCCGGATGCCAAACCGATGGACGCACAGCGTCGAATGGCGCTGGGGCGTCACTCCCACTCGATGGTACTGGGGGGTTTCGAGCTGATGTCGTACACCACGCGGTTGACCCCGCGAACCGTGTTGGTGATTCGCGTTGAAATTCGCTGCAACACGTCGTAGGGAATCGGGTACCAGTCGGCGGTCATGAAGTCTTCCGTTTGCACGGCCCGTACCGCGACGGTGTCGTCATAAGTGCGAAAATCGCCCATGACCCCCACGCTTTGCACGGGCAGCAACACCGCAAAGGCCTGTTGCACCTTTCGATACAGCCCGCTTTTGCGCAGTTCATCGATCACGATCGCATCGGCCTGGCGCAAGGTTTCGAGCCGTGCGGGGCAAATTGCGCCCAGGCAGCGAACCGCCAGGCCGGGGCCGGGAAAAGGGTGCCGCCAGATCATCGCATCGGGCAGCCCCAGTTCCAGCCCCAGTGCCCGAACTTCGTCCTTGAACAAATCGCGGAGCGGTTCAATCAGTTCGAACCCCAGCTCGGCGGGCAAACCGCCCACGTTGTGGTGCGCCTTGATCGTGGCCGCCGGCCCGTCGGGGTCGGCGCCACTTTCGATGACGTCAGGGTACAGCGTTCCCTGAGCGAGAAACCGGGCATCGGGTATTGACTCGGCTTCCTTGCGGAACACGTCAATGAATACCCGCCCGATGATTTTGCGCTTCTGCTGCGGGTCGGCGACATCCGCCAGTTCGCGCAAAAACTGCTCGCGAGCGTCGACCACATGCAGGTCGACCTGGAAATGATCGCCGAATCGGGTGCGCACCGCCTCGGCCTCACCACTGCGCAGCAGGCCGTTGTCGACGAAAATGCAGGACAACTGGCTGCCGATCGCCCGGTACAGCAATGCCGCAACCACTGACGAATCGACCCCGCCCGATAGACCGCAAATCACCCGGCTGGTCCCAACCCGCGCCCGCAAGTCCACCACCTGGCGTTCGATAAACGAACTCATGCTCCAATCGCCCCGGCAGCCGCAGATCGTTTTGACGAAACTGCCCAGCAGTTTGCCGCCATGTTCGGTATGCGTCACCTCGGGGTGAAACTGCAGGCCGTAAATCGGCCGGGTGTGATGCTTGACCGCCGCAAACGGGCAATCCTCGGTAGCCGCCAGCGCGGTGAACTGGTCGCCGAGATTCTGCACCTGGTCGCCGTGGCTCATCCAGACGGTAAACTCCTGCGGCACGCCGGCAAACAGCGGGTTGGCGGTGACCAGGCAGCACGGCGTTTTGCCGAACTCGCGCACCTGGCCGGGCGAAACCGGGCTGCCCAGCGCGCGGCAGGCCAGTTGCATGCCGTAACAGATTCCCAGAATCGGCACGCCCAGTTCGAAAATCGCAGGGTCGGGCAGCGGCGCACCAGTCTCGTAGACGCTGGCCGGCCCCCCCGAAAGAATGATTCCCTTCGGGTTCAGTTGCCGGATGCGTTCGATGGCCAGATCGTGCCGCACGAGCTGGCAATAAACATTTTGCTCGCGGACCCGGCGGGCAATGAGCTGCGCCGTCTGCGAACCAAAATCCATGACCAGCACCAGCTCGTGCGGGCGGCCGGCTTCGAGAGACTGCGCGGGCTTTAGTGATGGCGTCATCGTTTCGTGTGTCATTGTTTACGCCGCCCGCCGCCGGAAAACCCGAGTGACCGCATCGGCAACAGCCGCCTGCCACAACCACGGGCAACGGGCCCCAGGTTGCGGCGTTCCGCGTTCAACCAAACTTTCAGAATCATGTTCACGTCGTACCCACGCATTGGGGAAACACGAGATTGTAGCCACCGACCGGCAGATTTCAATTCCATGCCGGGCGCAGGACGACTCCACCACTTCCACCGTCAAGCCAGTGCGCAAACGTTGCGTGGCGTCGCCGGGTGGGGGAAATCGACGCGTGGCACTTCTTGTTCTACGCGATTCGAAACGAATAAATGCTGTCGCAGCCCGCGGCCGGGGTGTGGTCAATAACATTCTTTCGAATAGCGTTGCCATATTGAAGTATTTCAGAAAAAACTGTCGATTGTGCTTGCAATGCCTGAAACAACTGATCATACTTCGTTAAAATACTTCAACATTTCGTTAGAATCAGCCGATGCGCAAGGATGGGCAAATCCGGGCGAATTCAGTACAGAATCTGCGGCATTAAGAACCGTTCGACTCGTGGCTGTTGGCTTGACCGTGTAGAATTCATTCATCGAGGGCCATTCATGCAATTCCGACGCGCGTGCTCATTCTGGTTCCGTGGTTCCGTGGTTCCGTGGTTCCGTGGTTCCGGTGCGCGATGACCGCGGTGCAAGGCGGGCCGCCTGCGCGGCGCAGGTCGCGTCGACGCGGCGAATTTTGTGCGGCCGAGTGGCTTGAGACGCGGCTTTGTCTTTCCGTCGGGGTTATGTCGCCGGCACTCGTTCAAGACGCGAACGTGCAGCCCAGTGCGACCCCCAGCGGAGTTGTATACACTCCATCACAAATTACGGCGGCGTACGGCATCAGCCAGATTCAGTTCGCAGGCGGGGTGAAGGGCGACGGGACGGGCCAGACGATTGCCGTCATCGACCCCTACCGCGATACAAGCATCCTGGCGGATCTGCAAACTTTTGACGCGGCGTTCAATTTGCCAGCCCCGCCGAGCATTAACGAGTACAATGAGCTCGGGCAGGAAAACCAGAACTTGCCGGGGCCAGCCCCCACAGGGGCTAACAGCGGCTATTGGGGTAGCGAAATATCCCTTGACGTCGAGTGGGCGCACGCGATTGCGCCGGGCGCAAGCATCGCGATTGTCGAAGCGACGACGGATAGCATTTTCGATCTTCGAAACGCGGCAGCTGTTGGTGCGGCAATTCCGGGGGTTTCGGTTGTTTCAATGAGCTTCGGCGGTGTCGAGAGCGAGCTGACGCCTGCGCAAGAGACCTATGCCGACGAGTTCTTTGTGACACCCGCCGGTCATTCCGGCGTCACCTTTATAGCGGCGTCTGGCGATGCGGGAAATCCGGGCCAGTATCCGGCGTATTCACCCAATGTTCTGGCTGTGGGCGGAACGAGTTTGCTGCTCAGCCAATCCGGCGGGTACGGCAGCGAGACGGGCTGGGGAGATACGACTCCGCAAAACCCCATGGGGCCGGCACCGTATAATTATCCATCAAGCGGAGGCGGCGTGAGCTCGGTCGAACCCGCGCCGGCGTGGCAGAAGCCATTCCAGCCGTTTGCCAACCGGACAATTCCTGACGTTTCCTTCGATGCCGATCCGAACACCGGCGTACCGATCGCTGACTCGTATGACTATGGAACCAGTACACCCTGGGTCGCGGAGGGCGGTACAAGTTTTTCTGCACCGGCCTGGGCGGCCCTCATTGCCATCACCAATCAGGGCCGTGCACTGGCGGGAAATGCCCCACTCGACGGCGTATCTCAAACACTGCCAATGCTCTATGGTCTCGGCACGGGTGAAACTCAAATCCCCGTTCAGGCGACCGACTTTCATGATATTGTCGCGGGATCAAACTTTTTGACGAACACGACATCGAGTCCTACGACACCGCCAACCGTCGCGTGGTCGGCGCACCCCAGTTACGACCTCGTGACCGGCCTGGGCACCCCGGTTGCCAATGTGTTCGTGCACGACATGGGCACGGCGTATGCGCCGCCGGTGCTGAACCTTTCGGCGGGCGATGGCGTCGCGTTCAGCAGCCGGGCCATTGCCATTGACTATCACGCTAGCGTGACCGACCCGGCCAGCGGCGGGTTCAACGGCGGCGTGCTGACGATTCAGGAAACCGGGGCCAGCGGGCCGAATGAGGTGCTCGACTTTGCGAACACGAACAACCCGTCATTATCCGAAGGGCTGACCGTTTCAACAGTGAATGGCACCAACACGCTCACGAATGCCGCGGGCGTGGCCGTGGGCACGTACACCGGCAGCTACAACTCGGGCGCCAACATGTACACGCTCACGATTGATTTCAACGGGCTGACTTCCGTGGCCGACGTGACCACGATCGTTCAGAATGTCTCGCTCGACCTGACCGCCTCAGACAACCCGACTGTAAACCGCACGGTGACATTCCAGTTCAGCCTGGGCAACTTCGCGTACACCCCAGTCAGCCAGTCGGTGCAGATCGGCAATGTCACTGCGATGTACGCCGCCGCCGACTTGAACGTTTCCGGCGACGGCCCGCAAAATGTGTACACCGCGAGCTACGCCGAAATGGGGAACCTCATGGCGGCGGTCAACCACACGACGACGGGTTACACTGATGAGACCGTCAATGGCGCCAGCGGCACAGGAAAGGACGGGTTTTCGTTGCTAGTGAACCAGGTGCCAGGGGCGACCGCCGTTTATCGCCTGTACAACAAGAATAATGGGGCTCACTATTACACGACGAATGGCGACGCGTCCGACGTGAATGCTCAAGGCCAATACCAAGGCGAAGTCGGCTATCTTGTTGCGCTCGGCTGGAATTACGAGGAGATCGCCGGTTACGTCATGACAGCCGCCGCAGCGACGGCCCACCCCGAGTACGGACTTGTTCAGAACGACATGGCGTACAATACCAGCAGCAGCGGACAGGGGGCGCGAGTTTACACGATTGACGCGGCGGAAGTCGCCGCGCTCGTTGCCACTGGTGACTGGGCCAGCCAAACCGGGCTGGACTACGTGTTCGCCCAAGTCGGTGTTGAAGTGACGCCCGTCCAAAATCAAAATGGCGGGTACACCGGAACCGGCGACTTCGATTACTTTACAGCGTCCTGAACTGAGCTCAAGCTAGGAGCCTGTTATGAAACAACGATGGTTTTGCCGCTTGTTCGCCGCGTTGGCAAGTCCATTTGCCACGGGTGAACATCGTGCGGGGCGCGGGCGACAACGAAGCATGCGCGCGTTGAATTCGTCGATCGAACAGTTTGAACCACGGCAATATCTGTCGGCAGCGATTGCGGCGAACCAACTTGTCGATATCCGCGATTTCAACACGAACCCGTCGTCGTATCCCGATGTGGCCAACACGCCCGACGGCGGCGTCGTTACGGTCGAGGGGGCGATGTACGGCTTGCAGCAGCCCGAGCCTGCGGGCAGCGCCATGCAGCTCACGCGCTATAATGGTGATGGCAGCCTGGACACATCATTTGGCAATCAGGGTCACGTCGCCCTGTCGTCGAGCCAGTTCGGCAGCGCGTTTCAGGTCAATGGTACAGATGGCATCGAAGTGCAGCCCGATGGAAAAATTGTCGTCATGGGCTACGCATTAAAGTTTGCATCCTACCAAGTCCCGGTTCTGGGGACGGTGGAAGGATTTAACACAACTCTTGTCGTCGCCCGGTTCAACGCCAATGGTGCCATCGATCAAACATTCGGCAACGGTGGCGTTACCCAATTGCCATTGGGCGATGTGAGCCCGTATTACACGGGACTGGATTTACTGAATAATGGCGGCCTGTTGGTCACATATCGGCTCGGGAATCCGCAGGTCGACGTCGTACCGGTCCATGCGGTCGCCCTGTTGAAGCTGACAGCGGCAGGCACTCGCGACGACTCATTCGGGGTCGGCGGTGTCGCAACGATCAATGTGCCGCAGTATTCCGAGTTCTCGGTGCTGGCAGCCACCAATGAGTCGGACGGTGATCTTCTCGTTGCGGCGGAAAGTGCTCCGGTGACAGCAAGCGCTTCACAGGGCGCATCGGGCTCGGTTACAGTCGTCGCGGTCAATGCGGCAGGGGGCGTCGATTCGAGCTTTGGCACTGGCGGGTTTAAAGACTACCCCGCAGGCATTCCGGGAGCTTCAACCGTTGTTGACAACCACGGCAATTTTGTCGATACATACGGTCCGATCGCGGCGACAACGAACGCCAACGGCAAATTTGACGTGCTGTCGGAATACACCACGCCGACAAGCGACACGTATGCTGTGCGTCAGTTCAACACCGACGGCACCGCCGATTCGACGTTTGGCAACGCGGGAGTTGCGTTGATTTCTCCGGCAACACTTTCGTTGCCGTTTGGCACGGGCCTGTTTTCAATCCGTGACGTTTCCGGAACCTCCGACGGCCATATTCTCCTGGCGGGCAGTGTCGCCCCGGCCACTGGCAGCGGGTCGCAAAGCCCGGCTTTCTCGTTGCTGTTCAGTCTCGACGCGACCGGCAACGTCGATACGTCGCTCGGCGTGAATGGGCTGGTCGAATTCCAGGACATTGGCCTGTCATCGACCAACGCGACCACCCGTTCGCAGGTTATGCAGGCGAGCGACGGTTCGTACATCGGGTTCAGCAGTTGGGATCCCAACACCAACCAGTTCGCCGAGTTCCATATCACGCCCATCGCCGGCGCCACCGGCCTGTCGGCCCAGCAGCGCACCGCCGCCGAACAGTCGATTGCGGTGGGCAACACGATTCAGCGCACCGACGCGCCGTTTCTGGCGCTTTACAACCCGAACGCCGGGCAAACTGTGTACACGGTCTCGCAGGCCGAAGCCAACGGGTTACTGGCGCTCGGCTATCAAACCGTGGCAGGCACGTTCAACGTTTCTCTCGATTCCTCAACGGGCGCTTCGCCCATTCACCGGCTGTACGACCCGAACAACGGCGTGCACTATTACACGCTTTCCAACGACGAAATGAATCATCTCGTGTCGCTCGGCTGGAAGTACGAAACCGACGCAGGCTACATTTATAGCACGCCCCAGCCCAACACGCTCGAAGTGTATCATTATTACAACACGCAAACCGGCGAGCACAGCTTTACAACCAATCCCCCCGGTGGTGGCCCCATTGTGGTTGACAATCCGTGGGTCCAGGAAACGGGCCTGGGCTACGTGACCGTCTCGCCGTTCGACACGAGCCCGCCCGCGGCACCAATTGCCTCGCCAGCATTGACAAGTACCGCCTCGTCCAGCGGCCAGCAGGCTGCGGAAACCGCCGCGCCCGGTGTCGCGCCGCCCGCAGCGGCCAGTCCGGCGAACGGAGCGGCAGTGTCGCTGGCCCCGGCAGGATCGGCCGCGCGTCCGGCAGCCAGTGCGAATGAGTCATCGACAACTGCGCCGGGCGCGCCCGGCAGCACAGCGCCGGCCAGCGCCGCCGCTGCCGCCGGGTTGCCCGGCACTGATGTCGCGGGGCTCGACGCCTTCTGGAGCGGCCCCGCCTTGGCCGCGTTGCAGTCGTCTGGCGCCGGCCTGTCGTCGATCTTCGCCTGACCCTTGGCTCATGCGACGTGCCACAGGGCACGCCATGTTCCGTTTTCGGGGACAGTTTGCGTTGCCGGGCCGGGGCACGATGTATTCGGCCAGGAGCAACGCCCCGAGTTGACAGACACGGCACGCACACCAGCCTTCGTCGGGTCAATTCCGTACACGGGCGCTGGCATACCCGCCGGGCTGGCGGGCGAAATGTATCACGCAGCATGGACTTTGGAATCACGCAACCTGCGCGGCTTTCCAGGGCGTGCCACCGATCGCACGGGGACGCGTGTCGCGACCCTTTTCTCAAAGGCCGCCAGCCGGTACTCTGAAATGGTTCTAAAACCGCAACCTTGCGGGGCGACGGCCTGACACGGTTTGCCAGACCGTCGCGACCCACAGTGTATCTGTCGAAATCGCAGGAAAAGCTCATGAAAGCCATTTCGCTCGACGCCCCCAAAATCTTTCGCCGGGTCGATGTGCCCGCGCCTGATGCGCCCGGCGCCGGCGAGGCGCTCGTACGCGTGCACAGCGTGGGCATTTGCGGCACCGACATCGGGGGCTACCTGGGCAAGATGCCGTTTTTCAGCTACCCGCGCATTCCGGGGCACGAATTGGGTGTCGAGGTGCTGGCGGTGGGGGCGGGCGTTGCGAATGTGCGGGCGGGCGATCGGTGTTCGGTCGAGCCGTACATCAATTGTCAAACCTGCTACGCCTGCGTGCGGGGCCACACCAACTGTTGCGAAAAACATCAAACGCTGGGCGTGCATTGCGACGGCGGCCTGCGGCCGCAGTTCCTCGTTCCCGCGCGTAAGCTGCATATCTCCCGCAAGCTGTCGTATGAACAACTCGCCCTGGTCGAAACGCTGGCCATCGGTTGCCACGCCGTTTATCGAGGCGCCCCGCAGCCCCACGAATCGTGTCTGATCATCGGGGCCGGTCCGATCGGACTGGCGACGCTGGAATTCGTCAAGCTCACCGGGGCCAAACTGATCATGCTTGACGTCAATGCCGACCGGCTCGAATTCTGCCGCCGCGTCATGGGCGTGCAACATACGCTCGCGCTGTCCGACACGGTCGAGGCCGAGTTGCGGGCGCTGACCGACGGCCACCTGCCCGATGTGGTCATCGACGCCACGGGCAGCGCGGTTTCGATGTCGAATGCGTTTGGGTACATCACGCACGGCGGGCGGCTGGTATTCGTGGGAATCACGACCGATGAGGTCCGGTTTCGGCACCCGGTCTTTCATCGCCCCGAGGGAACGCTGCTCTGCTCGCGGAATGCGTTGTCGGCTGATTTCTCGCGAATCATTGAACTGATTGAAGATGGAAAAATCGACACCCGCCCCTGGATCACGCACCGGGCGGCGTTCGATGAACTGATCGACGTGTTTCCCTCGTTCACCCGGCCCGAAACCGGCGTGATCAAGGCGGTGGTCGAAGTCGGCGACTAGCGCTGTCGCTCCCCCGCACGACCGGGCTGGCCTCGATTTCGCCGTTCGCGGGCGGGCGGTATACTCCAAGGTACCAACTCCTGGGGCGTTGTCCCCGGCTGAAAATGTTTTGCCCCGACAGGGCAACCGCACACCGCACAATCGCTGAACACTGAAAAAAATGCTTCAACTCTCAAAATACTCCTTCGGCATGGGCGATCGGTTCGCACATCAGGCCGAGCCCCAGTTGCGGGCCTGTCTGCTGGCTGCCGAGCGCGGCGTTGACGTGATACCCGTGTGGAATAAATCGCACCGCGAGCATACGACGATCGGTTCTGAGCCGGGCAGCGTGCGCGCGGCCGCCGCCGCCGCCGTTTGCAGCCTGGGCTGGACCAAACCGTACCACGTCGATGCCGATCATATCCGCCTCGAAACCGTGCAGGGGTTCCTCGAATCGTCAGACTTTTACACGATCGACGTGGCCGATGCGATCGGCCTTCCTGCCGACCCCGCCGCCGTGAAGGCGTTTGCCGACCGCCATGCCGACCTGATCGGCCGCCTGGAAATACCCGGCGTGACTCGGCCGTTTGAAATCGGGCGGAGCGACATTGAGCGCGTGGCGGCCAAGTATTTGCGGGCGGTCGAACAGGCGGGCGGCATTTACCGCACAATTGCGGCGGCCAAGGGGGCCGGGCAATTCATTACTGAAGTTTCCATGGACGAAACCGACAGCCCCCAGACGCCGCCCGAACTGCTGTTCATCCTGGCGGCCATGCACGACGCACAGATTCCCCTGCAAACGATCGCGCCAAAATTCACGGGGCGGTTCAACAAGGGGGTCGATTATGTGGGAGACCTCCCGCAGTTTGAAACCGAGTTCTACGAGGATCTGGCGGTCGTGGCATTTGCCGTGCGGCGATTCGGGCTGCCCGAAACCTCAAGCTCAGCGTGCATTCGGGCAGCGACAAATTTTCGCTGTACGGGCCGATTCGGCGGGGATTGGCGCGGTTCAACGCCGGTTTGCACATCAAAACCGCCGGCACGACCTGGCTCGAGGAAGTCATCGGCCTGGCCGAAGCCGGGGGCGAGGGCCTGGCACTGGCCCGGGAAATCTACGGCAAGGCACTCGAAAAGCGGGAAGCCCTGTGCGCGCCCTACGCCGCCGTCATTGACATCGACCCGGCGCGGCTGCCGCCCGCCAGCGTGGTGCGCGGGTGGACGAGCGCCCAATTCACCGCCGCCTTGCGGCACGATCAGGCGTGCCCCGAGTTCAACCCGCATTTGCGGCAGCTCATTCATGTCGGGTACAAAATCGCGGCGCAACTGGGCGACCGGTACCTGCACGCGCTCGAAGCGTGCGCGCCGACGATTTCGCGGAATGTCACGGAAAACCTGTTCGACCGACACCTGAAGCCCCTGTTTCTCTAGAACGACGCCATGCCGCAGGATCTGTTTCATCTCGAGGGCGAAACTGCAGTCGTCGTTGGCGGCACCGGGGCGCTGGGTGGCGCCCTGGCCGAAGCGCTCGCGGCGGCAGGGGCGGCGGTGGCCATTGTCGGTCGCAATGCCGGCCGTGGCGACGAGCGCGTGGGCACGATTGCGGCCCAGGGCGGGCGGGCAGTTTTCGAATCGGCCGATGCGCTCGACCGCGATTCGCTGGCCCGCGCCTGCGCTGCCATTGCCCGGCGACTGGGCCCTGCCAGCGTTCTGGTCAACGCCGCGGGCGGCAACCGTCCCGATGCCACATTGCCACCCGGCGCCGATTTTTGCCGGCTGCCCCTGGCGGCCTGGCAGGAAGTGTTCGACCTGAACCTGGCAGGGGGCGTGCTGCTGCCGTGCCAGGTGTTCGCCGAGCCGATGCTGGAGGCCGGGCGGGGCAGCATTATCAGCATTGCGTCGATGGCGGCGATGATTCCGCTGTCGCGCGTGCCGGCGTACTCGGCGGCCAAGGCCGCCGTGCTCAACCTGACGCAATTCCTGGCCCGCGAATGGGCCCCGCGCGGCGTGCGGGTCAACGCGATCAGCCCCGGTTTCTTTCCGGGCGAACAAAATCGCACGCTGCTGTTTCGACCCGATGGTTCGCCGTCGGAACGGGGGGGGCAGATCCTCGCGCATACGCCGCTGGCACGATTCGGCGAACCGCACGAACTCGCCGGGGCGGTGGTCTGGCTGGCGTCGCCCCGCGCGTCGTCGTTTGTCACCGGGCAAAACATCGTGATCGACGGCGGTTTTTCAGCAGTGACGATCTGACCGCGCCTTGCGATTAAAGAAATTGCAAGTTAGGGATTGACGGTTTACGACGCGTGCCGTATCGTGGGCATTGAATGCTGCTGGTCGGTATGGCGGTCGCAGCGCCGATTCGGCAATTCTGAGAAATTCCTTCGAACATTTCGTCGAGCGCCGCGGTTTGCCGGTGCTGGTCTCGTTGGCCTGTGCAGGGAATGAAATGGCCGCAAAACTTCCATCGCTTGGGGAACTCGAATTGTGCGTGCTCCGCCGCATCTGGGAGCAGCAGCCCTGCACCGAACGGCAGGTCAGCGAACGGATCCAGCAGGAGCGCCCCGTGGCCCGAACGACGGTGCTCAAGACAATCCAGCGGCTCGAAACCAAGGGGTTGCTCGTGCGCGTCGCCGGTGCCGGGCCGATCAGGTTTCGTGCAGTAGTCAATGAGCAGCGCGTTGTACCGGCCCTGATCGGTAATTTCGTCAGGGAGATGCTGGGCGGGTCGCCGGCGCCACTGGTGGCCTATCTGGCCGGCGTCGAAGAACTTTCGGCCAAAGATCTCGAATCCTTGCGGGCAATTGCCCGCAAAATTAAACCCTGATTATTTCCAAAGCTGCGGTGACTGGTCGAGGCTCAGCATGTCTGTGCTGATAGACGCTCTTAATCACCTGTCGGCGGCCTGGCTCGCGCTGGCCTGGGCCATTGCCTGGCAATCGACCCTGCTGGCCCTGGTGATTGCCGGCATGTGCCGCGCCTTGCGGCGGTCGCCGCCTGCAGTGCGGTACTGGCTGTGGCAGATCGTCGCGATCAAACTGCTGGTCATGCCGTTTTGGACGTATGAATTGCCGCCCCCAGTCTCCCAACCGCCGTCACCGGCCATGACAATGCAGGTCGGCGCGCGAGCCCTCGCTTTCCCCAGTGCCGATTCGGCCGGCCGCCGTTTCGAGCCGTCAAACGCTCTGCCTTTCGAGTCGTTGCCGTCGACAGCCCCGGCGGCGGAATTCAAGCGTCAACCCGCGCCGGCGCGAGCGGCTGGGAGGCCGGTTCGGGCGGGCTGGCACCGCATGACCTGGCGCACCGGGCTAATGTGCGCCTGGTTCGGGCTGGTATTCTGCCAGGTGGGCGTCATCTTCTGGCAGCGGCGGTGGCTGGCGCGGCAGTTGGGCCAACGCACCGCAATGGGCGACCCGGCGCTTGAAACCTGCGTGGCCGCAGTCGCCCGCGAGATCGGCCTGGCGCGGCCGCCCCAGGTGTTCGTGCTGAATGAACAACTGTCGCCATTCGTGTGTGGCGTGTGGCAGACCCGACTTGTTTTGCCGCAGGTTTTGCTGGCCGAACTCACGGCGGTGCAGTTGCGGCAGGTCGTGCTGCATGAATTGGCGCACCTGGTGCGGCGCGACCTGGTTTGGGGCTGGATTGCCGAAATTGCCCGAATCCTGTGGGTCTTTCATCCCGTGGCGCATTGGGTCAACCGCCAGATTCGCCTCGAACGCGAACTGGCGTGCGATCAAATCGCCCTCGCCTGCAGCGGGCAAAACGCCTACGACTACGCCCAGACGCTGATCCAGGTGGTCAGCCGCCTGGCAACGCCGTCGGCGGGCGGCGATACCGTCGCCCCCGGCATGGCGCTCGACGGTCAGGCGGTCGCGTTCAACCGGCAGACAAATTCACCTGGCAGACAAACGGAGACCTGACATCATGATTCCATCGCCCGGCCCGTGGGGCATTGCCATCGACAGCCGTTTACAGCCTCATTTGAGCAGTTTCTGGAAAAGGAGAATTGCCATGCTGCCCACGCTCGAAACCGGTCGCCGGGGCTTGACCCGGCTGAACGTCTTGTTGCTCGTGCTGGCCGCCAGCCTGGCCGGCGCCGTGCCGACCTATCTTTGGATGTCGGTTCACGCCGCAATTGAACCGGGTCTTGGAGATCCCTTCGGCTATGTTACGGTCTCAGCCAAGCCGGTGGACGCGACGTTGCCGCCCGGCGCGCGTGCGTCCGGAGTAATGGGGGGCCCGGTGCCGATTGACACGGCGGGCGGGGCCGGGGCCGCAATGGCCACGGCCATGGGGGGGCCCGGTGCCAGTGTTCCTGGCATGCCGCCGCCCCTTGCCCCAAGTTTGGTTCCAGCGGGTGGGGCTTCCCCTCTGGCTCTGGTCGATAATAACAATGAGCCGAATGGCGCTGAGCTTGCTGCTGGCGCGGTTCCTGGTGCGGTTCCTCCGCCCGCAGCACCAAGTGCCCCCGGCCCAGCGGGTGCCGCAGAGTCACCGCCCGCTGCAAACCCACCCGCGGGGGGACGAGTCGCGCAGCCTGCGGCGGCTTACGGCGCGGGCGAGCCACGCGCACCACTGTGCCTAGTCGAGTCTTTGCCGGCGCCGACAGTGCGCGACCAGCTATTGCTCAGGTCGCTGGATCGGGTCGCTGACGTCGATTTCAATGAAACGCCGCTGAAGGACACGCTGATTTATCTCAAAGATCTGCTGATGATACACATCCTTCTCGACGAGGTTGCCCTGGCCGAAAAGGGAATTCAGACAGACGTACCCATCACGCTGTCGATGGACACGGCCCGGCTGGAGAAGGTGTTGCAACTGATGCTTGCGCCGTTGGATCTGACGTTTTTCATTGATGACGGAGTTTTGCAGGTGACCACCACAAAGGATGACAGGCAAAACCATCAGTTCGTGCGGACCTACCCGGTCTGGGACTTGGCAACCGAAGATCAACTGCCCAACCTGGCGAAAGTGATCGAAGCGTCGATCGAACCCGAATCCTGGAACACCTCCGGCGATAAGCCAGCGCAAACCGCCGCCTGCAGCAAGCTCGTCATTGTCGAGGGTGCCGCCAGCCTCGTGATCCGCCAGACCTGGTCGACCCACCGCAAAATTGAATCGCTGCTGCATTCACTGCGTCAGGCAAAATCGCTTGCCCCGCACAAGACCACCGTCCCGGTGCAGTAGGAGAAAGTTGTCGGTTGTCCGTTGTCAGATCGCATCGGCAATGCGAAACTGGCCCACACGATTTACTGACAACTGAACCCCCGACCGGGCGTTGCAACCGAATGCGGGGGCTGGTTTGCACGAGTGAAAGAATTGTCTGATGGATCAGGTCGCCGCGCCTCGGTTGGAGCAGATTCGGGTGCGCCTTGCCCCACACCGGACCGCGCTGCTCAACCACCCCGTCTACCGTGAAATCGATCGCCTTGACGGGCTGCGTCAATTCATGGAGCACCACGTGTTCGCCGTGTGGGATTTCATGTCGTTGCTCAAGGCTTTGCAACGGCGGCTATCGTGCGTCGAAGTTCCCTGGCTGCCCCCCGCCGACCCGACCAGCAGCCGGTTCGTCAACGAAATCGTGCTCGCCGAGGAAAGCGACGACGATGGGCTGGGCGGGTTCTGCAGCCACTTCGAGTTGTATCGGCGGGCGATGTGCCGCTGCCGCGCGAATACCGACTCGATTGATGCGTATTGCGAAGAATTGCGGCGGGGTCGCCCCGTTTCCGCGGCTCTCGAATCGTCTGCGGTTCCGCACGCAGCCCGGTGCTTTGTCGAGCACACGTTCCGCTTGATCGAGGCCGGAAACCTGTGCGGCATCGCGGCGGCCTTTACATTCGGACGCGAAGACCTGTTGCCCGCCGTGTTTCAGCGCGTGGTCGACGAGTTAAACGTCGAATCTGGCGGCGAACTCGACGATTTCAAGTATTATTTAAATCGGCACATCGGGCTCGACGGCGAAGAGCACGGCCCGATGGCAAACCGGCTGCTTGGGTCGCTTTGCGGTACGAACGACGCGGCTTGGCAACTCGCCGGTCAGGCGGCAATGGCCAGCCTCGAAGCTCGTCGACAACTCTGGGACGGAATCGTCGCCGCGATCCGGCGCACGAAAGAGCTGGCGCCGCGGCAAGCCGCCCGTTGATTGCACCGACCGACGCCTGATTCGACGGCCGCCGAAATCGAGCCATGCTTGAATCAGCCGCGGGCTCGCCCCGGTGGGGGCGCCACCCGGCGACTGGCGGCGACACCGGCCGGGGTCGGTTTCAACAATTGACGTTACAACGCCGAACCGCGACCGCTGTCGAACACCCAGATGCCCGTTCCGCTGACTTCGTGCGCGGCAGGACGATCGTCAGGATGAACTGTTGACGCCGCAACGAGTTGCGATTCGGCTGACGCAGTGCGTCCGCACGGCCCGCAACCCGCGTTTCGGTTCAGGATGTCCCGACGAAGAGCCGCGTACAAAGTCAGCGGTCTCGACGACCATCGTCAGCCAGCCGCC
>JAJXXL010000238.1 GCA_021781115.1 Planctomycetota bacterium
GCATTCGCGACTCTCCTCCGGCTTATGCCGGCGCACTCAGACACCTATATATTTGTGGAGCAGGTGGTGCCTTAAAACTGAACAGATGTATTGCATAAGTGGTCAATATCTATGGGTGTCTGTTTCTTGGCGGGGGCGGGCTTGAATGGTGGGGCGGTTGACGCGAGACTGTGTCTCTTGCTGTAAAAGGGCAAGTGGGCCCGCAGAGAACGCATACGAAATCACCGTGGAGAGCACCCGTGACAGCCAAGGCGTGGGGAGGCCGGTTTGAAGGCCAGACCGACCCCCGAGTCGAACGATTCACCGAGTCGATCAGTTTCGACGCGCGGTTGGCCGAGGTCGATATTCGCGGTTCGACTGCGCACGCCCGGATGTTGGCCCAGGTCGGCTTGCTGACCGACGACGAATGCCAGGCGATCTGCACGACGCTCGCCGAAATCGGGCGGGAAATCGCCACCGGGCAGTTCGAGTTCAAAATCGAACTCGAAGACATTCACATGCACATCGAAAGCGCCCTGATCGCCCGCCTGGGCGATATCGGCCGCAAACTGCACACGGCCCGCAGCCGCAATGACCAGGTGGCGCTTGACCTGCGATTGTACGTTCGCGAGGCGATTGCCCGCATTGATGGTTTGCTCGGCGAGTTGCAGGCGGCGTTTGTCGCCCGCGGCGGCAGCGACCTCGATTGCATCGTACCGGGGTATACTCACCTGCAACGTGCCCAACCCGTGGTGGTCGTGCATTACTGGCTGGCATATTGCGAAAAGTTCCAGCGTGACCGCGAGCGCCTGGCCGATTGCCTGAAGCGGGTCAATATCTCGCCGCTGGGCGCGGCGGCGCTGGCGGGCACGTCGTTGCCGATTGATCGCAATTGCACGGCAAAACTGCTCGGGTTTTCAGAAACCGCGGCGAACAGTCTCGACGTGTCGAGCGATCGCGATTTCGTGATTGAGTTCGTGAGTTGCCTGGCACTCGTGGCGGTGCACCTGAGCGCCTGGGCCGAAGAATGGATCTTGTGGTGTACGACGGAATTCGGCTACCTGAAATTACCCGACGCATACACGACCGGTTCGTCGATCATGCCGCAGAAGCGCAACCCTGACGTGCTCGAGTTGATTCGCGGGAAATCGGCGCGGGTCATTGCCGCGGTTTCGCAGTTGCTGGTGCTCGTCAAAGGCTTGCCCCTGGCGTACAACCGCGATTTGCAGGAAGACAAGGTCGCCCTGTTCGATGCCTACGATGCGGTCGCGGCGTGCCTCGAACTGGCCCCGGCTATCGTCGCCGGGGCGGCATTGCAGCGTGAACGCATTGCCCGGCGCCTCGAAGAAGGCTTTCTCGATGCGACGGCGCTCATGGAATACCTCATTCGCCAAGGGGTGCCGATGCGCAGCGGCCACGAAATTGTGGGTCGCTTGGTGGCGCTTTGCGAAGCGCAACAGCGGCGGCTTGCCGAATTGTCGCTGGTCGAACTGCAGGCCGCCTGCCCGCTCATTGCCGCCGGCGTGTTCGACGTCCTGGGGGCGCGTAACGCCGCCGCCGCCCTCGTCAGCCTGGGCTCGGGCGGCCCGGCGGCGGTATCAAAGCAGCTCGCGCACTGGCAAGCGCGCCTCAAGATCGAATAAGATGCCGGTTCGCCGGGAAGTCGCTGCAGCCCATTTTCGCCCACTACGATGGTGTTGGCCGAGCAGGCGCAGGATTTCACGGCGATTGGTTCCCGCCGTGATTCTGTCTGAGGAGATTTCCCCCATGGTTCGACCTGTTGCCGCATTATTTCTGTTCGCCTTACTGGCACAAACGGCCGCCGCATTCGACGACCCCAGCGGCAAGACCAAAAACGCGTACACCGATCCTGCCGACGCCGGCCCTGATTTTGCCGTTCAGGGCGAATACGAAGGCCAGGCGGGCAACCACAAAATGGGGTTGCAGGTTATTGCACTGGGCGATGGCAAGTTCGACGCCGTGGTGTACCCCGGCGGCTTGCCCGGCGCCGGCTGGGAAGGCGGCCCGAAAATCGCCCTGAAGGGGCAAACCGCCGATGGAATTACCGCACTCGCGGGAACCGACTTCACCGGCTCCATCAAGAACGGCGTGTTCACGGGCCGGGGGAAGGGCGACCTGATTGTCGAATTGAAAAAGATCGAGCGGAAGTCGCCCACGCTGGGCGCGAAGCCACCCGAAGGCGCGCTGGTCTTGTTCGACGGCAGCACGACCGACCAATGGGTCAATGGGCGAATTCAGGAAGGCAACCTGCTGGCGGTGGGCACACGCACCAAACAGACGTTCAGCAATTACATGTTGCATCTGGAATTTCGCACGCCGTTCATGCCCAAGGGCCGCGGCCAGGGACGCGGCAACAGCGGAATGTACCTCAACGACCAGTACGAGTGCCAGATTCTCGACTCGTTTGGGCTGACGGGCGAAAACAACGAGTGTGGCGGGTTTTACACGCTTGCCAAGCCGCGGATCAACATGTGCCTGCCGCCGCTGGCCTGGCAAACTTACGACGTCGATTTCACTGCCGCCCGGTTCGATGAGTCGGGTAAAAAAGTCAAGGGGGCCATCGTCACGTTAAAGCAAAACGGAGTGGTTGTGCATGACAACCTGGAGTTGCCGAAGAACACGCCCGGCGGCGGAACCAGCGATGAAAGCAAAGCCGGCGCGATCTATCTGCAGGATCATGGCAACCCAGTGAATTTTCGCAACATCTGGATTGTAGAAAAGAAATGACTGAGCCACGCACCGCTCACCCCCTCAGCCGAGGCGAACTGCGGGAGGCGATTTCTTGCCTACCGCGGTTTCCCTTGGCGCATCTGCCCACGCCGCTCGAACACCTGCCGCGGTTTTCGCACGTGCTGGGCGGTCCAGAAATTTACATCAAACGCGACGATTGCACCGGCTTGGCGCTGGGCGGCAACAAAACCCGCCACAACGAGTTCCTGATCGCCGATGCGCTGAACGACGGCGCCGACATTATCGTGTGGGGCGCCGGCGTGCAGAGCAACAATTGCCGGCAGACAGCGGCGGCGTGCGCGAAGGCGGGGCTCGATTGCCACTTGGTGCTGGGGCGCGGCAAGCCGGCCCAGGGGCCTGACGTCGTTCAAGGCAACCTGTTGCTCGACCACCTGGTAGGAGCGCACGTTGACATTGTCGAAGAGGCGATCGGCCCTGAACTCGACCGCCGCATTCTCGCCGAAGCCGAGAAGCACCGCGCCCGCGGTCGCAAGGTGTATTGCTGGCACCGCCCGCGTGTGACCCCGCTGGCTGCAATCAGCTATGCCGTGTGCCTGCTGGAAGTTCTCGACCAGATGGATGACCTGAACGCCGTACCTGCGGCGGTTTATGGCAGCTCGGCCGGCTCGACCGGGGCCGGGCTGGAGCTGGCCAAAGCCGCGCTGGGCCTTAACTTGCCGATTCGCCACATCGCCCCGATGGATTGGCCGTGGGACACGCAAGCCGACATGGCGCAAATCGCCACCGACGCCGGGCGATTGATCGGCCTCGACCTGCCCATCGCGCCCGAATGTGTCGATGTCACGTTCGAGCATATCGGGCCGGCGTACGGCGTCACTTCGCCGGGGTGCCTCGAAGCGATTGCCCTGCTCGCGCGAACCGAGGGAATTCTGCTGGACCCGTATTACAGCGGCAAGGCCATGGCCGGCCTGATCGATGACATTCGCCGCGGTCGACACACTGCGGCAGATCAGGTCGTGTTCATTCACACGGGCGGAACCCCGGTATTGTTCGCGTGCCATGAAGAATTGACGCGGGGCATTGCGGCGCGGCAATTGTAAGTTGCCGCGGCGAAATCACCGGTGCGCATGCCTGCGGAACATGAAAAACCGAACAGATCGGGCAAACGGCGCTTGACAGATCCGGGCGGCTCGCTCAAAGTAAAGAGGGTGCCGCTGTTCCTGTCGTCATTGCCCGGTTCCCCCTCTCGTGTTCCAGTTGTGCGGGTTGCGCCCGCCGCGGAAGTAGGCCGTGCTCGCCCAACTTGTCCCCCTGGCCGGGGGGCCGACGATTACGCTTGACCGTGATGTGACGGTGGTTGGCCGCCAGCGCGAGCATTGCGATCTGGTCATCGAGCGCAAGAGCATTTCGAAAATGCATTGTGTGGTCATCAAAACCGACGGGCTGCTGTTCATTCGCGACCTGTCGAGCACCAACGGAACCAAGGTCAACGGCCAGCGGGTGGTGCGCGGGGCGTTGTTGCCGGGCGACCAACTGGAATTTGCCAGTGAAAAGTTTCGCGTCTTTCTTGGCCCCGATCAGGCTGCGCGGGCGGTCAACCCGGGCGATCAAACCGAGTTTCTCGTCGGCCCGCCGCAACGACCGGTCGAAGAGCATTTTGCCGGCCCCGATGACAGCAGTTCGCCTGACGTTGAAGTGATTGAAGAAGACATCGTCGAATAGCCGGCCGGTTGCCCGGGCGCTGGGGCGACATGGCAAGCCGGCCGATTCGTGCCCGGAGCTGTGCACCCCGCCCCCCCGTTTCGGCAAAGGAATGCCATGCCCACCCCCGACCGGCCGTTCGGACAATCGGTGCGACGGCTGAGCCGCGTCTGGCGGCGGCTGTGCCAGCGGGCGGCCCGTGCCGGGCGGCGGCTGTATGACCCGTACCCCGGTTGGCTGGCACGCCGCATTTCCGGGCGGAGCGGGCTGCCGCCTGCCGAGACCGGCCGGTTTTCACTGCTCACCAGCGTGTACGCGGGCACGCCCGCGCGGTTGTTCGAACAGACCGCACAAACGGTGTTCGACCAGGCGCCGTCGCAATTTGAATGGGTGCTGTTGGCGCACGGGCCGGTTTCGCCGGAAACCGACCGGGTTGTGCAGCGTGTGGCAATGAACCCCCATGTCCGATTTCTGCAGCGCGAGCAGAACCTGGGGATCCTGGGCGCGATGCGACTGTGCCTCGAGTCGGCGCAGGGCGATTATATCGTGCCCCTCGATGCTGACGACCTGCTGACCCGTGACGCGCTGGCCGTGCTGTCGCATGCGATTGACCAGCAGGGGCGGCCCGAATTTGTGTATACCGACGAAGACCTGCTGGTCGGCAGGCGGCCGCGGTCTCCATTTTTTCGCCCCGACTGGGACCCGGTCTTGAATCTGTCGAATTCTTATATCTGGCACCTGTGCGCATTTCGCAGGTTGACCGCGCTCGACCTGGGGGTTTATTCCGACTCACGCGCCAATTATTGCCACGATTGGGATACCGTCTTTCGCTTTGCAAATGCCGGGTTTCCGATCGTGCATTTGCCCGAAGTCGTGCATCATTGGCGTCGGCACGCCCGTTCGACCACGAACCAGAACGCACCGCATGCCGGGTCGCTCGATTCGCAACGGTTTGTGCTCGAACGGCAGATATTCCGGCAGCCCGACCCGGCGCGATACGAGGTAGTCGAGTTTCCGATGTTTCGCGGCGCGCAGGAATGGACGATTCACCGGAGGCCGGTCGATCCGCAACCGGCAGACCTCGTAATCCTGGCCGGCCCCTCGCGGGCTGCACCGCCGGCCGCGGTATGGCTCGATGGCACAGATTACCCGATTCGGGCCGTTCACTTTCTCGGCGCCCCGCCCGACACTGTCCTGGGCGTGGAGGCCGCGTCCGAGCCTGAACAGTTGCGCGACGCGCCTCGTTGCGGTCGCTGGGCAAAGCCGGCTGTGCAGTTCTGGCCGACGGTGACGCTGCGCGATTTCGCGGCGGCCGCGGCGCAGCTTTCAGGGGTGATGACCGTGGTCTGTTCGGCCGGGCTGTGGCCGCGTGCCAACGACTGGTTGTGGGAAGCCCTGAAAATGTTCGAATTTCATGCCGATTTGTGCCTCATCGCGGGGCGTGTCGTGAGCGACTCCCAGGAAATTGTTGCCGGCGGAGAATTGTTCGAGTACGGTGGGCCAACCTGCCCCGAAGCCGGGTGGCTGATCGACGACCCCGGCCCGTATGGCATGTTCCTCAAGCCGCGTTCTGTCGATGCCGTTGCGCCGGAGTTTTTCATCGCCCGAACCGCATTTCTGCAACGTGCCCTGCTGCAAATCGACCCAACGGCTGCGCGCGATTCGTGGGGCGTGTGGCTCGGCGGGCTGGCGGCGGAAGAGGGCCAGCGTGTCGCAACCAACCCGCTGATTGCGGCGATGGCGTCGCCCGATTGGCAGCCCCGCGGGCCGATCAAGCCCGCCGACCTGCGGCTGTTTGCCAAACGGTTCAGCGCGCGAGCACAGCGCACACGCTGGTTTTCAGGTCGTCGCCTCCCCGCGAGCAACTGACCAGAGAACCGAATTATTCTCGTTCCGGTCAGGCCAACAGTTCCAGAATGTGCGGGTCGTCGAGGCGGCGGGCGACATGCGCGGCGTGGCTGAAGTCCTGGTCGCGGCTGTGGTCATTCGGCACACTCACGACGACCGCGCGGGCGCTCACCCCGGCGGTCGTGCCGGCGTGGCTGTCTTCGAGGACGAGCATTTCGCCGGGCTCGACCTCCAGCCGGGCCGCCGCCGTCAGGTAGATTTCGGGGTGCGGCTTGCCATCTCGCACATCTTCAGCCGCCAGCGTCAGATGAAACCGCGGCAGCAGATCGAACTTGTTCAGAATGGCTTCGAGATACCCGCGTCCCGACGACGTCGCGACCCCTTTTTTCAGCCCGCGGCGTTCAATGTGCTCCAGCAATTCATACAGGCCCGGCATGGGCGCCAGACGCTCGGCGGCCAGTGCCGTAAACAACACCCGGGTTTCTTCAATCAACTGCGACACGGTATCTGACAGGCCGTGGGCGGCGATCATGATGCCCAGCGCCTCGGGAGCGCGTCGGCCCATCATCTGGCACAGCACTTCGGGCGTCAATTCCTTGCCCCGCCGCCGCAGCACTTCGCGCCCGACCTGGTTGAAAATATCTTCGGTATTGAACATCAGGCCGTCGAGGTCAAATACCACCGCGCGAATATTCGGTCGCGGGCGAACGTGCAAAGGAACTGTCATAACGCAAATACCATTCGGAAACAGGCAAATCACCACATACCGCACAGCCGCGGCGTTCAGCCGCGGGAAAACGCAACGCCGCGGTAGCTCAGGTCGAGCAATTCCATCGGGTGCACGACAGGAATGGCCCGTCGCGCCTGGCGCAGGGCCGATTGAATTTGCATCGAGCAACCCACGTTGCCAGTTACGATGACCTGTGGATCGGCCGCCAGCAGGTTAGCCAGCTTGCGGCGGGCCAGCCGGTCTGACATTTCAGGCTCTGTTAAATTGTAGCTGCCCGCGGCGCCGCAGCAAATCTCGGGTTCGGCGATGGACAGCAGTTCCAACCCCGGAATCTGGGCCAGCAAGTCGCGCGGTTGCTCGCGTACGCGCTGGGCGTGCACCAGGTGGCAGGCGTCTTGGTAAACCGCCCGCAGCTTGAGCTCGCCGCGCGGGGCGATCAGCCCCAATTCGGCGAGAAACTGCGACACATCGCGGACCTTGTCCGCCAGCCCGCCCAATTCGGCCAACAGCGCCGCTTGGGCGGGTTCAAGTTCGCGGGCGATCTGGCCGTAGTCCTTCAACATCGAACCGCAGCCAGCGACGTTGACGACGACCGCATCGACCCCGGCGGCGTCAAACGCCGCCGCGTTGGCCCGGGCCAGCGCCAGCGCGGGGTGGTCGGCGCCGCTGTGATAATGAATGGCGCCGCAGCAGACCTGTGTTCGGGGGACAACGACATCGCACCCGTTTTGCTGAAGGACGCGGGCGGTGGCCCAGTGGGCGTGGCGAAACAGGGCGTCAGCCACGCAGCCGGTGAACAGCGCCACGCGGGCCCGCTTCGGCCCGAGGGCCGGCAAAAACTCGGGCAACGGCGGGCCGCCCGGCAGCAGTCGCGGCAAAAAAGACTGCATCCGCTGTAATCGGCGGGGCAGGATTTTTATCACCCCCAGGGTTTCGAGAAGCCGGTCGAGCCTGAGCTGTTGCATCAGCCGGGCCGGCGCCAAGGCCCACCGCAGCCGTTGCGCATAGGGAAACAGGCAATACAGGATGTAGCGGTGAAACCAGTCGGCATTGCGGGCTGACTGGCGGGCTGCTTCGGCACGGCGCTGGCTGGCGCGAAACGGCTCAATCAGCCGCCCGTACTCGACACCCGAAGGGCACGCAGTTTCGCAACTGCGGCAGTCCAGGCACAGATCGAGATGAGCGTTCACGCGGGGGGTCAATTCGAGCCGCCCGTCGACGACCGATCGCATTAGATAAATCCGCCCACGCGGGCCGTTGTTTTCGTCTCCGGTTTCGAGGTACGTCGGGCACGCCGCCGTGCACAGCCCGCAGTGCACGCAATCGAGGAATTTATCGTAGTCGATCTGGCCGCCAATGCGGCCCGGCGGCTGCGGCGCGGCGGTAGCGCTGCCGGCCAACCGGCCGGGCTCGCCGCAGGCGGAAGTCGTCGGGTCATGCGTCACGGGGCGTCCTTCCAAAAAAGCGTTCAGGGTTCAACAGATTTTTCGGATCGAGCTGCGACTTCAACCGCCGCATCAGTTCCCAAGCGGGCGATAGATCGCCAAACAGCGGCAAACCGTGGGCCCAATCGGGCGGACAGTTCAGAATCGTCATCACCCCGTGTGCGCGGCGAACGAAGTCGTACAGCGGGGCAAGCAAGCTGTGGGCCGCCGCCAGGGTCGTCGCCCGATCGGACAAATGGCCCAGCACGATGCCGTTTCCGGCATGGGCCTGCACGGAGATCCCCAGTTGATCGGCACACGCTGCGAATTCGACCGCTTGCGAAGGGCGCACACTGGCCTGAAAGGTCAGCGGCTCGTCGGAGACGACTTGGTATTCGGTCAGGGCAAACCAGAGCCGCAGCGATTCCAGTGCATTTACGGCGACAAGATCGTGGGGGTGAAACTCGGCCAGTTCGGACGTCAATTCATCGATTTGCCACTGCACCTCGTGCGGGGCGCCCTCGACGCCGATACACAACACCGGTCGGTGCGCGGGCAGGTCGAGGCCGGCTTCGGCCGCAATGGCGGTTGCTGCGCCGGGCAGCAGCAACTCGAGCGCCATTGGGCGCGTGCTGGAAACCGCCAGCCGGGCGAGCGCCGCGTCGATCAGGCTCAGCCGGTCAAATGCGGCCCAGACAAGTGCCGATGCTTCGGGGGCGGGGCGGAGTTTGAGCGTCGCCTGGGTGATGACGCCCAACGTGCCGAGCGAACCCACGAGGGCCTTGCAGAGATCATACCCGGCCACATTCTTGACCACGCGGCCACCGGCTTTGAAAGGCCGCCCCAAGGCATCGACCGCCGACACCCCGATGACGTAATCGCGCAGCGTGCCCAGCCCATACCGCCGCGGGCCGCTGGTATTCGTGGCGATCGCGCCGCCCAGCGTGGCCCGGTGCGCCTGGGCGACATCGACCGCCAGCCGCTGCCGTTCGCGCTTCAACACGGCGGCCAGATCGTCCATGCGAATTCCGGCTTCGACGGTAATCGTCATGTCGCGGGCGGGGTAATCGACCACCCGCGCCAACTGCGCCGTCGAAAGCGTGATACCCGGCGCAGCCGCCGGGTACCCGAACCGCAGCGCCGTGCGGCCGCCCACGGGGTACACCGGGCGCTGTTCGCCGTCGGCATTTTCTGCCATCCAGCGGCATAATTCTCCGGGGGTTGTGGGCAGGTATTCGTCGATCGGTTCGGCGACTCGTGGCATGCGGATCCTGACGGTTTGATTCAAAAACAGACGGCAACGCCCGATTCCCGCGAGCGACAGGTTCCGACAGGCCGGTCGAGCCCCGGTCACTGAAAACCGGAAGTCCTTTCCAAGCGCCGAATTGCCGCAACCCGCGGCGCGTGTTACAACGCGGCCCGGCGGCCGGGCCGCTTTTGCATGACGTGTTCCATGCCGCAGGCGCCGGCCGTCGGCAGCATTTTCATGGGGCTGCACAAGCCGCCGGGGTTAAACGCCTGCCGCACCGAGCGCATTACGTCGAGGTCGTGCGCATCGAACAACCGGTGCATCAGGCTGATTTTTTCAACGCCGATGCCATGTTCGCCCGTCACGCTGCCCCCGAGTTCGATGCACTTGAGCAGAATTTCCTCGCTGGCTTCGAGCACCCGGCGGACCTGATCGGAGTCGCGCTCGTCAAACAGCAGAATCGGGTGAATGTTGCCATCGCCCGCGTGAAAGACATTGACAATGCGAATCGCATGCCTCTGGCCGACGGCGGTAATGAATTCCTGGATCTCCGGCAACTTTGTCCGGGGGACCACGCCGTCTTGCGTGCAGTAGCTCGGGCTGAGCCGGCCGATTGCGCCGAACGCCTGCTTGCGGCACTTCCACAGCAACTGCCGCTCGCGAGGTGAATTGGCCTGCCGCACTTCGCGGGCACCGCCCGCCTGGCAAATGGCAATGATCTGCCGGGCCTCGTCGTCGACGGCGACTTCGAGACCATCAACCTCGATCAGCAGCACCGCCGCCGCGTCAAGCGGAAACCCAAAGTGAAACGCCGCCTCGACCGCTTCGATGATTCCCTGGTCCATCATTTCGAGAGCCGCGGGCACGATGCCGGCGCCGATAATCTGACTGATCGACTGCGTCGCCTCGCGCACGGAGTTGAACACGGCCAGCAGTGTGCGGCAGGCCGCCGGGTCGCGCGTGAGGCGCACGGTTACGCGGGTGCACACGCCAAACGTGCCCTCGCTGCCGACAAACAGGCCGGTTAGGTCGTAGCCCGGCGTGTCTTCGACAGCGCCCCCCAATTGCACGACCGACCCGTCGGGCAGAACGACCTCGGCGCCAAGCACGTGGTTGACGGTCACGCCATATTTGAGCGTGTGCGGCCCGCCCGAATTCGTGGCGAAGTTGCCGCCGATGGTGCATGCCCCCTGGCTGCTGGGGTCGGGGGCATAGTGGTAGCCGGTGCCTTTCAGGTGTTGCGTGAGGTGCAGGTTGACAACCCCCGGTTCGACCACGGCGTACCGGTCGCGCAGGTTGACTTCGAGGATCCGCTTCATGCGGGTCAATGAAATCATCACTCCGCCGCCGACCGGCAGGCACCCGCCGGCCAAGCTCGTGCCTGCCCCGCGTGGCACGAACGGAACCTGAAACTCGGCGCAAAGATTGACAACTTTGACAACCTGTTCGGTCGATTCGGGAAAAACGACGACATCGGGCACATTCTTTTCGATGACGTAGCCGTCGCACTCGTAAACCAGCAACTCCTCGGGTTGGCGAATCAGCCCATGCTCGCCAAAAATGCTTTCGAGACGCGTCAAAAACGCCGCTCCCACGCCGGCCGCTGATCGTGAAACGTCGTGGTCAGTCGTGGTCATAACGCGGCTTGAGTCGGTTCCAGTCGAACAACCTGCTGCGCAGCGAGTTGCACGCGGGGCAGGGTAACGTGCAGGGCGGCTGTCTCGGGTGGGCCCGTGCAATCTTCCCACGATGATTCTATCGCTGCCGCGTCGATTGAGAAGCGACTTTCACTCGGCCGGCACGAACTGGTTCAGAGTGTAATACGCCGTCGCCGGTTGCAGGGCGGTTTTAGCCCCCGGGCCGATTCGCCCGCACGTCACCTCATAAACAAAGTTCTCCTGCAACCGATCGACGTCGAGCGCCACCGACAGGCCGTCGTGTGTCGCCGCAACACGTTCGATCTTGACCTGCCGCCGACCGCTGTCGGGTGTGGCATAGGCGCCCTGCCATTGCCGCGTATAGCAGGCGATCGTGTAGTTTTCGGGGCGTGCTGCCGCAACTTGGTCGACAGCCGCCGTGAAGGAAATCGTAAACCCTCGCGGCGTCGCCCGGACTTCGCGAATACCCAACGGGAGCTGGCCGTTGGGCGTGAGCCGCACCAGGTCGCCGACGTTGGGGCCTCCCAGCCAACCGCTGTCGTCGAGGCTGCCCACATAGATTTCGCCACGCGGCGAAACCGCGCCGCACAGGGTGCCCAGAAATCTGCCACCACCTCCTTCGGCGGGCGGTTGGCTGAACGCGTACACGGCCCCCTGGTACGTTGTACCCACCGGTTGCAGCGTAAACCGGACAAGAAATCGACTGTCGTACTCGCAACCGATGCCGTGCCCGCTCAATGGGCCGAAATCGGGTCGGGCGATCCTGACCGGCTTGGTTGCACTCGATGTCGACGATGGCAGGAAAAAAATGCCGTTGACGCTGCGCGTCCAGGGGTGCGGAATCTGAATTGCCGGGTTGCGCGGCGGGTCGGCGTGCGGCTCTTCAAACAGGCTGGGCACGCCATACGTCGCACCGGCAACGAGATGGTTGATTTCATTAAACGTATTGGCCACCCCCTGGTTATCGGTGACGAACACCTGGTCATCAGGCGTGATCGCCAGCCCCGTGGGGTATCTGAAAGCGTGCCCCAGCGGCGTGATTTCGCCCCCCGGGGCGACCCGCAAGACCTTGCCGCGCCACTTCGCCGTTTCGCGGCGGCGGCCCGGCTGGGCGTAATCGCTGCCCAGGCCGAAGTACAGGTTCTGGTGCGAATCGCGAACGATTCCGAACGTCCAGTCGTGATAATTGTCGGTATAGCCCCAGCCTGCGGCCACAACTTCGCGCACGTCGGCACGACCGTCGCCGTTGGTATCGCGCAAACGTAACAGCTCGGGTTTGTGCGCAACGATCAGGTCTGGCCCGTCGGTAATCAGGCCATACGGGGCGGCCAGGCCGTCTTCAAACACCGTCAAGGCGTCTTCGACGCCGTCGCCGTTGGTATCGCGCGCCAGATACACCTGGCCCCGCAACGAGCAGAAGGCCAGCGTGCCGTCGGCCGTCCACGTGATGGCTGTGGGCATGATCGACTGGTCCAGCGGCAGCCGTACGCCATCGTAGCCGGGTACGACCGTCAATCGTTCGAGCGCCGCGGTGCGAACCGGCGGCGGCTCGGCACCACGATGAACGATTTCATCCCCGGCGACGAAGGTCATGCTGGCCGTTACCAGTTCGTTGCGATCCTGCGCGCGGGCAGCCAACACCAGCCCGGCGAACTCGCCAGAGTCTGATTGCAATCTTACCGCTGCATCGCCACGTGCCTGGGGCCGCGTGTCGGCGGTGCGACGGGCCAGAATCGTTACGTTTGTCGAAGGTTTTGGCGTGGGCTGCAACACGACCACGTCGCAATCGGCCGGGCGCCCGCCCACGAAGATCGAACGTTGCCAGCCCGACCGCTTGTCGGACGATTCGTCGTCGAGGGCGTGCAATTCTTCGTGAACCCGCAGGGCAATCAGGCGTGCGTCGCCCACGCGAAACTTCAGTTGGTAATCGATGAGGATCCGCCCGTTTTCCTGCCGGTAGCTTTCCAATCGCCCCCAGCGGCCCTCTTCGGAAAGCGGCGCCACGATCTTGTCGCCCGTGGCGGGCTTGAGCACGATGTCTGAAAACGGTGGCGGCGGTGAAAGCAGGCCGATTCCCGCCGGCTCCCAAAACCAGCTTTTGCCCTGCGTTACCTGGTGGGCCAGGTCACCACGCCACCATTGCCGCACGGCCATCTGATCGAGGTCGAAGAGCAGGTTGTGGCCATTGCCGAACCCGACGGCAAACGCCCTGGGCGTGAACGTGGCCTCGGGCGACGCGACGTCGCGCATCACGTCGCGAATGATGACGGGGGGCGCGTCTGGTGGCGGCGATACGGTACGCTCGACGATGGAAAGATTCTCGGGCAGGCCCGCCTGGGGCGAGTTGAACAGTTTCCACAAAGACTGCAACTGAAGGTCGAGGTTCTCTTGAAGTACACCGGCGACCGGCCGTTCATATGACGGCATTTCCATGCCCGGCACGATTCGCAACGGCGAACGGGTCCAGCGCTTGAAATACTCGGGTCGCATTCGAGTGCCCAATTCCACCAGGTCGGAACCGCGCGTGCCCAGTGCCACGTTGCGCGGTTCGAACCGGCCCAATCGGTGGCAGGCCACGCAACTGAACCCTTTCGGCCCCACCAGGGTTTTTCCCGCTTTCAGCAATTCGGCCGCCGCGGGCACGATCGATTTCTCAATCGGGGCTTGACGTGGCTGCGGCGGATCGTCGGGAATTCGGTCATGCCCGATCAGGTGCGCCACGAGAGCGGCCTGGTCTTCCTTACGATGCACGAACCGGGGCATTGTGACTCGCAACCACGGCAGCCGCCGCCGTTGCCCGCCGACGATCGCCTCAACGAGTGCGGCGTCACGCAGCTTGTCGCCCACCGCCGTCAAGTCGGGGGGCAGCAGTGCTTCGCTCAGGCCGTTCAGTTCGGCATGCTTGCGGCACACTTCGCCGGCGACCGGGGCAATTCCTCGACTGCCGTCGCGTTCGTGGCAGTTGATACAGTTCTTTTCGCGCAGCAGCCGCGCCCCGGCGTCGAACCGTCCCTCGGCGCTGAGCGGCCTGGCCTGCGAGCTGACATACGCCGCCAGCGCGGCGCGATCGGCTTCGGCAAAGCGATACGCCGGGCGACCCCGCAAACGATCGGGCCCGGCTTGCACGCAACTGTTCGCCCAGTCGAGATTCGGCGTTGCGAGCGACGCCACTTTGGCCGGGCTCGTCGCAATCTGGGGAATGTGGTGGCATGCAACACATCGCGCAGCTTCGACGAGGCGTCGGCCCAGCTCGTGCTGGCCATTAGCCGCCGGTTGAGGCCGCTGTGGCGCGGGCGGCTGGTTTTCGCCGCTGTGGGGCAGTGACAGAAACGCCGTTACCTGCCGCCGTTCGGCCTCGCTGAAGGGAAATACCGGCATACGATGATCGGGGTTCAGTCGATCGGGTTCCGCCAGCCAGGTCCAAAGCCAATCGCGCGGGCGTTTGCGATCAATGCCGGTCAAGTCGCCGCCTCCGAACAGGCCCGCTGCGCCCTGGCTCGACAGGGTATGGCAGGCCAGGCAACCACGCGACAGAACCAGCAGCTCACCTTGGCGCGAGTCGCCGGCAACCGCTGCGGCAACCGAGGCCGGGGGCCGCAATGCGCTCGAGACCGACACGAGATAATCAGAAACCGCCGCCGCCTCGCTGCGCGAAAAGCCGAAATCAGGCATCATGGCGGGCGGCGGGCGCACGGCTGGCGATGCGAGCCAGTCGATCAGCCAATCGGGGCGCAGATCCTGCTTGACGTTGAGGAGTGCCGGGGCCGGGGCCGCAGAGGCTTCGTCCTGGCGTGCGTGGCAGCGATTGCAGCGTGCAGCGTTATAAAGCGCGCGGCCGCGTTCCCATGTCTTCAATTCAGGAGCAGGAGTGTCGTGAAACAAAACCTGTACCGGGATCGGTTCGATCGGAAACAGGTCTGACGACCAATACAGCCTGATCTGCGCCGCCGATGCGGTCTTCTGAAATCGAATTTGCAACGCCTGTTCGCCAAAATCCAGCTCGATTTCATCGCTCGAAGCCCAGGCCGGTCGCGCATGCGCGGCAGACAGGACCTGTTTTGCATTGACCGCAACCGACGCATCGCCCTGCATGTACAGAGAAATCCGATAGTTGCCGGCCGCACGAACGAGCAACTGGCCGTTCCACTCGACGCGAAATGCCCCCGCCGGCAACCGCGGATCGGGGCTGTCGTCTTGCCACACAAACTGCACGTCGCGATCGAGGCGACGAATAGTTTGCGTATTGGCGGTATACCGCGCAATCAGCCCGCCCGTGTCTTCGTCCTCGTCCTCGCCCGCCGCAACATTCGACAACCCGATGCAACACAGCGGCGCGGCCAGCAGAACCGCCCAACAACCGCACCGCCAACGCATCGCCCAGTTCAAGTCACGCATCCGCATTTTCCATGAAACGCACCCACAGATTCGGGTGTAGAGCCCGAAAACAAGCCGCGACGTTTCAGCGACGCAAGTCCTCGATGAACTCCGCAAGCGTCCCACATGACTCATCTCGGAGAACACCGCCATCGTTGTC
>JAJXXL010000148.1 GCA_021781115.1 Planctomycetota bacterium
GCGTCGTTCACAGCGCTCACGAGATCTTCCACGAATTGGGTGACGTTATCATGCAAAACATCCTTCATCGACTGCGTCGAAATCTTCGGCATCGGATCCATGACACGCGCTCCTGCGAGGGTAAGCGGCAAACAAGAGAAAACTTCACTCACCCTGTTTTACCAAAACCTCCCAGATTGCGCCAGTCAAAATTGGCACACCCGTTGTCGGCTGTCAGTTCCGGCGAGGGGCCTGGCATCGTCAGCCGCGGTACAACTGATTGTAACGCAAGCGGTTGTGCATGACGATGCCCCGCGCCGCGACTCGCTCGTCCATAAGCCTTCGACAACTCGTGCTCCCTCCCTGCGGCTTTGAATTTCCCCGCCTCGACGTCCTCTTACCTCGTCAGCCGCGCCGCAGGTCGGCGTGATTGCCAACGTGGGGCGGTTCGGCTATCGTGCCCGGTCGTCATTCCATTCCCTTGGGCCGATGGCCATGCCGCGGCCCCGCTGATGACCCCAGGTACCCCATTCATGCTGGGCAACGCCGCACCGACGAGCTATGACCTGCGTTTTTCGCTGCTGGGCATTCCCGTGCGCGTGCACCCGCTGTTCTGGCTGATTGCCGCCATGCTGGGCTGGTCTTCGAAACCCGAACTGACGGTGAACTGGGTCGGGTGCGTGTTCCTTTCGGTGCTGGTTCACGAAATGGGGCATGCGCTCGTCGCCCGGCACTACGGCTGGCCGCCGGAAATCGTGCTGTACGGCTTGGGCGGGTATGCCCAGTTTTCGCCCAGTTGGGGCCATTCGACGAGCCGCGCCGTGAAGGTCTTGATTGCCGGGCCGGGTGCGGGGTTCGTGCTGTTTGGCCTCGTATGCGGGCTGGAACAAGTGCTGATTTCCAACCAGCTCGTTATCGATGAGCGCTGGCTGTGGGTCTACGTGTGGATCCATTTCATGAAGGACATCAACCTCTGGTGGGGGTTGATCAACCTGCTGCCCGTCTTTCCGCTCGACGGTGGGCAGATCAGCCGGTTGTTGTTCATGCACTGGTTTCCGCGGTCGGGCTATGCCACGGCATTGAAACTGTCGATCCTGACCGCGGGCAGCTTTGCCGCATTTGCATTCCACTTCGGCCAGCAGTATACGGCGTTTATGTTTTTCATTCTGGCCGTTGAAAGCTGGCAGGCCCTGCGTGGCGAAGGCCGATTCTGATGCCACTCCCCCTGCCCGATGATGGCCTGGAGACGGTGGCCCCGCCCTCACTGCCGGGGGGGGAAATGTACCGGCGGCCCAATGCAGCGCCCATTTGCCCGGCCCGGTCACGCGTGAACACAAGCCACCGGGCTGGCGGCTGAGTTTTTCTCCGGCGAGACGCCGGAGCCACAGACCCTGCCACCCCCTACGCGGGGCGGGCCACAGCGGCCGGAATCATCAGAACTTCAGTTCTCCGCCGCACGTCAGGCCGTAAATCCGATAGTCGTGGCGTGTGGCGCTGACGGTGACATCGGGCGGAATGAATGACACGGGGGGCAGGTACGGGCCCCGGTCGTTGTAGTAAATGTTGTCTTCTGGCAGCGTCACGCGACCCAGAAACAGGAAGTTATACCCGATGCGAAACGACAGCCGGTCAGTGGCGTGAATCGTCAGGTAGGTGCTCAGGTCGATCATCGGCGATACGCCCGTGAATTTCTGTTCGTGGTATGTGGGCGGGTCAAACGGCGACCGGAACTGATCGGTCGAAACCGAGGCCAGCATCGTATTGCCCGCCAGCCCGATCTTGGGCATGAACCCTAGCGTGACCCATTTCGACACCAATTCGGTCTTGAGGCCCACCTGCGGGCCATACAGATTGTTGTAGGTGACCGAATTGATGTTGGTGTTCGTGTCGACCGGTGTAGCGAACGTCGTATCACGAAACACGCCGTTTTGAGTCATCTGGTTATTCAGGCTGACATACCGGAACCCAACCAGGGGACGAATCTGCAGAATGCCGCCAGGGTTATTGGATTCGAACAGGTAATTCGCCTCGGCGCCCCATAACTGGGCATAGTAGTCGGCCTTGTACGAATAGTTATACAACTGCACATTGTTGGCAAGCTGCCCATTCACGAACGTGCTCGTGCCAATGAATTGCGTCGTCGGAATCGGCGACAGGCTATTGCCCCCGCCCGCCGTGTTGAACATCAACTGATTCGGGTCGTACGAAAAACTGCTCTTGGCCGGGGCCAGCACAAATGCACTGAGTTCAAACGACCCGCCATAAATGAAGTCGGCTCCGATCGTCGCACGAAAGCCGTTCTGATTGTTAAGCGCAAACGGAATCGTCGTGGGCACGGTGGCCGTGCCCAGAGGCGAGCCACCCAAGTCATTGACGATGAACGGCTGGCTCGGGTCGGGGTTGCCCAGCACGGGCGAGCCCAGCAGCACATCGCCCGGCCGGCTGATCGTCCAGTTCAAATATTCGGCACGGAAATAGCCGTTTTCAAAAATCGGTTTACGCCGATAGCCCGGCACCTCGGCCGCCGCGACGTCATCGTAATTGCCATACCACGGCCCCGCTGCCCCAGCATCTTCCATTCCTGGAGAACCGCCTTGTGGGTTGCCAGGCTGCGCTGGGTAAATTTCGCCGGGGTAAGGAGCGCCAGGGTTCGGTGTGCCGGGGTAACCGCCGCCCGGCTGTGCAAAATACTGCGGGGGTTGGCCGACAGACGCCTGGGGATTATTGAAATAGCCCGGCGGGCCGGGGGGGGCGTCAAAATACCCCGCCGGAGGCGGCCCGGCCCCCGGTTGCCACGCCCCTCCTTGGGCAAAGGCTTTGGAAGAGCCTATCCAGCAGACACTGGTCAGAACGGCGAGCGCAACAAAGCGAGCTCGTCTCATGTTCCTGATCCTCTGGCAGTCGAAGGGGTTGACCGGGTGCAACAACGATTCAGGCATGGTTCGCCCCCGGACCTGATGGAACTGGCCACGACTCTTGCTCGAAAGACCTGCAACTCATGACGGACCGAATCGGGGTGAACAAAAGTGGCGAATGCAACGAGAAGCCTCGTTGTAACAGAAATATCGGTAGTACCGGTTAGTCAACTTGTAAGATTCTGTTGCAGGTTGGGAAAAATGTAACGGTTGCAATCAATTTGCCGGAATCGACGAGACATTGACACTGGCCGAGGGTTCCGTGTTCCGTGTTCAGCTCCGCGGGCGTCGCCCACGCTACCGCTGCGGCTGACGGCAATCATCGTCAGCCGCAGCGCAACTGATTGGTGCGTCGAATGTTAAGCCATGACGCTCTTCGCGGGACAAACAGCACACGAACCAACATTCGCGCCCAGGGCGGCCTCTTGGACCACGCCCCCACTGCTTGCTGAACACCGAAATCCGAAAACTCCTGCCCTTCATCGTCAGCCGCGTCGCAACCGATTGGTGCGTCGAATGTTAAACCATGACGCTCTTCGCGGGACAAACGGCACACGAACCAACATTCGCGCCCAAGGCGGCCTCCTGGACCACGCCCCCACTGCTTGCTGAACACCGAAATCCGAAAACTCCTGCCCTTCATCGTCAGCCGCGCCGCAACCGATTGGTGTGTCGCATGTTAAACCATGACGCTCTTCGCGGGACAAACGGCACGCGAAACCACATTCGCGCCCAAGGCGGCCCCTTGGACCACGCCCCCATCGCTTGCTGAACACCGAGCACGGAACACTCCTGCCCTTCATCGTCAGCCGCGCCGCAATCAGCGATGCTCCAAACCGTTCTGCCTGACGATCCATCCATTTTTCTCCGCGACTCTGCGCCTTCTTTCATTCCTCAGGGCGGCCGGCTGCCTGACCTTCCACGGTTGCCCGTCGGGCGTTTTATGGTCAGCCGGGCCACAGTTTGATATGATGATACGTTCCGGCATATCGGCTTCAGAATCGCGGCGAGCG
>JAJXXL010000079.1:0-749 GCA_021781115.1 Planctomycetota bacterium
CGATTCTGGGAAGGGCGGTTCAAGGCGCAGCCGGTGCTCGACGAGCCGGCCCTGGCGGCGTGCCTGGCGTATGTCGACCTGAACCCGGTGCGGGCCCGCATCGCGGCGACGCCCGAAGAAAGCCGGTTTACGTCGGTCTACGAGCGGTTGCAGACGCTTTCCGCAGCGGGGCCGCGCGTGCCGTGCGACGAAACTGTACCGTGCGATGATGCGGCACCGTGGAACCCGCCGTCTGAAGATCGGGCGGGATTGCCGGTGGCAGACACGGTTCACAGCGATACGGCTTGCGCAAGGACAGGCTCCAACGGGAACGCTCCTGCCCAAGTGCCGATGGTTGACGTCGGGCAGCAGATTCGCACGCACGCGGCAGCGGGCAGCGTGCGGCTGGAGTTGCGGCGGGAGCTGACCGCCGCCAACACGCCACGCGATGAACCTCGCGACGAGCGGTGCGATACGCGGGGCGCGCGATCGCACCAAAGACCGGGCAATTTGCCACGAAAGGGCACGCGGCACGGCATGGGGCACGGTATAGGCCAAAGCGCGCAACCTGCGGCGGAGTGGCTGAGTCCGTTCGAGTTGTCGGCAGAGCAGAACTTGGGCGCGGCGCCTGCGGCACGGGCCTCGAACAAGGGGTGCCTGGCGATGACGTTTACCGAGTATCTGCAACTGCTGGATTGGACGGGCCGCGCGCTGCGGCAGGAGAAACGGGGCGCGATTCCGGCCGACCTGGCGCCGATTCTGGCCCGGCT
>JAJXXL010000079.1:759-3897 GCA_021781115.1 Planctomycetota bacterium
GGTGACGGAGTTCAGCCGGATATTTCGGCGGTCGGCGGGCACGCCCGCGTCGCTGGGGCAGGACGCCGCGAAATGGGGCCGCAAACGCCGCGAAGGGATATCGCAAAGCCGCGCCGCGTTTGCATCGCCGGCATAGGTGGCCGACGCCTGGAGGGGTACGAACGCGGGCAGGCTGCGGCGTGGCGCGGGGAGCCTGGGTTTGGTCAACGGGCTGACCGGCGGGCCACGGTCGCCGCCGCCCGAAGTTGCTCACGCGCGCGAACCGAATCGCGTTCGATCAGCGACGCGACGGCGACACGGGCCGTCTGGTCGCGACCGGGCGGCCGTCGCGGCCGCCCAGGCCAACACGTTATTGCTCAATCGCATTCCCGCTCAATCCCGCTCTGGAAACCGGCCAGCCAAACAGTGCCAGTCGAAGGCCAAAGAATCATGGATGGCTTCATACATTCGCCCGGCCGGCAACTGAGGCTCGGGAATGTCCGTGCAAAACGGGGTTTTCTCGGCCAGCGTCGCCAGCCCGGCTGCACGGATGAGTTCTTCCAGGTGGGGCGTTTCCTCCGCACCGATTTGGCCCGATTCCCGCATCAGCCCCGTGAGGTACGCCTTCCCGTCGTTGCCCGTGCCGCGGCGGACGATGCCTTGCATGGCTGCGTTCGTTTCCAGCGTCGTCGAATCGACCGCCGCGGCTACGGCGGTGACTTCTGGCTTGCGAGGGCAATCTGCCCGGCGCGAAGGACTTTTTCGATGGCATTCACGTCGTACACGCAGCCGCCCCAGATGCCGCCGCTCGCCTGCTGAAGGAGGCCCCAGAGCCGGGTGTCGTCAGGAAGGTTCGGATCGGGGACCAGTGGTGTTGCCGGGCTGCGTTCGGCCAAAATAGCGGCGCCCTCGGCGGGGCTATATCGCGTGACGCCGTCGCCGATGAGGTTGATGCTGCCGATCAATGCGTTGCGATCGACGATCATTTCGATCAGGTCGCCGTCGCGAACCTTGCCGATGGGGCCTCCCGCCAGGGCTTCGGGGCCGACGTGGCCGATGCAGGGGCCGGTCGACACACCCGAGAACCGGGCATCGGTAATGACGGCCACCTGTTTGCCAAACTCAAGGTACCGCAGGGCCGATGTGATCTGGTAGATTTCTTCCATGCCCGCGCCCAGCGGGCCGCGGCAAATCAGCACGATGACGTCGCCGGCGCGAATCGGGCGCGTGCCGGCCCGGCCCTTGATCGCGGCGACCGCGTCACGTTCTGATGTGAACACGCGGGCCGGCCCGGTTTTGCGGTAGACGCCATCGGCGTCGACGACCGCCGGGTCGATCGCGGTGCTTTTGATGACCGAGCCTTCCGGGGCCAGATTGCCCACGGGAAATGTCACCGTGCTCGTCAACCCGCGGCGGCGAGCTTCATCGGGCGACAGGATGACATCGTCGGCATCGACGCCGTCGCGATCGCGCAGCGCCTGCCGCAGCCGGCGGCGGCGGACCGACTGTTCCCACCAGTCGAGGTTTTCACCCAGAGTGCCACCACTGACCGTACGCGCCTGCAGTTCAAGCAGCCCCAGCCGCCGCAAGTGGAGCATGACTTCGGGAACGCCCCCCGCGAGAAACATCTGCACGGTGGGGTGGCCCACGGGTCCGTTGGGCAACACATCGACGATCCTCGGCACGAGGCGGTTAATGCGGCTCCAATCGGCCACTGTCGGGCGGTTCAGGCCGGCGGCAAAGGCAATGGCCGTCAAGTGCATGAGCAGGTTGGTCGAACCGCCGCAGGCGGCGTGAACAATCATGGCGTTCTGAATGGCGGCGGGCGTGACAATATCGCGCATCGCGAGGCCGGCCGCGTCGAGGCGAACAACCGCATCGGCCGAACGGCGGGCGGCGTCGAGCCAGATCGGCTGGCCTGAGGGGGCCAGCGCCGAGTGCGGAAGGGCAATGCCCAAGGCTTCGGCCACGACCTGCGCCGTACCGGCCGTTCCCAGGAACTGGCAGCCGCCACCGGGGCTGGCGCACGCGTGGCACCCCGCGTCGGCGGCCTCTTCGAGGCTGATTTCGCCGTGTGCGAACCGCGCCCCGATCGACTGCACCTTGCCTGCGTCTTCACCCTGCGTAGGCGGCAGCGTGACGCCGCCCGGCACAAGTACGCCGGGCAAATCGGGTTGCGAAACCAGTGCAAGCATCATCGCAGGCAGCCCCTTGTCGCAGGTGGCCACGCCGATAATTCCGCGGCGTTGCGGCAGTGAGCGAATCAGCCGCCGCAGCACGATTGCGGCATCGTTGCGATAGGGCAGGCTGTCCATCATGCCGGAGGTGCCCTGGGTGCGACCATCGCAAGGATCGCTGACAAATGCGGCGAAGGGCAGGCGTTGGAGTTCGTCGAGCCGTTCGGCAGCGGCCCGCATGAGCAAGCCGACTTCCCAGTGGCCGGTGTGGTAGCCCAGGGCAATCGGCCGACCGTCTTCGGCCCTGATGCCACCCTGCGTGCTCAAGATCAGAACCTGCCGTCGCATGAGTTGGGCGGGGTTCCACCCCATGCCAGCGTTCTGGCTCATGCCAAACAGGTCGCCGCTGGGGCTTTCGAGCAACAATTCGGGTGTAAGCGGCAAGGCTCCGCCGGGGCCGACAGCATGAGTGGCGAGGTCAAAGATCCGGGGGTCTTCGCCGTCAAGCAGGGCGGCCAGGTTTTCGGTCATGATGAGAACTCGGTAGGAATTGCCGGCAGCAAGTTGCAATCGGATGCAGCGTAACCTGTTTGGCCGCGCCGCGTCGTCTGATTATAACCTGCGCGATAACGAGTGTCGCGGGTTGCCGCTGAAGCAGTCGAGGAGCGAAGGGGACGAGCGGTGTCGGGGAGGCGTTGGCGAAATCGCGTGCGCTGGGCCGCGTCGCAGAGGGCAGCGATCAGTAAAAAAATGGGTTTTATCGACGATGCCGGGTGTCGAATCGACGGCGACGTTTTTTTTGGGGGCCAGGGGCGACTGAGCGCGAGTCGGCGGCTATCGCATAACTGCATGAACGCCAGCATGTTACTGACGCGAGCATTTGGCGGTTGCGGGGCGGCGATCGCGCCGGGGCTGGCATCATTGGGAAAGCGGCGGCGCCCGTTGCGTATGATAAGTGCGTTGTCGCCCGAACGAAGATCGG
>JAJXXL010000470.1 GCA_021781115.1 Planctomycetota bacterium
GTCTCGGCGTCGTCGGTGTCTGGTGTTGTGTTGCGTCTGATGAAGGGATGTAAAGCAACCTGAATGCCAGTTGAACAGTTTGACAAGAAACGTTGACAGCCCTGTTCGCGAAATGGAACGCAACGTCAATTTAATAAACAGGTTGCGATGATTGACTAATTCGCATGCAGACAATGGCCAGACGGGCGGGCATTCTTGCCCCATGTTGCCTGAATGCCACGCTCGCCCCACGCCCCGATCTGCGAGATATGTTGCAACTCCCTGACTTTAATCAGGTTGTCGCTGACGTTCTCTAAACGCACCGTCGCCGCGGGGCGGCAGCGCGCCCGGCAATCGGATTTCTCGGTACACGTTGCGAAACCTTTCCAGCCGGCAGGGGTTCAATAGTTTTGTGACACGCTCTGTCTGCGTGCCGATCGCGCCGGCCGCATCACCTGCCTCATGGTTCTGCCTTTGGGCCCGGTTGCCTGGTCTCTTCGATCAGCAGCCGGGCCGCGTGTTTATGAGTCGTAAATCGCGAACCCGCAATCCGCGGATGGTCTTCCCTCCCGTTTGAAGCGCACCAGCCGGGCTGGGGGGGGGAGCGGCGGCAAGTCTTCGCAAGGGCAAGTTGCCCTTGTGAGCTGTGATTTCGAAACGCTTTCGGAAAAACCTGAAATGAATGTCAGCAGCACGCTGGAAGTTTGCCGGCCCGCGCGGGAGACGCTATTCGAATCTCGCGTCGGGCCTTTTTTCAGACGGCATTGGTTTCCTGTGCTGTGGGTGTTCATTGGCCTGGTTTCGGCGTACGACGCCTATCTCGTCGAAGAGTTTCAGGATTGCATTCTGAATCTCGAACAAAACCCGGTGGGTCACTATTTGCTGAAAGTGGGCGGCGGCGATGTTTCGATATTTGTGCGGGTGAAGGCGGCAGGCACGCTGATCGTGCTGACGGCCATGGCCGGCATTTATCATCGCAACCGGCGATTAGCCTTTCCGATTACGATGACGCTCGCCGCGTTTCAACTGGCGCTGCTGCTGTACATGACCTGCAGCCTGCCCCTGAATCAGGGAGATTTGATCACCGTCGTCGGGCACGGTCTTGAAACCGAATGGCTCGACGTGGTCGACCTCTGACAGGCGACCGCCCCTCCTCGCGCCTGCCCGGCTGCTGAAATCAGCACGCGGGCAGCTTGCCGCTGCCCGCCAGACGCACCGGCGCGGCGGCCGGTGCGCCGGCCCCGGCCGCCGCTGGTTCGGCAACGCCGTGCGGGCCGGGGGCGGCCGGTTCGATCGCAATCACAATCGATTTGAACGCCGGGGTTTTCGAGGCGGGGTCGGTGGCCCTGGGCACGAGCACGTTGGCTTCGGGGTAATACATCAGGGCGTTGCCCTGTTTGATTTTCTCGTAGGGCCGCACCAGAATCGGGCCGAGCGCCCCCACCGAACTTCGCACCGTGACGCGCTGCCCCGCCGCCAGCCCCAGCCGGGCCACGTCGGCGGGGTTCAACAAGATGATGTCGCGGCGGTCCTGGCCGCGATACAAATCGTAATCTTCGTAAACGACCGTGTTGAATTGGCCTTCGCTGCGAACGGTCATTAACCGCAACCCGTCGGTCCCGCCAGCCAGCTCGGGCAATTCGTGCGTCTTGATTTGCGCCCGGCCGTTGGGCGTGGGAAAACCAGGCTGGTGAAACGTGCGGCCCGCAATCTGAAATTCCCGCCGCGTCTGGTCGATGCTTTCGAGCGGTTCATAACCGGGGACAATGCGCGCGATGGCTTGGCGGAGGGCGCGGGCGTCGCCCAGCGCGTGCCAGTCGATCGGCCCGGCACTGTCGAGCACCTGTCGGGCCAGCAGCGAAATGACTTCGATTTCGCTTTTGGGCCCCGCGTGCCGAGCCGGCCCGCCGTCGCTCAGCCGCACGAAATTGAACATGGACTCCTGCGTTGTGGCCTGGGGTTCTTCGTCGCGCGCCAGTACCGGCAGAATGATCGTTTCGGCGGCCAGCCCGTGGGCGTGCCCGGTATTCAGCGTCGTATTCAGATACACCAGCATGTCGAGCCGGCCGAGCGCGTCGGCCGCAAACCTCGCATCAGGGTTCGAGCCGAACAGGTTGCCGCCCAGGCAATAGCCGAATTTCAACCGGCCGTCAGCGGCCGCTTCGATGCACCCCATGGTGTCAAGGCCTGGTGTGGCGGGCAGGGTGATTCCGAAATGGTTCTGCAGGCGTTCAAACACCGCCTCTTTGAGGCGGGGCGCCACGCCGACCGAACCGATGCCCTGCACATTCGAGTGCCCGCGAATCGGCAACAGGCCCGAATGCGGTCGCCCAACCATACCCCGCAGCAGCGCCAAGTTGGCAATGGCTTCGACGTTTTGCACGCCGTGGGCGTGATGGGTCACGCCCATCGTCCACGAGAATACGACCTGTTTGGCCCGGGCATAGCGCTCGGCGATCGCCTCGATTTCGGCCTGAGTGACGCCGGATTTGCGCACGATTTCATCCCAGGTGAATGCACTCAGCCGCTGCGCCCAGTCGCGCCAGCCGTCAGTGTGCGCATCGAGAAAAGTCACGTCGTGCGCGCCGAGTTCAATGACCCGTTTGGAAACACCCGCCAGCAGGGCCAAGTCGCCGCCGATGTGCGGTTGAACATACATGCTCGCGATCTTGGTGCCAAACAACAGGCTCCAGGGGTCGCTGGGCACGCTGAAATTGACCATGCCGGTTTCGACGACCGGGTTAATGACAATCACGTCGCCCCCCCGCCGCCGCACATGCTTGAGTGTGGTCATCAGCCGCGGATGGTTGCTGGCGGGGTTGCCACCGATGACGAACACGAGGTCGGCCCGCTCGACGTCTTCGAGCAACAGCGTGGCCGTGCCCGTGCCCAGCACACTCGACAGCCCGACCCCGCTGGCCTGGTGGCAATAAAAGCTGCAATTGTTGACGTTGTTCGTACCGTACACCCGCGCAAAAAGTTGCAGCAGGAAACCGGCTTCGTTCGAACTGCGGCCACTGAAATACCAGAACGTCTCGGCGGGAGTCAGTTGTTGCAACTTGTTGACAATTCGGCCCAAGGCGTCGTCCCAAGTGATCGGGCGGTAGTACCCGTCGCCACGTTTGGCCAGCAGCGGCTGCGTGAGCCGCCCACTGAGTTCGAGTTCGCGCGGTGAAAACGCCTGGAGCTGGGCAACGGAATAGGTCTCGAAGAACTCGGCGCGTGCCGCACCCTGCATGTCGGAAACCATCGCCTGCAAAGACTTTTTGCAGACTTCCGGAAACGCGCCGGCTTCATTGACCATGCCGCCGCTTTGGCCCCCCATGCCCAGGGCGCAGGTCTTGCAGGCGTTCTTGCTGCGCATCGCCTTCCACAGCCTGATCAGGCCACCCGCTTCGCGCGCTTTGCGCAGTGTATACAGCACGGCGGGCCAGCCGCCCCCGCGATTGACCTGTTTCATGGCGATTCCTCAGACAGCGTACACGCATCTCTCAGCTTGATGAGCCCTATCTGTTATACCGTGCCGGGCCGGCGAAATCCAAAGGCACGCCGCCAACTTTCGCCCGCCGCCGGGGGCGGCGTGTCGGAATCAGCGGCGAATAGCGTTCACAGGGAGGCCTGAGAAAACAGCCCCACCCTGGGGCCGGTTGGCCGCAACCGTCATGCAACGCTGACACTCCTTCGAATGGTTGCCGCCTGGCAAGGCCACATTACCGGTCATTTGCAGGTTTTGAGGCGGCATTGCCGGTTCTCCGTCGCCGGAAGGGCGGCGACACCGCACCGTTCAGGGTCTCTGCACGCGGGCAGGCACGATCAATGGCAGGTTGGGTCGTAGACGGTCGATCGGGCGCCACGCCGGCCGGGCGGCGCGACATTCGCACCGCGCTCGGGGTCGT
>JAJXXL010000052.1 GCA_021781115.1 Planctomycetota bacterium
CAGGGTAACCGGCCGCGTCGAGCACGGGAATATGGCGATAACCACCCAGATCCATCCCCTGTAAGGCGTAACCGATGGAGTCGTTGCGGGTAAGCGTGGCCGGGTTGCGGGTCATGAAGGCGGCGACCGGCTGGTCGAGCCGCATCCAGTCGGCAGAAACCTTGTTCAGAACGTCGCGTTCTGAAAACACGCCGACGAGAGCCGAACCGTCGAGCACGAGTACGCAACCGATGCCTCGCTCGGCCATTTGTGCCATCACCTCGCGCACAGGAGTTGTTGGCGACACGAACACGGGCGGGCGGGGGCACAGCACCTGAATGGCATGTGCGGCGATGCTTTGTTCGACTTCATTGCCGCGCGGGTACAGCGCTGCCAGCGAGGCCCCGCAGGCCTCGCAGGCATCGCTGCCTTCGATGTTGTCGAAACGGCAGTCGGGGCAGAGCATGGCGGCAACTCCTCGAACAATCGGGCAGGATCAAGTCCAGCACCACGATACCCCGCCCGACTGCCGGATCGCAAGAGCGATCTCACGGCGCCGACGGGCGAGGGGGGCCAGCAACGAATCTCAATGGCAAACTGCCTGGAGCCATCGTGGGTTGAATCGGCGCCGGCCCCACGGATTGCCGCCCTTGAACGCCCGTTTCCGACCAGCGGCCCGCCCGGTGATTGTTTTCGGCAGGGCTGCTCATCTTGACAGCATTGGCGGTTTTTTGTCTGATCCGCCTGTTTTTGCCAGCCGGCCCCAACCGGCCGGGTGGGGCGCACTGCCGCAACCCGATTGCATTTCAGACGATCGACCGGCTGGTCGAATCCATTCGAGCGGAGAGACTGATGGTTCAGCCACAAAAGAAATCGGCATTTCGGGTGTTGGACCCGTCGTTCATGCTGGGTGCCGCGTGCACGGCAGCGTTTTACTGGGTCGTGTTTCAGCCGTCGATGCATGGCACGGTATTGTACCGCTATACGACGGAACATGCCGTCGAGTACATCGTGGTGGCCCTGTTCATGTGGGGTCTCGTCGACTTGGCGCTCAAGCTGTTGTCTTTTCCGGAAGAGTTTCTGGCACTGCGCAAAGACTGGCTGCCCCCGTTTCAGAGCCGCGAACCGGTGTCGCACGCGCTGACGCTGCTGGAGGAAATTCACGCTCGACCGCGCTGGCAGCGGAATTCGCGCGTGGGCAAACGCCTCGCGCAGGCGCTCGAATACGTGGTTCAGAAGGGGTCTGCCGAAGAGTATCGTGAGCACCTGCATTACCTGGCGAATCAGGACGAAGACCAGACGCACGCCAGCTTCACGCTGATTCGGTTTGTGGCCGGCGTCACCCCGATTCTCGGGTTTCTGGGCACTGTCGTGCACTTCGGCTCGGCCCTGAGCGGGATTTCGCTCGAAGGCATTTCCGACCGGTTGCCCACCGTCGTGGCCGAAATGGGTTCGGCGTTCAACACGACGACGGTCGCCCTGGCCGCCGCCATGACGATGATGTTCTCGCTGTTTCTATGCGAACGGATCGAGGGCAGCCTGTTGCGCGCCATTGACCGGTTAGCCGAACGCGACCTGCTCAACCGGTTTGAGGTCAAAGACGCCAACATCCTGCCATTTCTGTCGATCGTGCAGTCGGCGAATGACGAGGCGCTCAAGGTGATCGCGACAACGCTGCACCGCCAGGTCGAAACCTGGAGCCAGTCGCTCGACACGCTGTTTCAGCGATTTGATGCGCGGCAGCAACAGGAGTTCAAAGGCTGGCAAGGCGCCCTCGAAACGCTGCAAAAACGCAATGAGGCCTACGATGCCGCCCGTGAGGAGCGGTTGCGGCAATTGCTGGCTCTCGTCGAATCGCGGCAGGAAAAACATCTCGAACGGATTCAGTCGACAATGGACAAGGCGTTGGCCATTCGCGACGATTTCTCCGGCGTTGCCGAAACGCTGCGCACGATTGCCCGCGGAGAGGGAAAACTGGCCGAACTGCAGGGCGTGCTGGCCGACAACCTCCGCGTGCTCCGCGAAACGCAGCAAATTGACGATGCACTGCATGGCCTGACCGCGGCCATTCACTTGCTGACCGCACGGCACAATCTGGGCGAACGAAAGGCGGCCTGAGCCCAGGTGCCGCGGCCAGACGCCACGCAAAAGCAATTCGGTCGGTGCGGTGGCCGAAGGTGCCTCAACCCGCCGCCGATTGCAGGAGCTCTGCGGCCGGTTCCTGATCCTGATCGAGGGCCGTGCGGCAGCGGCGTGCCAGCGGAAAGTCGTTTTTGACGCCCATGCCGATTTCGGCATGCTGGGCATCGACGGCGATTGCGATTTCCGCCAATTGAAATGCGGGCCATTTTTCCTGCAAGAGCAGCAGTTGCTCAAGGCCGTGGTAACATTGTCGCAACTGGTCGGGCAGTAGCGCCGACAATGCCACCGCTACGACCGCCGACCGTCCCAATTGCGGGTGGGCAAACGCGGCCAGACCTTGGTGGTGAAACAAAATGCAGCACACGAGTTCGTCGGGCAGCTTCCAGCGACGGGCCAGGCAGGCCGCGGCCAAGGCGTGGTCCCACCCAAAGACCTGCCGCTCGAAATCGCAAATGCTGATCGGCTGACGATCGCGGGTTTGAATGAAGTTCACATAGTCGTCGACAAGATCATTGGTCAGCAGGGGCAACAGGTAGTCCTGCAACATTGCCCCAGAAAACGCGAGATCTTCATCGGCGTGCAACAATCGGGCCACGTGTCGGGCGAACAGGGCTTTTTGCAGCGTTGCATTCCAGAAACAATTCTGGTTGATGAGTTTCGACTGCCGCGCCTGAATTGCCGCTTTCATTCCAATTGTAATCACAAACATTTTGCCCTGCCGCAACCCGAGCAGGCGGATCGCCTGCAACGCCGTCGTCGCCTTCGTGCGCAGCCCCACGTAAGCCGAATTGACGTGCCGCAAAAGTTCGAGCGTCAGGCCGGTGTCGGTTTCGACAATTGCTGCCAGGTCCTTGAAATCGACGTTTGGCTGATTCGATTTTTCGACAAACTGAGTGACCGCATGCGGCAATGCGGGCAGACTGAGCGTGGGGGGCAATGCCGCCACGGTGAAATCGCCAAGCGCCGCGTTACAAATGCCCGTCCAGTCGATCGCCATGAAAATCCTCTAGAGTTCTGAACCACACGGCGACATGCGGCGCGGCGGTCGCAGGCCCGTTCTAAGCTGCAAAGTGCAGGCGGCGCGAACCGGCGGAGCCGCGAACGAGTCTCTTGTTCCGAAGTAACACCAGTCACGAGTTGTGTTGCGTGAAATCGTATACGACAGCTTAGGTCACAACGCCTGACTGCGCGTGGAGAGGGCGGTTGCCGGGTGTCAGGTGAGGTTTTTTGCTGATTCCGATCGTCCACCTGTATCGAATGTGCCCAATTGGCAGCCATTGTTGCCTTAAGCTGGCGCAATACTCGGCGTTCTCAAATCGCCGGGGCGGCAAATCGTTGCGACTTCCGTCGCTTGTGTTTGGCAACCATTACGACAAGAATTTCTGATGGTTCCACGATCTGGATCGGTGAACGCAGCCATTGGACTGAATTCGCGCGCAGGTGACGCGGCACAGAGGATACTTTCGTGCGAATCTTGATTTGCCGCCTGACGAGCCGTACAAATCTGGCATTAAACTTCAGCGAGGACTGCATGCACGACACTCCCCCGCCAAACACTCCTTCGCCCACCGGGTTCAATCGGCTGTTCGGCGGAATTCAAGACAGCCCGGGCTGCACGTCATGCCGCCCAAATCCAATACAGGCTGCCAACAGACTGTGCCAGCGAGTACTTGCGGCTGTGGCCCTGACAGCAGTCATCCTGGCCGGCTTGGTTCTGGCGTCGTTCGGCGATCCAGCGGCAGGTCAGCCATCGACTGCGGCGGCTGGAAAAGCGGTCATCGAGCAAGCGCCGACTGGCGAGGCGGTGCAATTGACAAAGGGCGAAACTCACGATGATTTTCCGGCGGCCGTCGCCACGAAAGAAGGAACAGTTTGGTGTGCGTACGTCGCCTACCAGCAAGGAAACCCGGTTGACTCGCACGAAACTAATGCCGGCCGCTTCGAGGGGTTGCGAACGCGAGGCAATGGCGATCAGATCAAGCTGATGCGATGCCTGGGGGGAAAGTGGCAGCCCGCGATCGATGTAACCGGGCCAGGCAACGATGTTTGGCGGCCAACCGTGGCGCTCGACGGAACGGGCGGCGTGTGGGTGTTCTGGGCACAGCAAGTACAATCCAATTGGGATCTGTTTGGTCGGTCGGTCGACCCGCAAACGCAGACGTTGGGCCCGTTGCTGCGGCTGACGAGTGACGCCGAGGCCGATATCAACGTCGTTGCGGTGGGTAACGCCCAGGGAAAAGGCGTGTGGCTGGCCTGGCAGGCGCGGCGCAATGGAAACTTCGACGTTCACCTGGCCCGGCTTGAAGAGCGAGAACTGCTCGAGGAACAGCGCGTCTCGAACAGCCCGGCAAATGATTGGAACCCAGCCATTGCAGCCGACGCGCACGGAGCCATATACGTCGCATGGGATACCTACGATCAGGGAAACTACGACGTGTACCTGCGGCAAATGACCAATGGGCGGCTGGCGGCGGCGATACCCGTTGCGGCCAGCGCCCGGTTCGAGGCCCGCCCGAGCGTGGCCTTCGATACGGCGGGCCGGATCTGGGTGGCGTTCGAAGACGCGGCACCCAATTGGGGCAAGGATTTCGGCTCGCGGCTTGTGGGCAACGGAACGCCGTTTTACATGGAACGCAATATTCTCGTGCGATGCGTTACGCCGACCGGGTTGCAAGCCGTTGCGGAACCGCGCGCCCCCGAGACCTTTACGCATTACGATGACACAACCTACAAACCGTCGATGAAGCACAGGATTTCGATGCCGCGACTCGCGTGCGACAATTCGGGGGCAGTTTGGCTCGCGTATCGTCGGCACCCCTTGTCGGCAACCGCTGAGGGCGAGCGCTGGGTTGGCTATGCGCGGCGACTCGAAGGCAAGGCGTGGTCGGCGGAAATCGCGCTGCCGCAGTCTGACAATCTGATCGATAACCGCCCCGCCTTGCTGCCGTATTCGGATGGGGGTTTGCTTGCGATCTATTCGACCGACGGGCGTAAGGCCGGGTCGCAGTCGGCGAAGACCTGCCGCGTCAATGCGGTCGTTCTCACTGCCGCCGCTCCGGCGAACGAACCGGTGTTTGTCGGCACCGATGCACGGGCGGGCGGCGAAGACGTTCCGGTACATCCCGATGAAACGCGCGAGGTCGGCCGGATCCGCAACTACACGATCGGCGCAGGTGGAAAAAGCTATCATTTGCTACGGGGCGATTTTCATCGGCACAGTGAAATGTCGGCCCATCGCGATTGGGACGGCCCGCTCGAGGAAATGTGGCGATACGGGCTAGACGTCGCCGCACTCGACTGGATCGGCCCGACCGATCACGACTATGCACTGAACCACGAGTACATGTGGTGGCTGACGCAAAAGCAACTTGACTTGTATTTTTCGCCCGCGCGCTTTCTGACGATGTACACCTATGAACGCAGCCTGCCCTACCCCAGCGGGCACCGCAATGTCATGTTCGCCGAGCGCGGAATCCGGCCGTTGCCGGTCATGAATGGCAAGGAATTACGGTTCGGCACGCCGGAAAAAGGCGCACCCGACATTCAGAATCTGTACCGGTATTTGAAGTTCTTCGGGGGGATCTGTTCGTCGCATACGTCGGCGACCAGTATGGGCACTGATTGGCGCGACAACGATCCTGAAGTTGAACCGGTCGTCGAGATTTTTCAGGGCCATCGGCAGAACTATGAAGAACCGAAAGGCCCGCTGGCTGCCCGCGACGCGGCCGACAGCATTCAGGGCTACGAACCGGCGGGGTTTGTCTGGCAGGCGTTGAAGCGCGGCAAGCGGCTCGGCTTTCAGTCGAGCAGCGATCATGTCAGCACGCATATCAGTTACGCCGTCGTGTTGGCCGAAGAACCCACGCGCGAGGGGCTGATCGCCGCATTCAAAAAGCGGCATTGCTACGCCGCCAATGACAACATCATTCTGGACGTGCAGTGCGCAGGGCACATCATGGGCGATGAATTCAACACGACACAACCGCCCCGCCTGGACGTGATCGTGCAGGGGACGGCGGCGGTTCACCAGATCGATATCGTGCGCCAGGTGGGCGATGAAATGCCGACATATGTTTACAATTTTGATCCCGGCCACGCGGAAGCCCGGTTTCAATGGACCGATGCGGCTGCCCGAAAAGGCGCGGTGAGCATGTACTACGTGCGCATTCAGCAGGTCGACGGCCGCATGGCCTGGGCCAGCCCGATGTGGATTCACTACGAATAGTCGGCATCAATGCGCGCGGCGCTCGTTGGCGCCCATTGGCTGACTGGCGCCAGGATTGAGATTGCAAAGATATAAGCCGCTGTTTATGCTGCTACGAGTGAGAGTTTGCCTCAGTTCGTTTTCATGTGGAGTTCGCTTGTGCCGGTTTGCGCAGCCGCTGCCCAATCTGTGCTGGCCTTGCACCCCCGGCTGTCTCGCCGGTCGGCATTGCAGGCGGGCGCGATCGGGCTGCTGGGGTTAGGCACGAATCATGTCGCGGCGTTGCGAACCGCGCAGGGCGCCACAACCGAGGCGCCCGCTCGGGCGGTAATCTACATCTTCTTGTCGGGTGGCCTGGCGCAGCATGACAGTTTTGATCTGAAACCGGCGGCCCCCGACAAAATTCGCGGCGAATTCAACGCGATTGCCACGAACACTCCGGGCATTGAAATCTGCGAGCATTTGCCCCAATTGGCGCAACGCAGCCACCTGTGGTCGCTGGTTCGGTCGTTGACGCACTCGTCGAACGACCACTCGGCCGGCCACCACATCATGCTGACGGGAAGATCAGACATTCCGCCCGGCTTCGATCCATCGAAACCGAAGCCGACAGATTGGCCGAGCCTTGCGGCGATCGCCGGGGCTGTGACCCCAGCGAGAAACAACCTGCCTCCCGCCGTGGTCCTTCCCGAGCGACTGGTGCACTTTTCGACGCGAGTCATTCCTGGGCAATTCGCGGGCGTGATGGGGCGCCGCCGCGATCCGTGGTTCGTCGAGGCGTCACAGTTTGACCCGCTGGCCTATGGCGCGTATCCCGAATACGAGTTTGACCATCAGGAGCGCCCGCGTAGGCCGGTTCGCACGCGATTTCAGGCGCCAAGTCTGTCGTTGCCTGACGGGTTCGGCAGCCAGCGGTTAGCCAGCCGGTTGGAACTCCTGGGGTTAATCGATGCACAACGCCGCGACCTCGAGCGGAATGTACAGGTCGAACAGTTCGACCAATACCGCACGGGGGCGGTAGCGCTGCTGACCAACGCCCGCATCAGGGCGGCGTTCGACGTCGCCGAGGCAGGCGAAGATGTACTCGATCGGTACGGGCGGAATGCGTTTGGCTGGTCGCTGCTCATGGCGCGACGGCTCGTCGAAGCCGGTGTCAATCTGGTGCAGGTCAACCTGGGGAACAATGAAACCTGGGACACGCACGGCAATGCTTTTCCGCATCTGAAGAATTACTTGTTCCCACCGACAGATCGGGCTCTTTCGGCGCTGCTTGACGATCTGCAGCAGCGGGGCCTGCTCGACTCGACGCTGGTTGTCATGGCCGGCGAGTTCGGTCGCACGCCGCGCATTTCACAACTTCCGCAGTTCTACAAACTGCCGGGGCGCGACCACTGGGGCGCCGTGCAAACCGTGTTCTTTGCCGGCGGCGGCGTCAAGGGCGGGCGGGTCGTGGGGTCTTCTGACAAGATTGGCGCGTACCCTGCCGCCGACCCGCAAACTCCAGACAATATGGCGGCTACGATTTACCGGGCCTTGGGGTTGCCTGCCACTGCAAGTTGGAAGGACGATTTGAACCGTCCACATCAAATCTATTCCGCCGACCCGATTGCAGGGCTGAGCTGAAAGGCTTGCTCATGCCACTCGACGCGTGTCAGATTCGGTCGCGAACTTGATCGTAACTTGTTCCGGATCTTTGCAATCCGGACTTGCGGCAGACGGACGCAGGCGATTGGCGTAAACCATGTGCAAAAAGTCGGGAAAAAGTTTCCATGCCCCGGGTTGCGCGTTCCACGAATCGGCCAGTTGATGAAAGAAATTCATTTCATAAGTGGCAACGACGAGATCCTGGATCTGTTGAACCGGGTCGAGATCGTCGGTTTTCCACTGCCGCGGGCAGAGCTGGTACACCGGGTGCGTTTCAGCGCGCGCGGTGCTCGGAATGTCGTAGATAATTGCCAGCTCGCCGGTGTCATTGAGCATCGTGGGAAATACGCGACAGGCTGAGGGACGATGCTCGTAAATGCTGCATTGGGCAACACCCAGGGGGTGCTCGACCGTCGGCGGCGATTCGCTCAGGAATTGACATTTCGTCGTGCCCGGAAACTGAACGCTGCCGGTGTGCAACAGGCAAATTGTAAACGGAGTTTGCGGTTCATCGCGAAAATAGAAATGCGGGGCATGATTTTTTGAGATCTTTCCGTGCGGGTCGGCCCAGCGGCAGACAAAATCCCAGAAGGTCAGATTCCGACGGGAAACAATCCGAAAAATATCGGCGCCCGTCACCGGTACGGCGAACGACCGGCAGCACCCGCTATGACACCCAGTGCACAAACTCATCTTGTTCCCCGGCGGCGGCAGGACGGCGGCATCAACCGGCTTGGCACGCCCAAGCGTCGGATGTCGCTTGGGCCAACGCCTGTTGCAGGCATTGCCCCGTTCTGGACGTGCAATCTCATCCCCACAAGCGTTATTATCGTCAAACTCCGCATGATCATGAAATAAAACCTGACGGCCGCCAGAAATCCTTCAAGGAAAGTTGCACGAACAGCTTTGCCGACGGGGTGGGCCGCTGGGCGGGTTTGCCTTGTCTGACGGGTTGGAATGAATTCTGTGACCACGCCGTTGGGCCAAATCAGCATCACCTGTTTCCCGCCGCCATGAATCACGACGATTTTTTGCCCACTGCATCGCTCGACGTTTTGAGGTTGCGCTCGCGCCTGCTAACGTGTACCCGGCGATTTTTTGATGAACGCGGCTATTGGGAGGTTGAAACGCCGCTTTTGTCGCACGACGCCGCCGTCGATTCCCACCTCGAAGCGTTTGAAACCCGCGAGCGCGCCGCCGGACCAGCGCTGTATCTGCAAACGTCGCCCGAATTCTGCATGAAGCGCCTGCTGGTGGCCGGGGCCGACGCGATTTATCAACTCGGCCGCGTGTTTCGGCGCGGCGAACTGGGACGGCGGCACAACCCGGAGTTCACCATGATCGAATGGTATCGTGCCGGCGACGACTACGGCCGCCAGATGCAGGTCGTCGAAGATCTGGTTGCGAACGTATTCGCAGCCGCCAACGCGTACGGTGGCCCATCGGCAGTGCCAATCGTGCCCTTTCGCCGCACGACTTACCGCGACGCATTTCGCCGCGCGCTGGGGGTCGACCCGTTTTCACTGACACCGGGCGAATGCGCTGAGCTTGCGACATCGCGCCTGTCGGCTGTTCCCGCCGGGATGTCTGAAAGCAATCAGGATGATTGGCTGAACCTGCTTCTGGCGGAATTTGTCGAGCCCTTCTTGGGAGTCGACGGCCCGGAATTCGTGTATGATTACCCGGCATCGCAGGCGGCTCTGGCCCGCGTTCGAGCCGGAGATCCGCCGGTGGCCGAGCGGTTTGAGCTGTATATTCGCGGAGTCGAATTGTGCAACGGCTATGGTGAGTTAACCGATGCGCAGGAATTGCGGCGGCGGATTGCCGCCGAATCGGCCCGTCGCACAGCCGCCAACCAATCGCCCCTGCCGGTCGGCAACCGATTGGTCGAGGCGATGGACCGCGGCTTGCCTGAATGTTCAGGCGTGGCGCTGGGTTTCGATCGGCTGGTGATGCTCGCGGCCGGGGCCGCCACGATCGCGGAAGTGCTGGCATTTCCATTCGACCGGGCCTGAAAAGAACCGGCCCGCGGTGGGGCGGGCCGGAACGTGCAGATCGTGGCATAGGACGATGCGCCCCACGGGGCCAGGCAGTTCTGACGTCAGCGGGAGTCAGAAATCGTTGCTCACGCGTTCGCCTGTATCGCGTGTGGCGAGTGCCTGCATCACACCCATATCGACTTGTTTGTTGATGTTGCGGGTCGAGCCATCGCACATGGCGAAGTTGACCGATTCATCGTGCCAACTGCCGAACCCCAGAATGAAGAATCCCCCCCCACCGTTTGAGGCTTGCGGCGCCATGAAATCAAAAACAGTGCGGTTGGCGTCGGCCGGGTTGATCGCCGGGTTGGGTACCCGCGCACAACAACTCAACGCGTCGGCCCACAATCCGAATTGCGACTCGCCGTACAGAATCGTCGTGGTGAAACCGTCTTTGATCGTGCGATCGGAATTGGCACTGTTCATATAGGTCGTGCCGTTGTTGGCGGTCGTGCCGGTGCAGCCGCGATACACGCCATAACCCCAGTTGCCCGGGCGCGCATTGGGCAGCGCGGCACTGGGGCATACGTAGGATGCGACGACCATTTGCACGGCGGCCATATTGTTGCCATTCGCGTTGGCATTGGCATTGGCATTGGCTTTGGGCAGATTGAAGTTGATGTTGGTCGCGGCGGCGTCCATCTGTGGCAGCATGAGCGCCTGCCAGCCCCACAGGTTGGAAACGGCGAGCGATTGAATGCCCGTTCCCCCTGCGCCGCCGCTGGTCGGCCCGTAGCTTACGGATTGCCGTGTGCCGAACGGTCTGAATTTGATGTCTTCGACGATCGGCAACTGAATCCCGCCGACCGAGGGAGCGTTCAGGTTGCAAGGCGAGCCGTTATTGACCAGTGGGCTGCAGATCCACCCCGAGGGAAAACAGCGAAACGATGACATATAATTCTGGGCCGCCAGCCCCATCTGTTTCAGATTGTTCAGGCATTGGGTTCGGCGGGCGCTTTCGCGGGCTGATTGAACGGCGGGCAGCAAGAGTGCCACCAGCACACCAATAATCGCCATGACGACGAGAAGTTCGATCAGCGTGAAACCTCGGCCCGAACGAGAACCGGGCACGGCGCGGGGCGGCAGCAGAATCTGGTGATCGTTCATGACAAACCTCCGGCAAGAGCAACAGTTGAGACGGGCGCTTCAACCGCACGTCGGTCAGGCGGGCACACCGCTCCTTCAGGCCCGCCGGAACTCTGCGAATGGATTTTGCACCACAGCGATGGATTCGACAGAAGGCAACACGGTCGCATCAGGAGACGTCCTGCCGCGAGTACACACACGCCCCCCCTGGAACCACCCCATGTCAAGCTACCACGTTGCCGGGCGGAATGCAACAGGCGCGGGCGGTCAGTCTTTGAGTTCGACCGTCCAGTAGGCTTCGTCGAGAAACGTTTTCCACGACTGGTATTTGATGCTGGCCAACTGCTGGCAGAGCACCGGGCTGCGCTTGGGTTTGACCGGCCGCCGAATCAGCTTCATCGACGCCTCCTGCGGCGTGCGCCCCCCCTTGCGGACGTTGCAACGCAGGCAGGCGCACACGATATTTTCCCAATTTGTCAGGCCGCCGCGGCTGCGTGGCTTAACGTGGTCGAGGCTTAACTGATGCGTGGGGTACTTGTGCCCGCAATACTGGCAGCGGTTCTCGTCTCGCAAAAAAATGTTTCGCCGGTTGAATTTGACGACGTTCCGCGGGAACAAGTCGTAATTCAACAGCCGAATCACGCGCGGAACCTCGATGTCGAAATTCACCGCCCGGATCCAGTCTTCGTGGTCTTGTTGACCTTGAACGGCGGCCTTCCACCGGCTCGCTTCCTGCCAGTCTTGAAAGTTGTACGATGTGTACGAACCGTTCTCGATTCGAATCACCTCTGCCAGGTCTTTGCAAAGCAGGCAGAACGCCCGTTTGACCGACATGACCTGAATCGCGACGTACAAGCGGTTGAGCACCAGCACGCTCGACTGCATCGCCGCACTCGACCCGACTGACATCAATCCACCGTCCTTACCATGGGAGATGGTCTGAATTCGTTCTCAAACGCCCCGGACGGAATTCGGGCTAAAAAAAAGCCGATAGTCCGTCTGGGTTTCCACAACGGTATGTATTGTATCAGCGGCTTTTGATTCGGGCAAATCGCGGGTGCTGCTCAGTAGGGCGCCAGGCCATCATTGGCGGGCGGCGTTGCTCGCCGCTATGGCGTCAATACCAGGCATTCATCAGCCGCCAACCAGCCAGGGCAACGGGGCGCCGGCCGGTGGAAGCTTGACCAGTTCGACACCCGTCACTTCAGGATGCGACTGGACTTCGCTGAGAGCTTCGGCTGAAGGTTCGTTGTCGAGGTTCAAGACGGCCACAGCGTTTCCGCCGGGTTCATGACGTTCGCGACCGAGGGCCATGTGCGCGATGTTGACCTGATGCCGGCCGAACACGGTGCCAATGAACCCGATCAGCCCCGGTACGTCGCGGTGCCGGTAAATCAGCAGCAGCCCGTCGAGGTACGCATCGAGGCTGTACGGCCCCAGCCGCACAAGCCGCAAAAACTGCTTCCCGAAGATCGTACCGGCGGCGGTCAGTTCACCGGCGTTGGTTTCGATCGTTGCCCGGATCAGGGTTGAAAAATCTCCCACTTCCGTCGACAGCGATTCCGTGATCTTGATTCCCCGTTCGCGGGCCAGCATTTCGGCGTTCACGATGTTGACCTGCTCATCCAGTGCCGATTCGAGCAAACCGGCGGCGAAACTCGAAGTAATCAGCCGCACGTTTTTGGCGGCCGCTTCGCCACGGTACATGATCTGGGCGGCGCGCAGCCCGCCCGACTTATTCTGCTGGGCCAGCAACAAGCCCAGCCGACGGCCGAGATCGAGGTACGACTTCATGTCGGCCATTTCCGCCGCCGAAATCGGCGCCATGTTCACGGCGTGCCGCACTTCATGACGCAGCAAAAACCCGCTGATGATTTCCGCCGCTTCAATCGCCACCAATTCCTGGGCTTCGTCGGTCGATGCGCCCAGGTGCGGCGTGGCGAGCACGCCCGGCAGCTTGACCAGGGGGTTGCTGTCGCCCGGCGGTTCGTGTTCGAACACGTCGAGCGCGGCGCCGGCCACGTGACCGCTGGAAATCGCGTCGGCCAGAGCGGCCTCATCGACGATGCCGCCGCGGGCGCAGTTGATGATGCGTACCCCCTTGCGCATGCGGGCGATACGGGCCGCGTTGATAATTCCCCGTGTTTCGTCGCTGAGTGGCGTGTGCACCGTCAGGTAGTCGCAATTCGCCACGACTTCGTCAAGATTGCGGGAAACCTCGACCCCGTGTTCGGCCGCCTTCTCTTCGGAAAGAAATGGGTCGAAGCCAATCACCTTCATTTCGAGGCCGATGGCCCGCCGCGCTACAGATAAGCCGATGCGCCCCAAGCCGACCACGCCCAGCGTTTTTCCGGCGAGCTGCGTGCCGGTAAACGATTTGCGATCCCACTTACCGGCCTTCATGCTTGCCGCCGCCGGAGCAATGTTGCGCGACAACGCCAGCAGCATCGCCAAGGTGTGCTCGGCGGTACTGGTGGTGTTACCCGCCGGGGTGTTCATCACCACGATCCCTTCGCGGGTTGCGGCCGCCAGGTCAATATTATCGACGCCCACGCCGGCCCGCACGATGACTTTGAGTCGCTTCTGATCCTTGAGAATTTCCGAGGTCAGCGTCGTGCCACTGCGAATAATGATGCCATCGGCGTCGTGCAGCGCGGCGCGAACTCCATCGGGTTTCAGACCCGAGCGAATATCCAGTTCGAGCCCTGCCGCTTCGAGGTATTTCAAGCCCGCCGCTGACAGGCTGTCGGTAATGAGAACTCTTGGCATTCGATCTTTCACTTGTCGGCTGTAGCCGTAACAGACTGGCGTTTGAGCACGACCGCGCAGGCGGCCGGCGACGAACCCTAAGCATATAGGCCGAACTTTCCGCGCCAAGGGCAACAGGCCGGGGAACGGCGAAAATGAAGGATTGAGAATGCCCCTGCCCGCGTGCACTTCAAGCCGCACCCATGTTGCCTGACGCTGGCGCTGCCGCCCGTTGCATGCCCTGCCCCGCCCTCTCCCCTCGCGGCGCAACTCGCCCCGGTCGCCTCGAAATCCCTTCTATGCCGCGATGTTACGGTTGCCGCTAATAGGGCTGAACGAGAGTCGGCTCGGCGCTGAGTTGCGTCGGCGGACTTCCGCCGGCGGCCGGCGCAAACGCCGGCACCGAAGTCGCCTCTGCGACCGCGGGAGTCGGGTAAATGGGCCGGCTCGCGCTCATGTAGGTTGGCAATGGGTACTGCGCCACCGACGGCGCTGATGGGGCATAGGCGTAGGCTGGCGGGTTGGGGCCGTATTGTGGCGGCAACGAGGCAAACCTGACCCCGCTGGTAGCCGCTTGCGGGTAGTTTCGCTCAAGCGTCGCAATGCGCGATTGCACCTGTGGCTGGTACCAGCGCGTGTACAAGGACCGCCGATACATGGCAATGGCCCGGTCGGGCTGATTCGTGTCTTGATAAAGTTGCCCGAGGTGTGCCGTCACGACGGGGTCGTTCGGTTTGGCGCGCAAGGCCGACAGCAGCAACTGTTCCGACCCGCCCACATCGCCCATTTCGCGTTTGAGCCACGCCATTTCGATATACGGTTCAGACGAATACGGCTGCGTATCGACCCAGGTTTGCAGCAGATCAGTCGCTTCGTTCGTGCGGCCTTGCTCCTTCAGCAACATTGCCAGGGCGTGATACGATGGCTGATGCGACGGATCTGCGGCAACCGCATTGCGGTAGATCCGTTCGGCGTTGGCGATGTCGCCCTGATGCTTGAGGGCCGCACCCAGGTTGTGCATATAGTCGGCGTTATAGGGATCATTCGCCACGGCGCGTTGGAACTCATCGCGGGCCAGAGAGTAGTTCCCCTGTTTGTAGAAGAACGCCCCCATCTGGTTGTTCAGGTGGCCGTTCATGGCGTTGCAGCCCGCACACGCCGCCACAATCGCTGCGCACAACATGCCTGCCGGTGCAATGCCGATTTGCTTTACGCGAGTGCGCATGAGCACGTCTCCGCAATGACAAGGTTCACGCCCCTCAAAACGACCTGGGCATGAATTGAAATGAAACCGAATGCGTCGCGTCCTGACGGGCAACCACCATAGGGAGATGTTCAGGAAATTCGGACGCTTTTCAGAGACAGGATTGGAAAGGGTCGGAAGAATATCCACACACCCTGATCGCCGCAAGACCAGTTATTTTATAATTGCCACCAGCCGCCGCGCGACAAGCTCAATGGGGACGACCACTTTGGTGCGATGCGTCGACAAGTGCCCGCCGCTCACAACATTAAATGCGGTCGCTCGTTGCGACGAAATCTGCCCGGCGGTGCCCTGTCGATCCCCCGCGGCAACCGATTTCAAAGCGATTCCGCCGCCAAACGATCCAGCAGCCAGATTGTACTGCCTGCAACCGGGTGAATCAGTTGAGCCGGCAGCCGGTCAGGGTCATCCGGGCCAGCCAGTACGGCTCGAACTGTTTCCGATTTGTCATGGCCGCTGACCAGAAACATGACCCGCGCTGCGGCGTTCAATACC
>JAJXXL010000023.1 GCA_021781115.1 Planctomycetota bacterium
CGCAGCACAACCCATTCCTGGTTGCCGTTCTTAAGAGTTTGTTCCCAGGCGGCCTGGGCCGCATCGAGTGCGGGAGTTTGCGCGTCGAGCATTGTCTGCGCCGCGGCCAATTGCCCGTCAAGCTGCTGCAACTCAGCCTCTTCTTGCGGCGTGTAGAAAGCAGTCGGTTCGCGCCGCCCGACGGCGTTTTCCTTGACATCGGCAAAGAACGCGGCAAACCGGTAGAAATCGCGTGTCGTGAAGGGATCGAATTTGTGATCGTGGCATTCGGCGCAACCCAGCGTTCCGGCGAGCCACACGCCCGACGCATTCCGCACCCGGTCAGCGGCGTATTTCGCCATGTATTCACGGGCCTGGGCGCCCCCCTCTTCCGTGGTCATCAGCAGGCGGTTGTAGCCCGATGCCACCCGCGTCGTCACATTCGCTGCGGGCAACAGGTCGCCTGCCAGTTGTTCGACCGTGAATTGATCAAACGGCTTATTGTCATTGAAGGCATTGATGACGTAGTCGCGATACATGTCGACATCGTGGTTATTGTCGCTGTGGTACCCGATTGTGTTGGCGAACCGCACCAGGTCGAGCCAGAACATCGCCATCCGTTCGCCAAAATGCGGCGACGACAACAACCGGTCGACCACCCTCTCATAGGCATCAGGTCGCTCGTCGGCGACAAAGGCAGCGACTTCGGCAGCGCTCGGCGGCAGCCCGATCAGGTCGAATGACAATCGGCGCAAGAGCGTTGTCCGGTCGGCCGCCGGCGCAGGCGCCAAATCTTCGGCCTCCAACCGGGCCGCGATGAACCGGTCAATGTCATTTTTGACGAACGCCGCGAACTTCGGCGACACAGCCGGGGTTTCAGGCCGCGCCGGGCGAATATACGCCCAATGCCCCTTCCATTCGGCGCCCTGCCGGATCCAGCGCTCGATCAGCCCGATTTGCGCCGGCGTCAGACGGCGGCCCGATTGGGGGGGCGGCATCTGCACGTCGTCGTCATCTGCCGTAATGCGCCGAAACAGCTCACTTTCCAGTGGTTTACCAGCAACGATCGTGAAGTGGTCATCAACCTTGCCGAACAAGCCCGCGCGCTCATCCAGCCGCAAATCGGCCTTGCGCTTGTTCTTGTCGGGGCCATGGCATTGATAGCAATTCTCTGACAGAATCGGGCGAATGTCATTGTTGAAATCGACGGGCGGCTGATCGGCCGCGGCCAATTGTGTCCAACTCGCAAGCCCGGCCAGGCAACACCCTGCAAAAAGTCGAAAACGCATCCACAACACTCCGGTATCGGAAGACGCTGATTACGAAGCTAAAACCGCACTTGTGCTGAGCCGCTCGGGGCCGACGACCCCACGGGCGCGCCCGCGTCAACTGGCTGGCACGGCCGCGGTTGTCGCAGGGCGAAAAGCGATCGTTCGCGTTGAGGCTGTTGATTCACCGGCAGAGCTTGCCCCGCCGATGCCAAGTCTCTTAAGCGCCCGATTATACCAATCACGGCATCAGGCTGGCCACTTCATTGCCAGCGAAGCCCGCGGCGCATATCTTTATGAGGTCGTTGCAGCGCGGTGTGCGCGGTCGGGAAGGTTCGTCATCATTTCGGAGTTTTGCCATGAGCCATGAAATCTGTGCCACGCAATCGAGTTCAGCGTTGCTGAACCGGCGGAGTCTGCTGCAATCGGCGGGCGGCGTGGCCGCTGCCGCCGTATTCGCCCCAAGCTTGGCCGGCGCCGCCGAAGCTGCGCCTGCCGCCGCGACGAAGGGCCACATCAAGCAGTCGATCGTTCACTGGTGTTTCGAGAAATACTGGAACGTCGAAAAAACCGCGGCGATCGCGAAGCAGCTTGGCTGCCAGAGCGTCGAGTTGATCGACCCCGAACACTGGGGCGTATTAAAAAAGCACGGCTTGGTGTGTGCCATTGCCAGCAGCCACGGGTTCGTCAAGGGCCTCAACAACCCCGACCACTGGGATTATTGCATTGATATTTTGCGGCGGCGCATCGACGACTGCGCTGCGGCCGGCTTTCCCAGCGTGATTACCTTCACCGGCATGCGCGAAAACATTCCCGATGATGTCGGCCTGAAAAACTGCGTCGCAGGGTACAAGAAAATCATCGGCTACGCCGAAAAACAGAAGGTCAACCTTTGCCTCGAAATGCTCAATAGCCGCGACAGTTCGCACCCCATGAAGGGGCACCCCGGCTACCAGGGCGACCACACCGATTACTGCATCGAGTTGATCAAGCAGGTCGGCTCGCCGCGGATGAAACTGCTGTTTGACGTGTACCACGTGCAAATCATGGACGGCGACGTGATTCGTCGCATTCGCCAGTTCAAAGACTACATCGCCCATGTGCACACGGCGGGCAACCCCGGCCGCGGCGAACTCGACAACAAGCAGGAAATCAATTACACGCCGGTGATGGAAGCCCTGGTTGAAGTCGGCTACCAGGGTTACGTGGGGCAGGAATTCATTCCCACGCGCGACCCATTAGTGGGGTTGCGCGAAGCCGTCGTACTGTGTGACGTGTAACCCTCTTGCCAGAGCTGCGCGCACCGGGCGCCCGAGGTGCGCTGACCTGCCGTTCTTTCGACCGGCAACGTTCGCCCCCGAAACGCTTGAAAAGGAACCGCAATGCCCGCGGAAACGCTGACGATTATCGACAACCGCACCGGCAAGTCGTACGAACTTCCGGTGGCAAATGGCACGATTCGCGCCGCCGACCTGCGGCAAATCAAGACCGCGCCCGACGATTTTGGTCTGCTGAGCTACGACCCGGCATTCATGAACACCGCATCGACCAGGAGTTCCATTACCTATATCGACGGCGACAGGGGCATCCTGCGCTATCGCGGATACCCGATCGAGCAGCTCGCCGAACACAGCACCTACCTCGAAACCGCGTACCTGTTGCTGTTTGGCGAACTGCCCGGCCCGAGCCAGCTTGAAGCCTGGAAGCACGAAATCACGCACCACACGATCGTCCACGAGAACATCAAGCACCTCATGGAAACGTTTCGGTATGATGCGCACCCCATGGGCATGTTCATCAGCACCGTCGCGGCGCTGTCGACGTTTTACGCCGACGCCAGCCACGTGCAGGACAAAGACGCCCGCCGCCAGCAGATCAAGCGGCTGATCGCCAAGGTGCCCACAATCGCTGCGGTTTCGTATCGGCACAGCTTGGGCTTGCCGTACAACTACCCCGACAACGAACTGAGCTACACCGGCAATTTCCTGAGCATGATGTTCAAGATGGCCGAAGCCCGGTACCAGCCCGACCCCGTGCTCGAACGTGCGCTCGACGTGCTGTTCATCTTGCACGCCGACCACGAACAGAATTGCAGTACCAGTGCCATGCGGTCAATCGGCTCGTCGCTGGTCGACCCGTTTTCGGCCCTGGCCGGCGCAGCGGCCGCCCTGTTCGGCCCGTTGCACGGCGGGGCCAACGAGGCGGTGCTGAAAATGCTGGTACAGATCGGCGACAAGTCGCACGTGCCCGAATTCATCAAATCGGTGAAGAATGGCGAAGGCAAGCTGATGGGCTTCGGCCACCGCGTTTACAAGAACTACGACCCGCGGGCCAAGATCATCAAGCGCATTGCCGACCAGGTATTCGCCGTCACCGGCCGCAACCCGCTGCTCGACATTGCCCTCGAACTCGAACGGATCGCCCTCGAAGACGACTACTTCGTCACCCGCAAATTGTACCCCAACGTCGACTTTTATTCAGGCATGATCTACCAGGCGATGCGGCTGCCCACCACAATATTCCCCGTGCTGTTTGCCATTCCGCGGACTTCGGGCTGGCTCGCCCAGTGGATCGAAATGCTCGAAGACCCCGAACAGAAAATCGCCCGCCCCCGAC
>JAJXXL010000360.1 GCA_021781115.1 Planctomycetota bacterium
CGTCGGCGAACACCTGATCCTCGGCGGCGACAATCTCGACCTAGCCCTGGCTCATCACGTTGAGCAGCGGCTGCTGGCGACCGGGGCTGAACTTGATGTCAGGCAATGGGGTGTGCTGGTACGGCTGTGCCGACAAGCCAAGGAAACCTTGCTCGGCGATGCGCCCCCCGAACGGCTGATGCTGCAGATTCCCGGAGCAGGCACGCGCCTGATTGGCGGCGGGCGAACGATCGAGTTGACACAAGCCGAAGCCCAACGCGTCCTGGTTGAGGGATTTTTTCCCCTGGTCGAACTCGAGGACAAGCCTGCGAACCGGCAATCAGGTTTTCAGGAATTCGGCTTGCCCTATGCGCCCGACGCCGCCGTCACACGGTATCTGGCCGCATTTCTGACGGCGCACCGCCACGTCGCCGAAAGCGACCAGCCTGCGCAAATCGCGGGGCAATTGCCGGCGCAGGACCCCGCGCGGCCTGACATCGTGCTGTTTAATGGGGGGCTGTTTGCGGCACCCGCGTTGCGACAACGACTGCTCGACCAATTGCAAGCGTGGTTCAGTGCGGGCGATGCCGGCTGGCAACCGCTGGTCTTGCAAAACGATCGGCTTGATCTGGCAGTGGCGCGGGGGGCGGCATATTACGGCATGGTGCGTCGCGGCCGCGGCGTGTCGATCGCCGCCGGCCTGGCCCGCACCTACTACGTAGGCGTCGAACATGAGTCTGGCGGGGTACTGTGTCTCGTTCCGGCAGGTGCCGAGCCTGGGCAAACATTTGACCTGGCCGGGCGAAAGTTTGCGCTGCGCATGTCGCAGCCGGTGGAGTTTCCGCTGTTCACGTCCAGCACCCGGCTGAGTGATGCACCGGGTGACCTGATCCCGCAAGACCGTGAACAGCTCACGCCCATGCCGCCGATTCAAACCGTATTGCGGAGCAACTCCAAGGGCGAAGCGGCAACTGCGGTCGTCGAGTTACACGCCCGCCTGACAGAAATCGGCACATTGGAAATGTGGTGTGCTGAAGTCGGAGGCCGCCGGAGTTGGAAGCTGCAATTTGACGTGCGCTCGGCGACACGCACCGACATCGCCGCCCATGCTGCCATTGGCGAACGTGAAGGAATCTTCGACGAGACGGTGTGGGACCGATGCCGCGAGCTGATCGAGGCCACGTTCGGGCCTCATGCGTCGGCGAGCCCCGAAGGGTTGCTCAAGCGGCTTGGGGCCGTGTCGGGGCTCGATCGCCAGGAATGGCCGACCACTTTGTTGCGACGTTTCTGGGAGACGCTGATCGAAAACGAGCCGGGCCGTCATCGAAGCCCCGCCCACGAAGCCCGCTGGCTCAACCTGCTGGGGTACGCACTGCGGCCTGGTTATGGCCTGGCCGCCGATGACTGGCGGGTTGCCGAAACACGGCGGTGCATTGCGGGGCGGCTGGTGCATCACACCACGACCTGCCTGGCCGAGTGGTGGGTCTGCTGGCGCAGGATTGCGGGCGGGTTGTCGGCCAGCCAGCAGCAGGGGCTGGCCGAGCCGCTGCTGAATGTCATCCGGCAGATGCGGCGACAATCGGCGGCGGGCAAAAAACTCGCAGTCGAAGTCAGCTCCAGTACGCACGAAGCCGGTGAAATCTGGCGATTCGTCGGTTCGCTCGAATTGTTGCCAGCCAGCGTCAAAATCGAACTCGGCCAATGCCTGCTGGCGCAACTGGCCGACCCGCGATCGGCGGCGGTGCATAATGCCATGTTCTGGGCCCTGGGCCGGATCGGCGCACGAAAGCCGCTGTACGCCCCGCTCGATGCGGTTCTGCCGCCCGACCTGGCCGCAAGCTGGGTTTCGCGACTGATGGCGTGCGCGGGTGACCAGGCTGCGGCCCACCTGGCGATCATGCAACTGGCCCGCAAGACCGGCGATCGCTATCGCGATCTTCCCGCCGCGCTGCGCGAAGCAACGCTGGCCTGGCTCGACGCCCGCCAGGTACCTGCCCATTTCATCGAGCTCGTGCGCAACGGCGGCGTGCTCGACGCTGCCGAGCAAGCCCTTGTTTTTGGAGAATCGCTGCCTCGCGGCCTGCGTATCGTTTAGCCGGTCAAACGACCGGGGGCCGCGCTCGAACGCACGAGATGTCATCGTTTTCCTGCCGGAATTGCCACCGCCATGCGCCCGATTGTTGTTCTCAACGTGGTTGGCCTGACTGCAGCGCACCTGGGGCCGCATACGCCCCACTTGTCGCGACTCGCCGTCGACGGGTTCTTGCGGCCCATGCGGGGCGTGCTGCCCGCCGTCACCTGCACGGCCCAAACGACCATGCTGACCGGCGCGCCCCCGCGCACGCATGGCATCGTAGCCAACGGCTGGTACTTTCGCGATCTGGCTGAGGTGTGGCTGTGGCGACAATCGAACCGGCTGGTCGGAGGCGAACCGGTGTACACGGCGGCCCGGCGGCGCGACCCACGGGCCACAACTGCCAAGATGTTCTGGTGGTACAACATGTACGCCGACGTCGACTGGTCGATGACCCCCCGCCCGAGCTACCCCGCCGACGGGCGAAAAATCTTCGATTCATACAGCATGCCCGAGTCGCTGCGCGACGAGTTGCAACGCGAACTCGGCGTGTTTCCCCTGCAACATTTCTGGGGGCCAGGCGCCGGCATTGCCAGCTCGCGGTGGATCGCCGACGCCAGCCTCAAGGTCATGGAGGAATACGCTCCCTTGCTCACGCTGGTTTACCTGCCACACCTCGATTATGACCTGCAACGGTTCGGCCCGAACGGTCCGCACGTTGCCCCTGCGCTCGAGGTCATTGACGCGGAGGCAGGCAAGCTCATCGCTGCGGCCCGCATGCGCGGGGCCGAAGTTGTGGTTGTTTCGGAATATGGCATCACGGCTGCCGAACGACCGGTGCACGTGAACCGGTCGCTGCGGGCGCAGGGGTACCTGAAAACACGGCGTGAACCGCTGGGGTGGGAAACGCTCGATTGCGGCGCGTCGCGGGCGTTTGCCGTGGCCGATCACCAGATCGCGCATATTTATATTTCGCGTGCCGACGACATCGCCCCGGTCGCCCGCACATTAGCTGCAGTCGATGGAATTGACATGGTTCTGGATCGCGCCGCGCAGCGCGAATTCGGGCTCGACCATGCGCGTTCAGGCGAATTGATCGCGGTCGCCGCACCGGGCGCCTGGTTCACCTACTATTTTTGGAATGATGATCGAATGGCCCCCGATTATGCGCGCACGATCGATATTCACCGCAAGCCGGGATACGACCCGGTGGAACTGTTCGTTGACCCGCAACTGCGGTTTCCTCGACTGCGCATGGCCCACCGTCTGCTTCAGAAGCGATTGGGGTTTCGCTACCTGATGGACGTTATCGGCCTCGACGCAACGATCGTTCGCGGCACCCACGGCCGGTTGCCCACCCCAGGTCGCGAAGCGTCCGAGGCCCCGATTTTTATTTCCTCATCAAAGGCCATCGAGCAGGACCACCTGGCGCTGACTGACGTCAAATCGCTATTGCTCCGGTTGCTCTTCGATTGCGGCTGAGACGCCCGCGCTGGCCGGGCGGGCGATGGCGGCCATGCAGCCGCCCGGCGAACGTGCTATGATCATGAGGCTGGACCTCTGTTTTTGATGTTAGCCCCGCTGGGGGCAATACCACGCGGTGACCCCTGATCATGCCCGGTTTTGAATACTCGCGTTGGGATGGCAGCGAAGAGTTTTCTCCACAATCCGCCGACCAATTGTTCGACCAGTTCAGCGAATACCTGATGCAGTACGGCGCTGAGGCGCTCGACCTGCTCGACCGGTTGCAGGAGGAGCACCCCGATGTTCTCGACCTCCTGATTCGACAGGGGTATGTCGAAAAGG
>JAJXXL010000054.1 GCA_021781115.1 Planctomycetota bacterium
ACACAGCCGCAGCCGGCGGCGCCGGGCGTGGGGTTGTCGGCGGTCGAACTCGATGAACTTTGCGACTTGCTGTTTGAGGACGACGCAGGCCCGCACGTGGCGCAGGCCCTGCCGACAGGCGTGGCGACGATCTCGCCCCCTTCGCGAACTTCGCGGCTTTGCGGTGAAATGATCGAATCGCGGCGTCCGGCGCGGCGGGGCCTGTTTGGCGCAACCTGGCTGGCGGCGTGCCTGCTGCTGGGCGGGCTGTGCCTTTTCCGGGGCACTTCCGATCAAACTCCCGCCGATGGGCCACGGCCCGCAGCAGCGGCCGCACAAGCGGGGGCGCAGCGGCAACTGGCTGGCGCCGCGTTCGCCAACCGCATAGCGCCCGACGCAATTCGCCCGGTGCTCAAGCCGATCGAAGCGATCGAAGTCGGCCAACGACTGCCGCCGATTGACAATCCGACCGGCGAACTCGATCTGTCGTTGGGTTTGACCGTTGACCCGCCGATCTGGCGTAAACTGGTATTGCGTGCCCCGAAAATTGACGGCAGTTGGGCCGCAGTCACGCTGTTGCGGCCAGTGGCGTGGCTCGAACAGCAACTCGCGGCGGGCGACGGCGCGGTCATGATTTCGGTGCCCGAATGCGGCATCGACGGGCAGGCGGAGCTTCTGGCGGTCGGCCCGTGCCCGCCGATTCAGCCGGGCCACGGCCCCATCGTCACCGGCACGTTCCGCCACGCCTCGGCCCAGGTCGTCGATGTGCAGGTCGCCGGACTCGACGAGCCAATCGGTGCGACCGGCAACCACCCGTTCTGGTCCACAGACCGCCAGCAGTTCGTGCGGGCCGACGCCCTGCGGCCCGGCGAACGGGTTCGCACGGCACACCGTGTTGCCGAAATCGTGGCCGTCGATTCGCGTACCGAACCCGCCCCCGTGTACAATCTCGAAGTCCAGGGCACGCACGTCTACCAAGTCGCCGCCAACGGCGTACTGGTGCATAATGGCGCGCCGTGTACTCGAGCGATTACCGGCTACACGTGGCATGGCCTTAATCAAGCGATCGGGCGCGACGGGGGGAGCGGGGTCGCATCTCGGGCGATACTCAGCGCGGTGAGGGTGCCAATTAAGATCATTCAACAGGTGAATGGAAAAGTGAAGTACGTCGGTGCAGACGTGACGGTTATACTTAATATCGAGGGGCGGGTTGTCACTACTTGGGCAAACGGTAGTGCCGGTCTTCGCGGAATCAAATAAAATGTTTTTTCGACCTCCACAGCGCCTCGTTACGATACTGGATGAGATTATCAACCGATACCACCCGGATTTTGGAGCCAGGTTGGCGTCAGGTGAAAAACAAAGTGTGACGTCCGCGGAGATTATTGAATTACAGCAGTCCGCAGGCGACGAGTTCATCAAAACCGGGCTCAGGTTTGACGACGAACCAAACGAACGGGGCCTTCTAATCGAGGATTTGATCGACTGGCTTGGCCGGCAACGGACTTAGGGCTGACGAACTGCGGCCCAATGAACGGGTTCGCACGGCACGCGGCGTTGCCGAAATCGTGGCCGTCGAGTCGCGTGCCGAACCCGCCCCCGTGTACAATCTCGAAGTCCAAGGCACGCACGTCTACCAGGTCGCCGCTACCGGCGTGCTGGTGCATAACAGTTGCGCTGGTTTTAATCCCGCGATGAAGCAAGCGTTAACTTGGCTCAACGTGCGGTGGACCCCAAAAATCGGACCAGAGGTTAAGATAGAAAACTCTGATCTGAAAGGGAGGGGAATGATGGGAAGGAAACGCACGATCCACGCGGCGAGCTTCAAGGCGAAGGTGGCGCTGGCCGCAGTGAAGGAGCAGGAGACGGTGAACGTGCTGGCGTCGAAGTATGCGGTACATCCGACGCAGGTTCACCAGTGGAAGCGGCAGTTGCTGGAGGGAGCGGCCGAGGTGTTTGGGGAAGGCAAAGGGGCGCGGGTCCAGAGCGAGCCCGGGTGTTCCCCCGCGGAGTTGTACGAGCAGATCGGGCGGCTGAAGATGGAGCTGGAGTGGCTCAAAAAAAAAGCTGAGAGTCTCGGCTGAGGTGCGGCGCGGGTTGATCGAGCGGGATCATCGGGACCTGAGCGTACGGCGACAATGCGAACTGTTGGGCCTGAACCGCTCCAGCGTGTACTACGCGGGGGCGGACGAATCGGAGTTAAACCTGTGTTTGATGCGGCAGATCGACAAGCAGTACCTGAAGACCCCGTTTTACGGCAGTCGGCGGATGACCGTCTGGCTGACGGAGCAGGGTTATCCGGTGAGCCGCAAGCGTGTTCGCCGGCTGATGCGGCTCATGAACCTGGACGCGATTTACCCGAAACCGCGGACGACGCTGCGTGGCGTGGAACACCGTGTTTTCCCGTATTTATTGCGGGAGCGGTCGATCACACGACCGGACGAGGCGTGGGCGGCCGACATCACGTACGTGCCGATGACGCACGGGTTCATGTATCTGGTGGCGATCATCGACTGGCACAGCCGATATGTTCTGGCGTGGCGGCTGTCGAACAGCCTGGAGAGCAGCTTTTGTCTGGAGGCCTTGAACGCGGCGTTGGCCGGTCGGCGGCGCCCGGAAATCTTCAACACCGACCAGGGCGTGCAGTTCACGAGCCTGGCGTTCACGAGCCGACTGGAGGCAGCGGGCGTGCAGATCAGCATGGACGGGAAAGGCCGCGCGCTGGACAATGTGTTCATCGAGCGGCTATGGTGGAGCGTGAAGTACGAGGACGTGTACCTGCACGACTACCAGACGGTTCGGCAACTGCACCAGGGTTTGGAAGCGTATTTCCGGTTTTACTGTCGGGCCCGGCGACACCAATCGCTGGACTACCGCACACCGGCGGAGGTGTACCACGGAACCCACCGGCGAAAAATGCGATGAAGTTTCGCGCAAAAATGGGTGGGGGTCTATGGTGGGAGGAGCGCGTCGTGCCCACGCGGCGTCCGCGCCAGCCTTATGAAGAGGCTGGCGGGCCGCTGAGCGGCGCTATCTAAGAAACTGCGTTTGGTGGTCCGAAGAATGGGGTCCACCGCAACGGAAACGGCTTTAATTCATCGGCGGCTCGTCCATTCGCGTCAAAATTTTCAAGTCGCTTGAACGGTATGATTGACGGAAAGGCTGGTTACCGAATCGATTATCACGCGCCACAGGGTGCCCACATCAACGTGTTTTCCGGGAAAACGAAGGGGCCCCACTTCCTGTTCGCCGGGAATGAGCGTGACGTTAATGCGGTGCTTCGCCAGTTGTTCGGAAATTGATTTGCAATGGATATCAATTACGACGAAGAAGTTGACTCGCTCGTAGCACGCCTTAATTGCAGCGGGCATGGAATGCTAGCCGAAGTGATCGACGACCCATCCGCTATATTCCGTGCAATTATCCAATTATTCCCTATCATGGCCGGTGGCTTCGATTGGAAGCGGATATCGGTATTGTCAACGACGGCACCGGTCCCAAATGAGTCAGCAGACCAGGCATTACGTCGGGTGTTGGGCGAGCTCAAAACCTTCCTATCGAACTGTCACGCGAAACCCGGCGATCGATTGATAATGTTGAGCGACGACTTTTACTCAAAGGCTATTCGGTGTACAGCTGAATCCGTCGTGAACGTGATCGAAGCATGGTTGCCTCTGCCTCACGCAATCATGATTGTGCCGGAAGATATGCGCACTTTTCTCTATGTTTCTTTTGCGGGCACAACATTCGTGGCTCGCAGTCGTCATGGTCGCAATTGAACCTTACCGGCACGTCAAAATTCAGCTTGTGACCTGGCGGCAGCGGCATGGGGACACTCCAGAATGAGAACCGGCGGGACTCGGCCATCGAGCCTCA
>JAJXXL010000114.1 GCA_021781115.1 Planctomycetota bacterium
AGCCGGCAGCGCACCTTGCGACCCGCCTGCAACGGCGATCCGCATCGGGTCGAGCCTCCATTGAGCCGCGTTCAGCCGGACGTACTGCACGGCGCGGCGAGCGTCGAGCAGGCAGACGGAAATCGGCGGGGCAATCTGAGCGTGAATTGCGTCTTCCATGACCCGCATTTCAACGCCGACAACCGCGCACCCTGCCGGAAGGAACCGATTCAAGTCGGGCACATGTTTGCTTGGAGCCCACAGACCGCCAAACCAAAGCAACACAGGAAAGGGGCCCTCGCCCTGTGCCGGGACGTAAAGATCGAGCAATTGATGTGCGTGCGGGCCATAAGCAACGTCGGCCCGGGTTGGCACCGGTTTGGATGCGAAAGCCACACATTCGCCCCCGGCCGCCCAAACGACTAAAAACGGAATCAATACAATCATTGCCTGCTGCGTGCGATGCATTTCCATGAAGGCTTCCGTTCGGATTCAGCGGCGGCGGTTCCCAACAATTGAAAAATCTGGCGAGCATTTCGTCGCCCGACGGCGCTGGCGATTCTGCCCTGATGGCAACACGCGCCGTCATCAATTCTTGGCGCCTTCGGGCAGCGGCGGCACGGGCGGCCGCGTGACGTCGGCGGTGGGTGGGTCGGCTTCGGACGCATTGCCCGTGTAGCCCGCCGCACGCAAATTCTCGAATGGGTCAGGAACCGACAGTTTGGCGAACGGCGCCGGCACCGCCTCCACGAGACTGCGGAGTTGCAGCAGCAATTGAACTGCGGCTTCACGCGCCGGATCTGCTGCGGCAGTGGCACGTTCGTACGGAGGCCTGGATTCAATCGCCATCGGCAGGGCGCGGGCGGGATCCCCACTCGGCGCGTAGGCTCGCGGCGCGGCGGGCAGTCGAATTGCCTGCGGCAGGACGGGGTCGGCATCTGTGGGCAGCGGCGGCGCGTCAATCATCGGCAACCGGAATTCACCGGGTTCGGCACGCGGGAATTGATACGCCTCCTGGCGGGCGATAATCGCCCCCAGTGGTGCGGAAGCAGTCGCGGCCTGGTCGAGCCTGAGCGCCGGCCGGGGCACGGCCGCAGCGACAAATGGCACAGGAGGCAGGGGTGCCAGTGCCGGCGTCAACCGTGAATACAACAGGTCGGCCCCCAGGTCGGCGGCGACAGGCCGCCTGTCGGCCCCGACATTCACGGCGACCTGTGGCCCTTCCGCCAGTTCAATGGCCGGGCCGCGCGAGGCCGTGACGGCCAAGTCAGGCTGGGGCGCCGCCACGTCTTGTGCGCCCGCCTGTTTTACGATTGGTGGCGCGTTTGCACCGCACCCAGAAAGCGCGAGGCACACCGCACATGCGAAAACGGCAACGCGCGTGTCGAGAGTTGGCGGCATTTATTTTCCTCCGCCCGGCCGGGCTTCGATAATGAGTTTTACGGCGGTCCCTTCGGGGGGCAGCGTTTTTTTATTGGTTTCCAGCTTGAGCAGCGGTTCTTCCTTCATCGTGAGGTTGGTTTGAATTACGGTCTCGTCGGTGACGGGAAAAATGGCAATCAGCGTGCCCGAAGCGTCGGCGCCGTACACCGTTTCCGGTTTGTCAGGGTCGGGCCGCTTGATCGATGAACCGGTGAAATACCATTTGAGCATGGGCATCGGCTTGCCCGTCTTGCGGTCGACCAGCATCTTTTCAATCGGCTGACGGCGGGGTTTCCCATCGGGACCGGTCATTTCCAGCGAAATTCGCAGTTCGGGTCCCGTTGCCACGGCCGCTTCGCCGAGCGCCGGCTTGCCGGGCGCCAGGCCCAATTCGACGAGCGCTGCGTGAACCTGGCTGGGTTTGACATCGAACGTCACCACGGTTTCATGAGCCTTCTTGCCCGCCGGCGCCGCGAGCGTACCGATGACTTCAATCGGGTAAACCTCGCTCAGGTTGGGCAGTTTGCGGGGCGCCACCTTGCAGGAAATCGTGACAGCGCCATTTGATTTGTCGACAACCAGCCCGGTGGGGGCATCGTCGGCATGAAGCCCCTGCGACCAAGCCGCGGCCAAAAGCACGAAGCACGCCACCAGGAGACAGACCGTTGGTCGCATGGACATTGCAAGTTCACCCTTTAAAACGATTAACCGACAGCGCCACCGGTGCGACGGCTGTCGAGCGACTGGAGCTACTTCTCGCCAATACAGACGACGGCCGTTTGCCGATCTGGTGCGCCTTCTTCGAGGTTGCAGGTTGCAACGTACAACCGGCCCGATTGAACAACTGGCGAACCATAGACCATGCCGGGCGACTTGACCTGTGGCGCAGTCGCCAAGTCGAGCGTCCAGAGCTTGCGCCCGTCGGTGAGACTCAGGGCATGCACGATGCCCTTGAGGTCGGCGGCATACACGGCGTCAACCGTGGCGGCGACGCCGGCAAAGAACGGGGCGCCCGCCGAGTACGACCAGCGGTCGTTTCCCGATTCGACATCGACCGCACGAATTTTTCCGTCGGTCGCTGTGAAGACCGCGGTTTTACCGCGAACGGCAATCGCCGAGACGACGCCTCCGGGAATCGACCTTCGCCATTTCGCCCCACCGTCGGAGCGGCGGACGGCAACAATTTCGCCCTTGCCGAAGCGAATCAGCTTGGGGTCAAAACGAATGCTGCTGCAACCGACCAGAACCAGGTCGGCGGTCAGCGTTGGCCCGGCCCAGGGGTTGAATTTGAGCGGAGTTTTCCATTGTGCTGACCCGTCGTCGGCCCGCAAACAAAGCAGCGCACGATCGCCCGACTTCTCGTCGTCGAGAAATGCCGAAGCCACGTAAACCCTGCCCGCGTCGACTGCCAAGGCGGCATCGACGTGCCATTGATCCTGACCTTGCTGCCACACGCGCACGGGCGCCGGTTTGGGTAGCGAATCGGTACTGGGCGGAACGGCAAAATCGGGATCTTTCTTTTTTTCGGCTTCATACGCGACGAGCAGCGCTTTCCATTGCGCGTCGAGTGCCGATTCAACCGTGGCGAGAGGCTGTTCGCGACCATCGAGCGTCACCCGGTTCAGGTCGACGCAAATCACCCCGGCGTTACCGCCGCCGATATACACCTTGCCGTCGGCAATCGTCGGCCCGCCCTCGAGATGTACGAGTCTGCCGGGAACGACAAATTGCCACAGGTCGAGCCCGGTCGTGGCCCGGCAGCAGTGCAATATGGCGCCATCGGTCTGATGCATGCCATCGCCGAATACCAGCTTGCCATTCGCGACGGCCGGCGCACTGACCACAGGCAATTTCAGAGCGGGAGCGGCCTTCGACCAAACCACGCGGTTCGCCCCTGGTTCGGCCGCCAGGGCCTCGAACCGCGCCGTATTGAACGCCCCCAGGCTGGAAACGAATACGACGCCGTCAGTCGGCACTGGGCTGGCGATATATTGTTCACGTGACAGGTGCACCCACAGGATCCCAGGCGTTTTCGGCCCGACTTCGCCACCGGCCACGCCTGTACGCTGCGAATCTCCACGATGGGTGGGCCAATCTGCATGCGCCAAACCCTGACTCAGTGCGAGAAGCGCCATACCGAGCGCATGCAGCCGCAGCCTGCACAGTGCAGCACGGCAAAATGGAGGCGACATCAAGGGAATGTTCCTGAAGCAAAACACCTGGGTTGAAAACATGTGCGAACGCGGTCGCCATAGAATGACGCAGTCATTGCACCACGCGTGGGGCCCGTGGTTGGCCGTCGACTGACCTGCCCCCGGGCGCGCGCGCAACGCGGGCCGTTGTCTTCGCCGGTTCGGGCGACCGGCCAACCTTTATCGTGGCGTTGCCCAACAAGACACAGGATTCCTGGCCTTCATTGTTGAAGACGACGTCGACTGCACCGTCGCGATTCAGGTCGGCCACGGCAACGCCACGCGTGTTAAACACGCGCTGGTGCAACCCCACATCGCGGGTGGCGTTTATAAACGTGTTGTCGGGGCGACAGCGATAGTACCGATTGCTTCCGTAAAGGCATCCGATGAGCAACCCCGGCTGCCCCGAATGGTCAAGATCGACCCACACGGCACTCGTGGCGCCCGTGAATGGCTGGGCCAATTCGCCCGAGCGGGCCGTGACATCGCTGAACTTGCCCTGGCCTGCATTCTTGTACAGTTTGCACCCGCCCGGCTGAGGTATGAACAGGTCGGGTGCGCCATCACCGCTGAAGTCGCCAAACACCGGAGTGACCCGCCCACATTGATATTGCAGGCCCGAATTGGCCGCGGGCACGAACCCCTGCGGCGTATTGAGCGCCAACAGCCCGCTGCCAGCACTGTACAGGAAATCGGGCCGGCCGTCGGCATTGACGTCGGCAATGGCGAGGTGATCGCCCTTGAGATTCCCGCCCAGACCGTTCAGCCCCAGGCCGGCCGCTGCCGATACATCGGCAAACAGCGGAGGGACGGCGCGTTGCGATTCGTCGGCGGCAAAATAAAACGCCCATTCACCAGAGCCCTGGCAAACCTTGAGCAACAGGTGGTTTCGCCCCGGTTTGAGCTTGAGAACCAGCCGCGTCTGGTCGGGCGTGCAGGCGCGCGACACGTTTTCTGAAAGCAGCTTCTGGCCGTTGAGCCACACCGCCAAACCGTCGTCACTACCCAGTGAAACGGGCAGGTCGGTGGCGCCGGGGCAGTCGATCGAGCGGTACAGGTACACAACCGAATCGCTGTTTTGATCGGCCGGGAAAAGCGCCAGACTGTTCACCGCCTTGTCAGTGAACGCCCCCGCCTTCCACACCGCCCGAACGTTGTTCTTGCCAGCGTACTCCTGGGTCAGATTGAGCGACGTTTCGGGCGGGTATACGGTGTCGAACCCTTTGCCCCCGGCGTTGTCGAATGGCCCAAGATACTGCCACGCGCCGAGCTTGGGCGTACCGTCTTCCACCGCCGCCGCAGAAACGTTTTTGTACAGCCGCAACCCGAGAAAACCGTTGGCGAATAGAATATCGGGGCGATTGTCGGCATCGGCGTTGATGAATGCGACGGCGGTCGCGTTGTAATACGGTTCCTGCGGCAGCCCGGCCGAATCGTCGGCGAATTTGCCGCTGCCGCGGTTGGTGAACAGCCTCAACCCCGACGTACCGGCGATGAGCAGGTCAGGTTGGCCGTCGGCGTTGTAGTCGGCCCAGTCGGTCGCACGGGCTCCGCCCACTGGCAGCGACAATTCGTTCAGGGCCGTCCCTGCGTTTTGCAGCAATGTCAACCGGCCCGAGCCAAACAGGCACAAGTCGGGCTTGCCGTCGCCGTCGAAATCGGCTGAATTGACACCAACCGCATCGGGGTCGGTACGACTCAAAGCCGAGTAGTGCGTGAAACCAGGCATGCCTTCGATGCGGCGGAACTCCTCGCCGCCCCAGCCGACGAAATCGCGTTTGATGTCATAATCCTGAATCTTCAGGCTGGCCTTCATGCGCTGGATCCGCCCGCCCGCGGTCTGCAACAGGTTCTTGTCGCCATCGGCCATGCAGGGAACGACGGCTTCCTGCCCGGCCAACAGGGCCGCGACGGCGCCCGCCAGCTTTTCAGGACGCCCGGCGAAGGTTCGCAGGAAATAGGGTTCGCCGTGGCTCATGTTCCACCATTCGCCGCCAGCGTACGCCTGGTACCAGTAATTGCTAATGCAGGTTTCACTGGCACCGCCATTGTTGAAGAAGACGGCGGTTTGACCGGGTTGGGCCCAGGCCATGATTGTTTGCCATTCTCGGGGGTGAAAACCGCCCCGCCCGATATTGTGTCGGACAATGTCTGGCGCCGTGCCCTTCAGGTCCTGCACCTTGCGAAACACGATCAGGTTCTTTTCGCCGTCGACCTTTTCGACGCGAAGCACCGCGATTTGTGTCGCTTCCTGAATGACGCGGCCCAGTGTGTAGGGAATTTCGACGTAGGCGAACATCGGCCGCGCGATGCAAACCAGTGCCAACGCCAGCGCGGCCAACGCCAATATCGGGCGGTTTCGCAAAGGAAGATTCATCGTGCAGCGCCTGGTCCATGAGAAGCCGAATTGACAACGTCTAGCGGATTTCGGCCCGGCGTTGGCGGGCCACTTCGGCCCAACGGCTGTCGGGGTGATCCTTCAGAACCCGGTCGAGCAAGCGGCCGGCCTGTTCTGGCTGTTTCAGTGCGACGAACGCCCGCGAGGCTTCGCACAGCGCCACGGCGTTCCACTCGGGGTAATCGTAGGTGAATGGCACGACGAGCAGGGCGTTGGCTGCTTCCGAATGCCGATTCTGTTCGAGCCGGCACAGGCCGATTTGCAACTGGGCCCGGGCAGCGACCTCGGACGTCGTCCGGGCCACGACCTGCTGATATGCCCCCACCGCCTGGTCGAACTGTCGCTGGTTTTGCCACGCCCAGCCGATACCGTACCGGGCTTCATCGTTCCAGGCACTTTGCGGGTGACGCGACACAAGCGTTTCGAGCGCCTGGCGGCTCGGTTCCCATTGGCTCGCCGCAGCGCACGCCCGCCCGAGCGCAAGCAGTGCCCGATCGCTGATGCCCGCGATGTTGTGCAGCGGCTGCTGATCCTTGAACGGCAAAAGCTGCGCAATCGCTTTTGCCCATTCCTTCTGCTCGATCAGGCACTCGCCGGCGCGGTACCGGGCTTCGGGGGCGTACGGGCTGCCCGGCATCTGAGCGACGGCGTCATACTGCGCGGCCGCATCGGCGATCTGCCCCTGCGCCTGGTGGCATGCCCCCAGCCGCAGGCGCAAGCGGGCCGCCAGATCGGGTGCCGGGTCGGTGTCAATCGCTTCGACGAGCAGGGGAATTGCCGCCTTGAACTCCAGCCGCCGCGCGTGCAGTTCGGCCAGTTCCAGCCGCGCGGCCTGGGCCAGTGCGTTCGCCGAGCCGGCCGCGATCAATTGCTGATAGTTTTCGCGAGCTTTCTGTTCGGCCGGCTGCACGGGAATAGCAGTGGGAGGCAATTCGGCAATGTGCGCCACGGGAACGGGTTCACCCACCGCGGCGGCTTGTTTCGCGAGCTCGTCCTGCCGCTTTTTGAGCGCATCCTGTTCCAGCTTCGACCGTGCGACCTCGATTTCCTGATCGGCCAGGGTGCGGTGGCACCAGGCGGCTTCGTACAACGTGCGCAGATGCGGCTCAGAACCGGCGGCTTTCGCGGCCACCGAGCCCGCCTGACCTTGAAAATACTGCGCAATCGTTTGCAAGTCGGCGAGCGCCTGCTGGCGGGCCGTACGTGCCGCGGTCAATTCGTCGGGTTTGGCGTCGCGCTTCGCCAGCACCTGCCCCGCCAGTTGCAGCTTGTCCTGCGCGGCTTCGCGGCGGCATTGACCAAGCCGCCACGCCGCATCGAGAGCTTCGGGCCGCGCTGCAAACTGTTTGGTAATGCCTTCAAAAACTGTCGCCGCGTCGGCGAGCTTGCCCGAATCTCTCAGCGCCACGCCGAGGTGATATTGAACGAGTGGCGCCCAGCCGGCACGGGCGGCGTCTTTCAACAGGGCCCCTTCGTACTGGGCCCGGCATTGTTCGAGAATCTTCACCGCATCGGCCGGCTTGCCCTGGGCGCGAACCAGCGCCGCCAGCCTGAGCCAAGCCAGCGGGGCAACCGGCGCCTGCCGCAGCGGGTCGTTTTGAAAGCGGGTCAATTCGTTGATCGCCCCGTTCACATCGCCCGTATCGGCAATGCAGCGGGCGCGCTCGAATACCGCCGTCGGCTGCAATGGATGGTTGCCAAATTGCTGAATCAACCGTTCATACACCTGCCGGGCGATGGCCAAAATCTTCTTGCGTTCTTCAGGTTCGGCCATCACGCCCGCCAGTTGCTGCTGGCAAAACCCGAGTTTCAGCAGTGCATCAGGGGTTTCAGGGTTCTTCGGGTACGCCGCCGAAAAGCCGTCGAGCAGCTTGATTGCCCGTTCGAGTTGCTGTGACAATTGCGCGGCGGCCAGTGCATCGGCCGCATCGGCCGGCAGCGTGCGAATCAAGCAATCGGCCAGCAAATACGACACCGCCGCCAGCCGCCCGCTGCGCTCGGGTTCGGGAATTGCGTCGAGGACAGCGGCCGCCTCGCGGAAGCTACCCAACTGGTGCAGCGCCGTAGCCCAGCTAAACCGGGCCAGGTGCACGTTCTCAAACTCGGGGTGCTTTTCGACAAGTGGCGCATAGCGTCGCGCCGCTTCGCCGTATAGACGCGCCAGTTCCTGGTCGCGGTTCGCCAGGTTCGGGTTCTGCCCCGCCGCGGCCGCCGTCAGGTAGGCGTTTTCGGCGTGTCGAAACAATACGGCGGGCAGCAGCGTGCTTTGCGGGTACGACTGCTGGAATTTTTGACAGGCGTCGTCTGATTCCTTGAACCGCCCGGCCAACTGGTAGGCCGCCGTTTGCCGCTCGAGCGCCTCGGCCGCGCGCGAGGCGAGGTCTTTGTCGTTCAGAATCGTCTGGCAGGTTGCTGCCGCCTCGGCAAACTGCCGCGCCGCCTGCTGCGTATCGGCCAGTTCCAGCAGAATTTCGCCGCGGCGCAGGCGGGCGGCAGCGTCGGCGGCCCCTGATTGCTGCGCGCGCTCGGCGGCTTTGCGCAGGTTTTCGGCGGCGGCACGCTGTGCCTCGGCCAACGCGGGGGCGTTGTTGACGTCGGCCATGCGCAACTGGGCGCGGGCCGTCCACCACAAAGCCTGGTCGGCCAGCGGGGGCTGATCGAGCAGCGGCTGCAATGTCCGAATCGCGTCGGGAAACTGCTTGAGCTGAACCTGGCAGATTCCCTGCCTCAGGGCCGCATCCTTGAGCAAGGCCGACGCAGCGTATTTTTGCGGGTACGCGGCGAGCAACGGCAGGGCGTCGGCATATTGCGATTGTTCACACAACAACACGGCCCAAAAGAACGCACCCCGCGCCACATAATCTGGCGGCGGACTTTTGACCAGCGTTTCGAGCCGGGCTTTTTCATCGGGCTGGTCTTTGAGCGCTTGCGCGTTTTGCAGCGCGACCTGGGCGGCCGATTTACCCTTTTCATACTCGGCCAGCACCGCGGCGTAGTGAACCGCGGCCTCGGGACGTTCACCGGCCAGATGGTGAGTGCGGGCCAGCAGGTACCGCACATGCACGCCGAAGACAGGGTCGCCGAAGGGTGACAGCGGCCCCAGTGTGCGCCCGGCCGCAACGTAATCCTTCAGCGAAAAACTGGCGTAGCCCGAGTAATACGCGGCCAGCCGCTGGTACCGCCCCGCTTTGGTGGCCGGCTCGGTCAGAACGCGATCGGCCGCCTTGCGGGCGTCTTCAAATTTGCCCTGTTGCAACAGCATTTCGGCCAGATCGCAACCGCTGCGAGCCAGCCAGTCGTGGTACACCGGCGCATCGCTGGCTGGCGCGGCGGCGTTCAGCCGAGCGGCGAACGCCACAACCGCGGCCGAAAATTTCTGCGCCGCCTGGTCGAACCGCGGCATGGCCGCCTGCCGGCGCTGGGCTGCCTCCTGCGGTTTGGCAACGCCCTGCGCCAGTTCGAGGTTGCCCAAACCGCGCTGGGCATAACCCAGGTAGTACAGCACCAGCGGGCGATCGGCAAAACCCTGATCGCCTTCCAGCGGCTGGAGTGCGTCGAGCGCTCCCTGAAAATCTTTCTGTGAACCTTCGAGCAGCGCCAGCCCCAGCCCGAATCGCGCATCGCGCGCCGCCGGATGCCCGCCGTGCTGCTTGAGAAATTCGCGAAACCGCTCAATGGCAAACGGATAGTTTTTTTCGTTAAATGCGCGCCGCGCACCGTTGAGCACCAGTGCGGCCTGTTCATCGGCCGTGAGTTGCTGCGCCCGGGCGGTGCAACAGGTGGCGACGATCAGACCCAGCACAGTGCAGACGACAATCGCTCGCAAATGCGACGCCCGGCTCGAGGGGCTCTGTTGCATATCCGACTCCTCGCCAACCTCTGGTTCAATTCAAGGCGACAGGCTGCCATCGCGCCGACCGGCGGCGACTGCCCCCCGAATCGGCGGCAGCGTTCGAAACCCACAGGGGGGAACGTCCCGGCTGATACAGATTGACGCAGCGGACCAAAAGGTTTCGTCTGAACTCTTGCGGCCCAGATCCAGTTTAGCCCACCGGCACCCGGGTGTCGATCTGCCCGGCCTGTTTGCAAATCTCGCATAGTTCTTGACGGGCCGCCCAGTTTGTGGTTTCCTGCATTCTGCGTTGGCGTCGTGTGCAGCGCTCAGGTTCGGGCGGTCTTAATTAGGAGTGTGATGCATGCTCAATCCATTCGATGCGCCCGGACCGATGCTGACGCGGCGGGCCGCCATCAGTTCGGCTCTGGCTTCGGCCGGGGGCGCGGCGGCGTTCGCTCAGAATGCCGCCCCAAGCCTCACGCCGGAGCCCGCGCCAAAACGCACCCCTGCCCGACGATACGACATGAAAAAGTCGATCAATCTCTGGGCGTTTCCGTATCCCGACAAAATGTCGCTCGAAGAGTGCCTGCGGTTGGCCAAGGCGGCCGGCTTCGATGGAATCGAACTCAACTACGACCTCGAAAACGACCTCTCGCCCAAATCGGGAACCGCCGATTACGTTGCCCTGCGGCGGCTCGCCGACAAAATCGGCATTGCCATCAGCGGGTTGTGTTCGTTCTTGTTCTGGCCCTACCCCCTGACCAGCCACGACCCTGAAAAACGCAGCCGCGGCCTTGAACTCGCCGCCAAGATGACCCAGGCCGCGCATGACCTCGGCGTGCAGAACCTGCTGGTTGTGCCCGGCGCGGTGCACATTCCCTGGCGAACGGATTATGAACCCGTTGCCAACGACGTGTGCGACCGCCGGGCTCGCGAGGCGATCGCCCGGTTGCTGCCAGCGGCGGAAAAGCTGGGCGTCAGCCTGAACATCGAAAACATCTTCTTCAATGGCTACCTCATGACGCCGCAAGAAATGATCGACTTTGTCGATTCGTTCCATAGCGATCACGTGCAGGTGCACTTTGATACGGGCAACATCATGCTGTTTCAGTTTCCCGAGCATTGGATCACGATTCTGGGCAAGCGGATAAAAAACGTGCACCTCAAGGAATTCACCAAGAAAGGCACCGACCATTCGCTCGAGGCCTTTCGACCGTTGCTCGACGGAACGACGAACTGGCCCGCTGTGCTCGAAGCCTTCGCCGCGACTGGTTATCATGACTACCTGACGTTCGAGTATTTTCATCCGTACGCGCACTACCCCGAAGCGTTGATCTTCCAGACGGGCGATTCGCTCGACCGAATGCTGGGCCGCAAATGACGATTGCCAGGCAAAAATCCTCGGTGCGGTTGTGAGCGATTTTTTTTTCGGCCACCGCCTGCCGTCTGAAATACCCCCACAGGAAAGCTCCCATGCTGCCGCCGGTTTTACGCGGAATCGTTTTGGCCGCGATCACAACGGCGACCTGCGCCGCGGCCGGCCCCACCCTGGCGCAGAACGCCCCGCTCGTCGCAACGACTGACCCGGCCCAGGCCGACGCCGACTTTCAAATTCAGGGCGAATACTGGGGCGAGGTGCTCGCGAATGACAATCGTTACGAATGGCGCGGCTTGCAGGTCGTAGCCCTCGGAAACGGAAAATTTCAGGCCGTCGTGTACCGCGGCGGCCTACCCGGCAACGGTTGGGACCAGCAAGCGAAGTGGTCGTTGACAGGCGCTCGCCAGGGGGCCGTGGCGACGCTCTCGGGCCCGACGCTGACAATTACGCTCGATGGCTATCAGGCCGTCGTGCGCGATCTGGCCGGGCGAGATCGCGGGCAATGGCCGCGCGTCGAGCGCTCCAGCCCCACCTTGGGCGCGCCGCCCCCGCCCTGGGCCACGGTGCTGTTTGATGGCGCGACCACCGAAAATCTGACATCCGCCCGAATCACGCCCGACGGCCTCCTCGAGGTTGGCGCCGATACCCGCCGGCCGTATCGCGATTTTTCCCTGCATGTTGAGTTTCGCACGCCCTACATGCCCACGGCGCGGGGGCAGGCCCGGGGAAACAGCGGCGTGTACATTCAGGGCCGATATGAAGTGCAAATCCTCGACTCCTTCGGCCTCGACGGGGTGAATAACGAATGCGGCAGCCTGTATAAAACCCGCGCGCCCGATTTGAACATGTGCCTGCCACCGCTCTCCTGGCAAACCTACGACATCGAATTTCAGGCCGCGCGGTTTGATGCCAGCGGTGCCAAGACGCAGTCGGCACGAATCACCGTGCGGCATAACGGCGTCGTCGTTCAGAACAACGTCGAAATCCCCAACAAAACCGGTGGGGGCGTCAAGGAAGGCCCGGACGCCCGACCGATCAAGTTTCAAAATCACAACAACCCGGTTCACTACAGGAATCTCTGGATCGTCGAACTTCAACCTGCCGAAGGCCCCGCCGCCGAATCGGCCCCGCCATGCGACTGCACCACGCCTGCCGTCGCGCCGGGCGTGCGGCGATCGCTTCGCCGCACCCCATGTGCGTGGTAACCGCACGCCCGCCATGCGCCAGCACAGTCAGGGCGCGACTTCGCTCGTGGTCGCCCGGTGAACGTCGCGCCGAAACCGGCGGCAACTCGCGGCACCGGCCGCCTCGCGGCCCCGAACGCCGCCCTGCCGCGCGTCGCCTCCTGACATGTACCCCGGCTGCGCGTTACCCGGCAACTCGTCGGCGGCGCCAGGCCCGAGCAATTCGGCCCGCATGACAGATTGTTCGCGCGGCGCCACGACGCCGATTTTCACCTGATTCGCCTGAACCTTCAAAACCACGATTTCAATTCCGGGTTCGATCACGATCCGTTCGCCCACTTTACGACTGAGTACCAGCATGTTGCCTCCGTGCGTTGGTGTTCATTGAAACAGATACTGAACTAATTAACATAATGTACTTAAGTACATTATATAAAAATCAGAGTCAAGAGCAATTGGACGATCCGCTCGCGTTTTTTCAGAGTGTCACCTAACCCAGGTTGCCCGCCAGGATATGAACTTGACATAACCTCGCAATTGCCATTATAGTTCGGCGCAATTGGAAGTGCCGTTGCGTGCACTTTCACCTCGACCGGATGTTCGCGGAAGTCGGGGTGGGGGCTTCAGCGGTGCGGCAATTTCGTCGCGGGATCCGGTTGATGACGCCCAATGGCAACCCGCGAGAATTCACCGATTCTTCACAAGAGCTCGCATGCCCCGCTCGGACGCCCGTCATGATCAGCTCGCCGATACGCCGCCTTTGCCGGAACAAGAGGTGCAAGCCCTTCCGGCCCGGTTGCGATTGCTGTGCTTTGGCACGCACGAGCCCTCGTGGGTCGGCCTGACATTGCAGCTCGACGCCAGCGGGTGTGTCGAACCGGTGTTCAAATGGGTTTCGACCGCGGCCGAAATGCTCGCTGTGCTGCGCGACGAAAGCTTCGATTGCCTCGTCATTGCAGACTCTTCCGACGCGGCGGCCGGCAAGCCGTTGCTGGTGGCGCGCGCGATCCGCGCCAGCGGCTGTGACGACCCGGTCGTGGCGGTCGTATCCAACGTCGATGACGCGGCCTGGGTCGAAGCCCAATCGGTGCGGGCCGACCTGCTCGTGACGCAGCGCGGCTGGGAATCGCGCGCGCTCGTGCCGTTCATCCAGCGGGCGATTGAGCGCGTGCATGTGGCGCGCGAAAACCACCGGTTGTCGGCAGCCGATCGCCGCCGGCTTGTCCGCGAACGTGATGAGGCCGACTATCTGCTGAACCAGCAACGGCAAATCATTCACGAACTTGAACAACTGGCTCAATTCGATCGCCGAACTCCGCCCGCGACGCCCCTGGCAGCGGCTGTGGCGCCGGCCGCCGGCCCGCAGCCACTGGCGCTGCCACCCGAACTCGACACCTATTACCAGGAATTGCTGCGAACGTACGTCATCATGGGGTCCGGAAACCTGGGGGGCGAAATCGCCCGTCTCGTAGAACTGCTGTGCATCGCCGGCATGGGCCCCCGCCAGGCCCTGGAACTGCATTTGATGCGCGTCGAACAACTCGTCCGCGGATTAGGAAATCGCAGTACCCGGCACGTCATGGCCCGTGCTGATCTGCTGGCACTCGAATTGATGATCTACCTGGGCGAGAGTTACCAGAAAAAATCGCAGGAGCAGGCCCTGCCGCCACACGCTCGCCCGGCCCCCTCGACTGAAAGTCTTGCGAATGTCTGACGAACTCACGACCGTTGCCGATCTGCGGCGGGCAATGCAGGCGTTTGTCGCCGCCCGCGACTGGCAACAATTTCACACGCCGAAAAACCTGGCCATGTCGATCGCCATCGAAGCTGCCGAACTCATGGAGCACTTTCAGTGGACCGACGCCGCCGGGGCCATTCCCGCGGCCCAACTCACGGCCCAACGCGCCGAAATTGCCGATGAAATTGCCGACGTTTGCTGGTACGTGCTCAGCCTGGTCGACGCCTTGGAGCTCGACCTGAGTACGGCCATGCGCGCCAAGCTCGAAAAAACCGAGCGCAAGTACCCGGCGGATCAGTTTCGGGGGCGCAGCCAATGACCTCCCGCCAGCCACGCTCGAAACCCGATCTTTCCGAATCAGTCGTTCTGCCCACCGAGCACCTGACCGAACAGCCTGATGACAATCAGGCGCTGATTGCTGAAATCAAGGAAACCGCCGACAAGCTCGCGCGCGATGCCGCAACGCGGGGTGACTTGAAGCTGTTAAGCCGCGCGCTCCGCGAACTGCGATATGCGTTCAAGGTCTTCAAACCGCTTCGGCGGATGCGCAAAGTGACGGTGTTCGGCTCGGCCCGCACGCGGGCAGGCGACCCGGCTTATCAGGCGGCGGTCGATTTCGGCGCGCGGATGGCCGCCGACGAGTGGATGGTCGTCACCGGGGGGGGCGGCGGAATCATGGAGGCGGGCCACGTCGGCGCGGGGCAGGCCATGTCGATCGGCATCAATATCATGCTGCCGTTCGAGCAGGAGGCGAATTATGTCATCAATCACGACAGCAAGCTGATCAACCTGAAATACTTCTTCACCCGCAAGTTGCTGTTCGTCAAGGAAGTTCACGCGATTGCCCTGTTTCCCGGCGGGTTTGGCACCCAGGACGAGGGGTTTGAAACGCTCACCCTTGTTCAAACCGGCAAACGCGACCTGATGCCCATCGTGTGCATTGATGAACCGGGCGGCAGCTATTGGCGCGAATGGCGGGACTTCATCGTCGATCAACTGCTCAACCGCGACCTGATTTCGCCTGCCGACCTGTCGCTGTTCTTTATCACCGACAGCCCTGAAGCGGCAGTCGAGGAAATTCAACGCTTCTACTGCGTGTACCACAGCATGCGGTACGTGAAAAAGAAACTGGTCTTTCGCCTCAGCCGCGAGCCGTCGCCTGCCCTGCTGGCCCGGCTCAACATCGAATTCAACGACATTCTCGAAATCGGGCGGTTCGAACGTTCGCCCGCGCTGCCGTTGGAGGCCGACGACCCGCACCTGAGCCACCTGCCCCGGATTGTCTTTCAGTTCAACCGCAAAGATGTCGGTCGGCTCCGTCAAATGGTCGACGTCATTAACAGCGACTCGGCCACCGTCAATACTCCGCTGGTTGAACCCGATGCCTGATCGTCACAGGCCTACGGGCCGAACCCGTCTGCCTCGAT
>JAJXXL010000485.1 GCA_021781115.1 Planctomycetota bacterium
ATTCGCCGCGTGATGCAAGACCCGCAACGCATCGCCGCCCGTCACATTGGCCAACGCATCCAGCAGCGCGCGCGTGCCATCGGTCGAGCCGTCATCGACAACAATCAGTTCACACCCGCCCGCCGCGCGAAGGATGCGACCAGTTGCGTCAACAGGAACGTTTCATCACCCTGCGCTGAGCCTGACGGCGGGCCGCTGTCAGGACTTCCTGACGCCGCGGCATCGCCAACGCAATTCACTTACCCGCGTGCCGGGCACTTGTGGCTCTGGGGCAAGGCCGCTGCGCGTCACCCGGCGTCGTGGCGGGTTTGCACGAACAGGGCCTTTTTTTCGCCGGGCAACGTGAAATCGAACCCGCACGATTTGAAAAAGCCCTCGGCAGAGGTAATCGTCATCACTTCGAGCACGTTGCGCTCACGGGCCCGCTCGACGCACGCCTGCACCAGCAACTTGCCCACGCCTTGCCCCTGCCAGGCCGCTTCGACCGCCAGGCTGCGCAGTTCGGCCAGCTTGGGCGAATAAATCTCGACCGCCGCACAGCCCACGATGCGCCCGGCGGCTTCGGCAACGAATACGTGCGCCAGCAGCGTTTCGAGTTCGTCGATCGTCCGCCGCAAGAGCCGGCCCTGGGCGACGAACGGTTCGATCAACGCGGCAATTGCCACCAGATCGGCCCGTAGCGCGGGGCGAACCGTTACCGAATGAACCGCGGTTTGAGGATCGGGCAGGCTGTTGGTCATCGCGGGGCTCGGGACAATTCTCCAGGCTGGCAGGGCACGTTTCCCAGGGCGTCGATATCCTACATCGACGGGCGAGAAAAGGCGAATGCAGGCGTACGCCGACCGGCCGTGCGTGCAGTTTGCATTTCAGCGGCTTTTGCCCTACAGTACGGTGAATCATTTCGGGGGGGGCCGGTCGACTGTGGTGGCCGCCTCAGACATGCCGGGGTGATCGGGTGCAATTCAGCGGGCATTTTCAGTGAGGCTTGAGCCGATGTCGATGTTGCTGCTGGCCGACGCAGGGGGCATGAGAACGTTGCTGATCGCGGCGGGCGTGATGCTGCTGCTGATCGGCTTTTTCGTGTTCGTGCTGGTGTTCATCAATTATTTCAACCTGTGGTTGCAGGCGTTTTCAACGCGGGCCCGGGTGGGCATCTGGTCGCTGGTGGCGATGTCGCTGCGCAAGGTGAATTCGCGCGTGATCGTCGAAACCAAGATCATGGCGGTGCAGGCCGGGCTGGAAGTCATTACCACCGAAGCGCTCGAATCGCATTACCTGGCGGGCGGCAATGTGCGGCGCGTGGTCCAGGCCCTGATCGTGGCCCACCGCGCCAAGATCGACCTCGACTGGGACACGGCCGCCGCGATCGACCTGGCCGGCCGCAATGTGCTCGAAGCCGTGCAAACCAGCGTCGACCCCAAGGTGATCGACTGCCCCGACCCGCGGCGAACAGGGCGGACGACGCTCGACGGCGTGGCCAAAGATGGAATTCAGCTCAAGGCGCGGGCCCGCGTGACGGTGCGCACGAACCTGGCCCAGTTGATCGGGGGCGCCACTGAAGAAACCGTCATCGCCCGCGTGGGCGAAGGCATCGTTTCGGCGATTGGCTCTTCAGCCAGCCACAAACTCGTGCTCGCCAACCCAATGCTCATCGCCAAGGCGGTGCTCGACAAAAGCCTCGACTCGCAAACCGCATTTGAAATCGTGTCGATCGACATTGCCGACGTCGACGTGGGCGACAACGTGGGCGCCCGGTTGCAGGCCGACCAGGCCGAAGCCGACGTGCGCGTGGCCCGCGCCAAGGCCGAAGAGCGGCGGGCCCTGGCCGTGGCGGTCGAACAGGAAATGAAGGCCCTGACCCAGGAAAACCGGGCCAAGGTCGTGCTCGCCGAATCAGAAATTCCCCTGGCTATGGCCGAAGCGTACCGGCACGGCCGACTGCGAAGCACCCCCGACTAACCCCGCCGGGCGCCACATACCGCACATTCCACAAACTGTGACGACAACGGTCTATTCGGCGGCAGGTCGGGCGCAACTGGTTCAATTGGCACGCCGGTCATCGGCGACCCGAATGGCATTGGCGCGGGCGGGCGTTCCTGAATTCGTAGCGACAGCGGTAAAAGCGGCTGTGCGCAGGCTATCGCCGCCCCAAGAGATTGCAAAGGTTTCGGCCCCCGCATACGATCCTGAATGAGTATCATTTTTTCGTGCTGCCGGAGAGGATTTCCGGTTGAGAACCCGACGCCCCTCGCGTAACATGGAGCGTAAAGTGTGAAGCGGGGAGACCGTTCCGCCGGAAACCATACCTGCCCCCCCAGTGCGGCCGACAAATAAACATGACCCAAAACCAAACGCTTGATCTGTCTGATAATCAACGTTCGCTTCTTCTCGAAGGCCTGCGTTACCTGCGCAGTTCTCGCAAACTGGCGTTTCGCGATCCGCTCGCCCCGCCCGATGCACAACGCGAAGGCGACCTGCGCGAAATTGCCGACCTGATGTCGCACCTCGACGTCGCGGCACAAGCCCCGGTTCGCGCCAAGGGCTGACGTTGCCTCGGGCGCGGGTCCGTCCTGTGAACCGGCGCTGACTGCACCGGCATGTCTGCGGTTCGCCTCGGCCGCTGGCCAGGTTGCCGATCGTCAGGTTCCGCGCAGGTGGGGTGGTGAGCCGGCCCTTTCGACAACGGGCCTCTGGTGGGTGAACGCTGGTGGGCGCTTTGGCGGGTTCGTCAGGCACGTCCCCGTGTTCGCCGCAACTTGTCGGAAATGGCTGGTATGCGTTATCACAACGTGTGCATTGCGGCTCTGAGCTACTCTCTGCCGCCGCACGTACTGACTTCGGCCGAAATTGAAGCCCGGCTGGCCCCCGTTTACGACCGCCTCGGTTTTCCGGCAGGCCGGCTCGAAATGATGACCGGCATTCGCGAGCGGCGGTTTTGGGATGCGGGCACGCGGCCCGGCGCAATCAGCGCCGCGACCGCCGCACAGGCGCTGGCCGCGTCGGGCGTCGATCGCCGTGAGATCGGCCTGCTCGTGCATGGGTCGGTCTGCCGCGATCAGCTTGAGCCGGCGACCGCCAGCGGCGTGCACCATGCCTTGGAGTTGCGGCAGGCGGCACTCGTGTTTGACGTCAGCAATGCCTGCCTCGGGCTGCTGAACGGCGTGCTGCTGCTGGCGAACATGATTGAACTGGGGCAGGTTCGCGCCGGCTTGATCGTGGGCACGGAAATCGGGCGCGACCTGGTCGAAGCCACGATCGACACCCTGATTGGCAACCCGCACGTGACCCGCCAGGATGTCAAACTGGCATTCGCGTCCTTGACGATCGGCTCGGGATCGGCGGCGATCGTTTTGTGCCACCGCGGCCTCGCGCGCACCGAGAACCGCTTGCTGGGCGGCGCGTTTCGGGCCGAAACGGGCAGCCACCAGTTGTGCGCCGGCGGCCCCGCCGCCGAGACGTTTGGCGATTCCCGCCCGCGAATGCAAACCGATTCAGAGGCGCTGCTGCAGGCGGGGGTCGAACTCGCGGGGCAAACCTGGGGTGAAACGCTGCGTGAACTGGGGTGGAGCAATGCCGACGTGGGCAAGGCGTTTACGCACCAGGTGGGCAAAATGCATCGCCGCCTGCTGTATGAAAAACTGGGGCTCGACCCAAGGATTGATTTTTCGACGGTCGAGTTTCTGGGCAACACCGGCGCCGCCGCACTGCCGCTGACCGCCGCCATCGGCCTCGAACGCGGGCATGTTCGCCCGGGCGAGCGCATGGCCTGGCTGGGCATTGGCAGCGGGTTGAACGCAATCATGCTCGGCATCGACTGGCAGGGCGCGTAGCGCGAATGATTC
>JAJXXL010000375.1 GCA_021781115.1 Planctomycetota bacterium
TGAGCGAGCCCCCCAGGGTGTTCGCTCACGCCGTTTTTTTTTGGCTTGTGGCGGCATTACGCGCCATCGCCGGCTGAACGTGCGAAGAGGAGACGTGTTGTGGTGGACCTCTGATGGGCGTTTTGCCCGTCGACGCCACGAGCGTCATTTTCAGGAGGACTGCTTGATGACCGTAAAAACAAAGCATGCGTCGAGCCAACATCATCACCTTGCCGCCGGAGAGCATGAGGCTGCCGCGCACCATCACCGCGAAGCGGCACATCATCGCGACCTGGACGAGCACGAAGAGGCAGTGCAGCACGAAGCGAGCGCTCAAGAGCACAGCCAGGAATCCAGCAAACATGCCAAGATGGCACAGCAGCACGCGCAAAAGTAGCCCTCGTCGACATTAAAGCTGGCTATGTGCCTACGGAGTGCGTCAGCCATTTGGCGAATTCCGAAGGATTCGTATCGCACCAACTTGGGCGGGATGCGGCGAGTTGTCTGACTGCCAACCGTAACCCGTTCCAGGTTGTTTCATTGTGAACGCCGCAGTGAACAGCCCCCGCTGTCGAACAGGCGCAGCCCGCTGCGCGGGTAACCAGCGCATTGCAATGACACATACCAGAGCGGCGCGGGTGTTCTGCCGATTACGTCGTGCATTCCCTGAAAGCAATGTACGACGGTTTGTTTTCGAGGTTTTCGGCGGGCGAGAACGATGTCGCGCCGGGGCGCATTCGGACCTTACGTCTTCAAAACCGGGGCGCTGCGGCGCACTTCTCGAACGGTTGTTCGGCAGTCGGAGAATGTCGGCGCACAGCCCTCGACCAAGGTCCAAGCGGGGCGTGGGCGGGTCGATCAGCTCGGCTGAAGGCTTGATGAGCCCGCTCAAAATATCCTGCCTGCGAAACCGCTTTCCACACGCTCTTGGATTTCAATGGCGTATCGCTTCGGCGCGAATGACGGGCTCAATGCAGAGGTTCCAAGCCCCGTGAAAATGACCAGGAGTGAGTTGCATTGAAGTTTCAGACCCGAAGCATTCGGCAAGGCGTCGAACGGTTGATGACGCGTATCGGTGTCGACGGGTTGTTCCGCGAGTTTGGAGACGACCTGCCGCTACGTTCCGAATTGTTCAGCGTTGATCAGTTGGAACGACACGCTGAGTCGCTCGCCGAATGGCACCAGATTGATCAGCGTCGCGGCCCGGATCGGTTGCTGGCCCGACTGGCTGAAAATGAGCAGGTGCTGCTGGACGCATACAAAGTGGTGACGGAGGCGGTCGAGCATAATCGGCGGATTTCTCCCGCCAGCGAATGGCTCCTCGACAACTTTCATTTGATTGAAGAGCAAATTCGCACCGCGCGCCTGCATTTGCCGAAGCAGTACAGCCGGGGCCTGCCGCGACTCTTGAACGGGCCGTCGGCCGGCTACCCGCGCGTCTACGATCTGGCACTCGAGTTGATTTCGCATGTCGATGGTCGCGTCGATGCCGAATCGCTGCGGAGCTTCGTCGGGGCGTATCAGAAGACGGAGTATCTGAAGCTCGGCGAGCTATGGGCGATTCCGATCATGATGCGGCAGGCACTGATCGAAAACCTGCGGCGGGTGGCGGCCCGCATTGCCAAGGCGACGCTGAATCGCAGCCAAGCCGGCCAATGGGCCGACCAGTTCATCGAATGCGCCGAGCAAACCCCCAACAAGCTGATTCTCGCCGTGGCGGACATGGCCCGCCCCGACCCCGTGTTGTCGAGCGATTTTGTCGCAGAAATGGCGCGGCGTTTGCGCGGCCAAAGCCCGGCGCTCACCGTGCCGCTCGCCTGGATCGAACAGCGTCTGGGCGACCACGGGCAGACGATTGAGCAAATGGTGCAGTCTGAGGGGCAGCAGCAAGCGGTCGACCAGGTCTCCATCAGCAACAGCATCGGCAGTCTGCGCGAGTTAGAGGCGATCGACTGGCGGAAGTTTGTCGAGGCACTGAGCATCGTCGAGCAGACGCTGCTTGGCGACCCCGCGGGCGTGTACGGTGGAATGGACTTCGGCACGCGTGACGATTATCGGCATGTTATCGAAAAAACAGCGCGCCGCACGACAATGACTGAGCACGCGGTCGCCCGCCAGGCTGTGCAACTCGCGCGGCAAAACCCGGTCAATCCTGCGTCTGACGAACGGCCGGCCCACGTCGGCTACTTTCTCGTCGACCAGGGCTTGCCCGAACTGGAACACGCAACACAGATGCGGCCGTCGATGACAGCCGGCGCCGCGCGGTTCGCGCTTAATTTTCCACTGACGCTGTATCTCGGCGCGATCGTGTTGCTGGCCGCGGCAACGACAGGTGGCGTGCTGTGGCACGTTGAACTTGCGGGCGGCCGGGAATGGGCCGTGGGATGTTTGCTGTTCGTGGGCGCGACTCACCTGGCCGTGAGCGTGGTCAACTGGCTGGTCACGCTGTCGATTAAACCGCATCGGCTGCCGCGGATGGATTTTTCAACCGGAATCCCGCCAGAGTTCAACACCCTGGTTGCGATTCCAACAATGGCTGGCAATGTGCGAAATGTGAACCTGCTGCTTGAGGGGCTGGAAGTGCGCTATCTGGCCAACCGCGATGAAAACTTGCGGTTCTGCCTGCTGACAGACTTTGGCGACGCGGCTCAGCAACACCTGCCCGAAGACGAGTCGATTCTGCAACTGGCTCAGGCGGGAATTGAAGCGCTCAACGCACAATATCGGGCTGACGGCGGCGACATCTTCTTTCTGTTCCACCGCCCGCGGCGCTGGAATTCTCAGGAAGATACCTGGATGGGCTATGAGCGCAAGCGGGGGAAACTGGCCGACCTCAACGCGTTCCTGCGGGGCGGTGCACACGACAAATTTTCGCTGATTGTCGGCGAAACGTCGCACCTGTCGCGGGTGAAGTACGTGATTACGCTGGATACCGATACGCTGTTGCCGCGCGATACTGCGCGGCAACTGGTGGGCACGCTTGCACACCCACTCAATCATGCTCAAGTCGATAAACGGCGAAACATAGTCACCAAAGGTTACGGGATCCTGCAGCCAGGCGTGGCAACCACTATGGAACAAAGCGGCCCGTCTTGGTTCGCGCGCCTGAATTGTGGCGAACCGGGTATCGACCCTTACACGCGCGCCGTTTCCGACGTGTATCAGGACCTGTTTCACGAAGGCTCGTTCATTGGCAAGGGAATTTACGATGTCGATGCGTTCACGGTCACGATGGAGAATCGTTTTCGTGAGAACCAGATCCTCAGTCACGATCTGCTCGAGAGCTGCTATGCCCGCTCAGGCCTGGTGAGTGACATTCCGGTCTATGAGAGTTACCCCTCACGCTACAACACCGATGTCAGCCGCAGACACCGCTGGATTCGCGGAGACTGGCAGATTGCGAGTTGGGTGTTGCCGCTGATCAAGGGACCGAGCGGACGGCTGGAGCGAAACCCCATCAGCCTCCTCTCCCGCTGGAAGATTCTTGACAACCTGCGCAGGAGCATCGTTCCCGAAACGCTGGTGTTGCTGCTGCTCTGGGGGTGGGTGACATTGCCTCCGGCAGGGGTGTGGAGCGCCGTGCTGCTGGGGTTTGTCGTCATTCCCACGATTTGCGTGGCGCTCGTGTCGCTGTTTCGGAAAGCGAGCGATGTGCCCCTGGCCCTGCACCTGCGCGACGTCGTCAGGGCGCTGGGCCTGAGCCTGTGCCAGGCCGCAATGACAATCACGTTTCTCCCCTATGAAGCGTATATGAGCCTCGACGCCATTCTGCGAACCGGGGTACGGATGCTGCTGACTCACAAGCGCATGCTCGAATGGAAGACCGCCAGCGACACCGAGCGTGACGGATGCAG
>JAJXXL010000331.1 GCA_021781115.1 Planctomycetota bacterium
TGTGGCGGGCACGACGGGCGGCGGCGCCACCGGCCCGACGATCGCGCTCGGCAACACGGTGGGCGGCACGGCCGGTGCGACGGTCGCCACGAGTACCGAAACCGCCGCCCCCGGCGCGGCGTTGCCCCCGGCGACCGCCGACGATTCGTCAGCCACCGCCGAACTCGACAGCTTCTTCACCGCGCTCGGCCTGCCCGAAGCGACGGCGGCAAGCTGGCTGTTCGACTGAACCGCCGATCGACGCAGCAAACTCCAATGGATCCGCCGATGAACGCTGATTGAACAGAAAAAAGCCAGCATTCAATCGGCGAAATCGGCGGATCAAACTTGGGCCGCGTCGCCCGCCTCACCCTGAGCCTGCGGCGACGGTGCCCGTCCGATCGTGAGTTTGACCGCACTTGGCCCTCCTCACATTCTTTGTCGTCCCCTCCTTGGGGGCATAACGACGTCGCGCGGCGGTTGTGGCCCGAGCGCGTCCTGGCGCTTGACGAATCGCCGATGATCGCGTCTGGATCGGCGAACAGCCAACATCGTGTGATTGAGAGGACGACCGCCGCTCGCCCAGCCATTTGAACATCAGCCACTCGTATTTGGCTGGACCATCACGCGGATTCTGCCCGCCCAAACTACGGTCGTTGCCGTTTCGGCTGACGACCGCCTGCCCTGAAACATTTAACCGTAACTTACCATCTCAGCAGAACTTACATTGAGTGGAGGATAGGGGGCTCGAACCCCTGACCTACAGACTGCCAGCCTGTCGCTCTCCCAGCTGAGCTAATCCCCCGGGTTGGTTGGGCCAGACCGGTTCGGCACCAATCCGGCTGCGTTGTCAAACAACAGCGGCGGCCTTACAGACCGCCTTTACGAACGTTATCAAGACGCCGCAGGCATGTCAAGGACGACCATTTGAACAAAAGATTCAGCAAACGACTGCGGCTCGCCGTCCACGGCCGGCTCAACGTCGTCGCACACGCTCGCGCTGGTCGATCTGATCAATCGGAACCATGCCTGCGTTCTGGCCGCACATTCGCCAACGCCTTGGGGGCCATGTCGTAGCATGCAGCTTCGGTCGCGTTTCTGACGAGCAACTTGCCATGGCAGATGACCGGTTGGTTCCAGGTTTTGTCGTCGAGAGCCTGAAACCGGGCCAGCACGGTTTCGTCTTCGGGGCTGGCTTGTACCAGCACGACTTCGCCGCTTTCGGCCTGCACCAGCACCACGTCATCGACCAGCAGCAATTGCCCGTAGCCGTAGCGCCCGCGCTTCCAGCGGCGTTCGCCCGTTTTGAGGTCGAAGCAGGTGAGAATTCCTTCGTCGAGACCGTAAACGAAGCCGTCGCGCGCCACGGCCCCGTTGAATTTGAGCTTGAGGTTCTTCGCGGTACTGGCTGGCAACAAGGCCGTGGCCGTCCAGGCTTTGCCATCGGCCAGAACTTCGACGACCGTGCAGCCATGGCCATAACCGTTGCCCACGAACACCTCGTGGTCGCTGAGCACGATTGGTTGGGCCACACTGATCTGCGGTCCATTTTTCCACGGAAACTTCCAGAGCTCGGTTCCGCGGTGCGGGTCGTGCCCGGCCAGGCCCGCGGCATCGAACACCAGAATCTGCTCGACACCCCCGATTTTGGCCAACTGAGGCGAGGCATAGCCCGATTTGTCATTGCCGGCCGACCAGCGCTTTTCGCCCGTTTTCAGGTCGTACGCCACGACGCCGTGGCCATTGGGCCCACCGGGGTTCACCACGACCAGGTCTTCGAAAGCCAGCGGCGAGCTGGACGTTCCCCACTCTTTGTTCTGCGCCGAGTTTTCAGTCAGGATTTCATGCGACCAGCGAACCGCGCCGGTGGCCAGGTCGAGGCAGTTGAGCAACCCGGTCGCCCCGACAGTCAGCACACCATTGGCGACGACGGTGGGCGTGCCGCGCGGGCCTTCGCCCGAGGGCTCGCGAACAAATCGCCCCCGATCCGTGTGCACCCAAATCTCGCGGCCCGTCTCGAGTTCATAGCAGACGACTGCCTCATCGTCGGCCCGCTGTTCCTGCGTCAGCGCCCAAGGGCCCACGACAGCAAACGACGACCAGCCGGCGCCCACGGGCCGCCGCCACATCAATCGCGGCGGATAATCGCTTTCGTTTTTTGAGAGCTGCAAATCGGTCACGACTCCATCGCGTTTTGAGCCGCGAAACTCAGGCCAGTCGCCCGGTTCGACAAGCGGCGGCCGCCGCACTTCCGCCGCGCCACCCGGTTGGTGCTTGGCAACCGCTGCGGGTGGGTTGGCAAGTGCTCGTGCCGGCCGGCCGGCGGCCGGCTTCCAGCGCATGGAAAACTGAGGCAGGACTTCGCCAGAAAACCCGTCGAGTCGGAACAGCCCGATCCAAATGCCAATTGCCACGGCGACGGCGGCCGCCCCTTGAAATCGTGCCCGCCAGGTCGCGCCGGGAAAGAACATCCACCACAGCACCAAAACCAGCAACGCGAAGGCCACAATCATGATCGCCACCATGACCTGCCGCGTGCGGTCTTCGGCCAGCCAATGCCAGGCGGTTTGCTGTATGACCATGGCTGCCAGGAACAGCACCGCCCCCACGCGACGACGAATTCGTCCGAGCTTGCCCGAAAGCATCGTGGCGGGCGCGGCTGCACTGGCAGGTTCCGCCGTTTCTGCAGAAATGCGTTCTTTTTCAAGCATACATGGCCTCATCCTGGAGTTTTGAATCGCGCATCGTGTCGGCATATGGGCGAGGGCGAACGCCAACCCGCGCGACGCCGCGGTTTGGGCCCGACCGTACAGTCGGCAGCGGCATCATGCGCCCGCTCCTTACGGCAGAAACTGTTCGCGTTCGGCAGAGGTTGGCAAACGGCACGCTGTTCGCTTGCCAAACCAGCGGTAGCGGCGGTTGGCAATGTACCGATACGCGACGTTGCGCAGCGGTACCGGAACCAGCCGCAAGCACCCACCCGCCAGCCGCCACCTTCCACCCAAGCGATCTAGCACCCGCCATACCGCGTCCGACTGAACGTACCGTCCGCATTCATCGGTCAAAATGATCGTGGTCAATGTTTCGCCGGGCTGAATGTTCAACTGCCGCCGCGCCGTTTCTCCCTGCAAGGGCGCGAAGCGAAACTGTCGTCGGTGATCGCGGCGAATGACAAAATCGACAGCCCGGCTACACAAGCCGCAAATGCCGTCAAAGTAAATGATCGGCGGTTCAGCATCAGGCACGCGGGTTGTCGCATCGGTCGATAGAGCCGCATCCCTCGCAGGTTCGTCGGGCCGATACTGCTGTTCTACGACCGTTGGCATGGAATCGCGATCGGGTTTGATGTGTGGAAATCGTGCACAGCCGCCCGCCACGAACGACTCGCCGGGCGCTAGTATATCGTTTCGAGCGAAAAGGCGCACAGGCGAATTTTGGCGGCACGCGTGAAGGGGGCATTTTCAAACTGCCCAAAATGTGCAACGAGCGAAAAGACGCAGCGTTCGTCCTTTACAAACGGGCATGAACGCATCATCATAATTGGAAACAAGCTCAGGTTAATCACAATCGTTGCAGTTGGCTGGTCGCATCGGCGTCGGGCTGCGGGGTCGAACTCGCGCAGGGTGCACAAAAACTGAAGCCTGCCGTTCGCAGCGTCTGAAACATCCAGCCTGATTGCCTCGGCGTGTCGCGCCCTCAGCCGGCGCGAAGCCTTGCCCATCCTCGCGAAAGTCTGTTTATGCCACGCATTGCCATTCTGCTTCTGGCCGTCAGCCTGCTGTTTGCCGCGACACCTGGCGCACATGCACAGTTTCCATTCGGGTTGGGCGGCAAACGCGACAACCCGCGCGACACCAACCGCGACAACCCACGTGACGCCGCCGCACGCGATGACGCGCCGCCCCGCCTGCGGGATATGCTTCGTAAAAATGGCCGATCCGACGCCCGGCAGGAAGCGCTCGATCAGGCACATGCCGACATCGACACAGCCTACCAGGGCGGCCATTACGACAAGGTAGTGGCGTTGGCCGACCAGCTATTACAAACTGAGCCAACCGACCACGTGGCCTACCATATGCGCGCCAGTGCGAAAATCGAGCTGGGCCGCATTGCAGGCGACAACAAACAGGTTCGCGACGGCATTGCCGATTCGCGACAGGCGCTGGCGCTGGCCGGCCTCGAACATGCATGGTTGTACATTCCTTACCTGTACGGGCTGACGTCGCTGGCTGAAATCGAGAAGCGGCCCGATCACGCCGCTCTGGCCGTCAAAGTCGCCGGGCCGGTTATTCAGCGCCCCGGTGTTTCCGCCACGGATCAGGGCAACCTGCTGTATCAACGAGGCTTGGCCTATGAGGTCCAAAAAGACACACCCCACGCTGCCGCTGATTTCAAGGAAACCATTAGCCTGAGCCGCGACCACCTGGCCGCCCATCTCGAATTGGCCCGTGCGTACGCCGCCGGCGGGCAAAAGGACGCTGCCCTGGCTGCCTACGATAGCGCCGTGAGCGCATTTTCAAACAACGCATTGTTGGTCAACGACCGCGGCGCTTACCGCCGCACATCGGGCGACCTCGACGGAGCCATGAGCGATTTCACCCGCGCGACGCAAATCGACCCCAAGTTTTCCATGGGGTACGTCAACCGCGGCGTGTGCCTTATCGAACAAAACGAGCCGATGGCCGCCGAAGGCGATTTCGACCAGGCGCTGGCGCTGGCTCCGCGAACCGCCATGGCTCACCGGTTACGTGGCACGGCCCGGCTGATGCAGGGCAAATTGCCCGAAGCGATCAAAGATTACACCGACGCTCTGAACCTGGCGCCGCAGGATTTGGCCGTCAGAGAAGAACGGGGCTTTGCCCGCTTCTTCCAGAAAGATTACACGGGCGCCGCCGCCGATTTTCAGGAAGCACTCCGCCGGGCACCGCAATTACGGCATTTGGCGCCGTGGCAATCGCTGGCGCAAACCCGCGCCGGCAAGGCCGATGCGGCTGCAGTCGCCCTGAGCGCCGTCAAGCCCGCCGCCGGTTCGCCCGATTGGGTGACGAGCCTGGCACGATTTCTGCGGGCCGAAATCAGCGACCAGGAACTGCTCGATGCGGCGAAAGCCCCGAACACCAGTTTGCAAACCAGCCGCGTGTGCGAAGCGCACTACTTCATCGGCCAGAAACAGGCGCTGGCGGGCGCACAGGACCAGGCGGCCGAACACTACCGCGAATGCCTCGCAACGCGAGCATTTATGCTCGCCGCCTATCGCGGCGCCCGGTACGAGCTGAAAGATTTTTCAACGCGCTGAATTGCGACCGGCCCGTGCCACCCCAGGCAATTTCACCCGATGGGCGGCAAGAGCCAGGGCGAGCGATACTCGCACGTCAACAGCGAATTGGCCGCATCGTCGGTGCCGAAGTTCATGCCGGCCGGGTCAAAGTTCACGCTGCGCCCCAGGCGGTGCGCGATGTTGCCCAAGTGGCACAGCGCGCTGCTGACGCTGGCTGCCGCAATCGTGCACGCCGGCTGCCGCCGGGTCTTGACGCAGTCGATAAAGTTGGCCAAGTGCGGTGCGAGAGTTGCCGTCGGTTCGGCAACGGCCGCATCGCGGCTGCCGTATACCTTCCACCCGCCGCGATCGACAATCAGCGTGCCCCGGTCTCCATAGAATGCTGCGGCAGTGCTGCGGCCTTCAGGCGCGTGGGCGCTCCACAGCCGATGTTCCCAGGTGATGGTGGAGCCGGGGTAACTGTACTGAACGAATAAGGTATCGGGCGTTTCCTGAGCGTCGTCGAAATAATGTTTGCCGCCGGTCGCCGCAACCTGAGTGGGTAAATCGACGCCCAGCCCCCAACGAGCCACGTCGAGCATGTGCACGCCCCAGTTGCCGAGTTCACCACTGCCGTAGTCCCAGAACCAGTGCCAGTTGTAATGAAAGCGGTTGGGGTGAAACGCGATTTTCGGCGCTGGCCCGAGCCACAAATCGAAGTTGACCCCTGCAGGCGGCGCAGCCGCCGCCTTGCCGCTCAGCGACTTTCGCTGGTGAACCGTCCAGGCTTTGGCCAACTGCACCTTGCCCAACCCACCGCTACGAATATAGGCGATCGCCGATTGAAAATGCGTGCCGCTGCGCTGTTGTAACCCGGACTGCACAACGCGGCCTGACAGGTCGACCGCCGCCGACATGACCGCCCCTTCGCGAATCGTGTGCGTTACGGGCGCTTCGACGTACACGTCCTTGCCGGCCTGGCAGGCCATGCAGGTCATCAGGGCGTGCCAATGGTCGGGCACAGCGATGACGACGGCGTCAATTGTGCGGTCGTCGAGCAGCCGACGAAAATCGGCAGCAACGCAAGGCGACGCCCCGCCCTGTTCGGCCTGCAACGCGATTGCGGCGCTCGCCAAAACCCCTTCGTCGACATCGCACAGGGCAACGATGTCAACATCCGGCAGACTGGCAAATTCACTCGCCAGCGTCTTGCCCTGCCCTCGAACGCCGATTACGCCCACCGACACCCGTTCTCCGGGCGATGCTTTGGCCCCCGCTGCGCCGGCCCAACCCACGAACCCCGCGGCCACTCCGGCGGCGTTTTTGGCGCTGGCCCCCAGAAATTCACGGCGGTTGAGCGGCTCGTTCGATGCCGGCAATGAACTCATTCGCTTGGGGTCCACAATTTCGAACGGATACGGCCAATTGAGCGATCAAAACCTTCAGATTTCATTATGGTCGGCAGCCGGTCAAAAACCAAGGCGAAGATGCAGATGTTCACGAAACAGCTTGCCTTCGCCGCGAACGCGTCGAGTACGCACAGCGGAGATAATTGCCAGCCGCCGGTCGATTTCCGATTGATGTGCCCAGCCCTCGGTCGGTTCGCGTTCGCGCGGCATGGCCCACGAAGACGGTTTCACCCGACTCGCCCACTTCATGTCGGTGTTACGCACTTTGTAACTGCTCCCTCGTGGCGCAGCCCTGCACAACCACCTTCGACAAACCCGCGTCACCATCGTCGGCCACAGCGTAACATCTGCAAAGAACAGGAGTTATACATGACGATGCTCCTGGTACCGGCAAATACGACGACAGGCGATGGGTATCTGAATTGAATACGCGGCGCGCGAAACTGCCCCAATGATAATCATGATATTCACGACGCCATCGCCGACCTGTCGAGCGAGGCGGCTTCGTCGCGCCATCGCAATCGGTGCCGGGCAGGAATGCCGCCTGGAACGGCAAGAGCGTTCCGGATTATCGGGTGAGAGCCGAACCGCTTCCAGCACAACGAGGATCCGACGTGACAGGCCCCCCGCAGCCCATGTTACCGGGATCTTGGGGCGCGATGCCGCACCGTTCGCGAAATGGCCCGATACTCTCGGCGCGCCAGGCATAAATGACCGCCGCGGCCAATCGGTGCCCATGTGATGAACGCCCAGAGCGCACGGCTACTTTGCTGCGGTCGCTGTAGGCGGCTTGAAACCGGGGGCTGCGGTAAACGCGGCGAGGTTTTTGGCGTCGTCAGCGTTCCAGATGCGAATTTCGCCATCCCAACTCCCGGTGGCCAGCTTTTTCGTCGCCGGGTTAAAGGCGATGCTGTAGATCCAGTCCTGGTGGCCGGCGAAGGCGCGCACCGCCGCGCCATCGGCGAGCTTGTTTTCGCGGGCCTGTTTGTCGGAGCTGCACGTGAAAACCCTGCCGTCGGGCGTGACGACCACACGGTAAACCTCTCCGCCAAAACCGCCGATTTCACGAATCTGCTTCGCATCAGCCGGGTTCCAGACGCGAACCCGGTTGTCGCGCCCGGCCGTCAGCACCTGCTGCCCGTCGGGTGAAAAGCTGACACCATACACCACGTCGGCGTGCGACGGAAATGTGACCTGCGAATCGCCGGTTTTCGAGTCGAACACCTTGCAGGTCTTGTCGCGGCTGGCCGAGGCCAGCTTCGTTCCATCGGGCGACCAGGCGATGTCCATGACCCAGTCGGCGTGGTCTTCAATCAGCAGGTCCTGGGCGAATGTCTCGAGATTGAAGACGCGAATCGAACGATCGGCGCTGCAGGCCGCCAACCGCTTGCCATCGGGGCTGAAGGCGATGCCGAAGACCGCATCGGTTGTCGTCATCAAATCTTTGACCAACGCGCCGTCGGCCGGGTTGAACAACTTCACCTCGCCCATTTGACCCGGAGTGCCTGCGGCAACCGCCAGCAGTTGGCCGTTGGCGCTGAATTCGACGTCATAGGTGCGCTCGGCAATATTTGTGATCCGGCGGATCTGGGCGCCGTCGTTGGGGTTCCACAGGACAACTTCGTGATAGCCCGAACTGGCCAGCAGATTGCCATCTGGGCTAAATGCCAGGGCGGTGATCGGTACGGGAACCCGGTACGCTTCAGGAGGCAAAGGTTGCGGCAACTTAGGCATGATCGACGCCAATTGAGATTCGGCCTTCAACCCCGCGTCGAGCCGCGCGCCGTTCATAATCCACTGGTTGATGAGGGCGATTTCGGCGGGCGGCAGTTTGTCGGCATCCTTGGGCATTTTGCCATCATTGAGGAGTTCAACGAGCAATGAACCTTCGACATCCTTGGCAATGATTGTGTCGCCCTGTTCGCCGCCCTTCATGACGCCGAGATAGCTGTCCATGTTGTAGCGCCCCTTAGCCGTCTGGGCATTGTGGCAGGCCAGACATTTCTTGGCGAAGATCGGGGCGACTTGTCGTGAAAACGAAACAAGTTTGCCGATTGCCGCCAACCCATCTTCGGCGGCTTTCAGCGCCGTATTTGCTTCCTGCGTCGCGGCTGCCAACGCTGCGCCGACCTGATCGACGCCGGTTTTGACCTGAGCAGCCTGGGCTTCGGCCTGGGCCGCAGCGGCTTGAGCCTTGGTGACGTTGGCCTTGGCGGCATCAGTCACAGCGGCGGCGGCTTTAGTCGCCGCATCAGCCTCGGTTGCGGCTTTCAATGCGGCCGCGTGCTTCTCGCCAGCCGCCTTGGCCGCCGCACCGGTGTCGTTGACTGTTTTCGCCGCGGCATCGACCTGCGCCTTCGCCGGCGCAATCATGGCAGCCGTTTCGGCGGCGACCTTGTCGGCCAATGCCTTCAAGCCGACGACGCTCGCGTTGCCCGGGCTCTTGTCGGCTGCAAGCTTGGCGGCAGCAGCCGTGTCGGCAACCGCTTTGGCGAGCGCTTCGGCGTCAGCAACGGCCTTGTCGGCGGCTGCTTTGGCGTCGGTCGCGGCTTTGGCCGCGGCCGTTGCATCCTGGAACGGTTTTTCGAGGGCCTTGGCGGCTTCAGTGGCTTTCACCGCGGCCGCTGCCTTTTCAGCTTGCACCTTTTCAGCGGCCGCAACCTCGGCGGCGGCCTTGGCGGCGTCGGCCTTGGCACGAGCCACGTTTTGCAGCGCGGTTTTCAGCTTCGCCTGTTCGTCGCCAAGCGCCTTTTCAGCAGCGGCTCTTTTCGCCAGCGCTTCATCGGCCTGCTTTTGGGCCGCGTCGGCCCGGGCAACTGCGGCCGGGTCGGCGGCCGGGGGCGCGGCGGGGGCAGGCTCATCGGCCCAACCCGCGCGGCAGGTCGCCAGTAAAACGGCAAAAGTTCCAATCCAAGCACGACAGGTTGGGGGGACGAGCTTCACGATTCGGCCTCATGCTACCAGGCAGGTTTCGGGGCGAGCGACAGACCTTGCAGGGGGGAACCGCCATTGGAATTTTTCCCGTGGCGGATAATTTGGCAAAGTCGGCGTGAACGTCTTGATCTTAACAAAGTGAGCCAAGGCTTCGCCAGACAAAACATCAAAAACTGTTCACGTATCGTAGGCCACCTGCGGGCAGTGTCGTGCCGACCAGTTGGTGCACGCCCCAAAACCGCCGGCGATTTAATGAAAAAACCCGGTTGCGCGAACTGGAGTTCGCGCAACCGGGCGAGATTGTGAAGTGCTGAATGCGCACCACGCTGCATGGTGAACGCCGTGCGGATCATCAGCCGGTCAAACAGACAGCCAAGGCGCGGCCTGCTTCCCGGCGCGCTGCTGCGGCCATTTTGGCAAAAATGGCCGCGCGGCGTCAGTCTTTCCGATGCCGGATTTTTGCCCGCATCCGGCGTTTACGGCGGCCCAACTTTCGGCGTCCTTTTCCAGTCTTCTTGACACCCATGCGTTCGATGCTCCTCAGTCTGAATGATTTCCGTGAATTCTGGTGATTCGCAAACCGCCACTCTACAAGCCGGCTGCCAATTGTTCAAGCGGAACTGCCGATGTTTCCGCCGCCGTTGCCGGATTTGTCCATTTCGCGCGGGGGCACCCTGGCACGCCACTGCGTTTGGCGCAATGGATCAAGGCCAGGCACCACGCCCGGGCGTCAGATCGTGGTTAAATCGCCTGTGCACAGTGCACTGTCGCGAATTCTAGGCCGGCGTGTCTTGTTCGGCCGTATGCCCCAGATTCAGGGTCTGCGCCGGCACCATTTTTTCGTTCTTTGCGTCCCAACCCATCATGGTGCTCGTGCGCCACGATTCGTTCGCCATGTTCACGGCAACCACGCCCGCCATGCCCAGTTCCATGGGGCAATTCAGCGGCTCACCATTGCGCAAATGGTTGTGCAGGTTGGTGTGGTGCAGGTGAATGTCTTCGCCGCCGGTCTTCTGGTGCTGGTCGAGAACCTTGCCGTCTTTATCCCGGGCAACCCAGCCGCTGGAGGTGAAGTACAACGTGCCGCGATAGCCGCGAATCAGGTGGTCAATGCCCACGCGGTTGCTCATCGTGCCCAAGACATACACGGTCATACCGCGCGGGTATTCGCAGATCATTTCGAAATTGTCGGGCAGGTCGCGTCCATCGGGCCACTGCCAGATGCCCCCCATGCCCACGACGCGCCGCGGGTACAGCAGGTCACAGGCACGCATGATCCGCGTGATGCGATGAATGAACAGGTCCGTGGCGATGCCGCCCGAATACGTCGAGTAGTTTCGCCATTCGAAATAATGATGCGGGTTCCAGTCAATTTTCGGGGCATGGCCGAGCCAAGCGTTCCAGTCGAGGTCGGCGGGTTTCGGCTGGTTGTCGGTGACTTCGGGCAAGCGCCACGGCCCCTGCTTGTCGTACCGCCGCACGTACTCAATCTGGGCCTGCACGACCTTGCCGATCACCCCCTTTTTGATCGCTTCGCCGGCCGTACGGTAGCTGTCGTCTGACATGGCCTGCACGCCCACCTGCAACGCCAGACCGGTTTCCTTCTGCTTCTTCATCACTGCCTGAGCCTGGGGAATCGTGTGCGTCATCGGCTTTTCGCAATACACCGCCTTGCCCGCATCCAGGGCATCGACCGTCATCTGGCTGTGCCAATGTTCGGGCGTGGCGATTGTGACGTAGTCGATCTCGCGAATGTCGAGCACCTTGCGATAGTCGGTAAACGCCTGCGTCTGCAACTTGGAGGCAGCGGCGTCGGCGCGGGTTTTCCAGCAGTCGGCGACGCCCAGAAACTCAAGATTGTCTTTTTCCTTGAGGGCCTGGCACGCATCGACATGGCCACTGCCCATGCCCCCCACGCCGATGAACCCGATTCGAATGCGGTCGTTGGCCCCGATCACGCGGGCATAACTCGCCGCCGAAAGTGCGGCAGTCGTGGCGGCAGCGCCGCTGGCGGCCAGAAAAGTGCGGCGGTTCATCGCATTCGAGTCGGGCATGAAAGATTCTCCCTGAGAAAGCTGTGGCCGTGATGATTGCACAATTGCGCGGGGGGCGCGAGACAAGTCGCGTCAGTTCACGTGAGTGAATGTTGATGAGTCTGGCAGATATCGGGCGCAGGTCAAGCGACCGGGCGAAAATTGCGGGTGCGGCAAACCGGTGCCCACGCGGGCCGGTGCATCGAGCGTCGCGCAGGAAACAATTTCCACGCGGGTCGCGCAGAATTGACAACCCCGTACCCCCGACGCCAAGGGTTGACCTGCCGCGGGTCAACCCCATTTCTGACCCAGGTCATCAAGGCCGGCCCGATTGAGGTCCGCGGGCGTCATGGCAATGTGAAATTCGACATCGGCGTTGAACTCCAGGAACCACGGCTCGGCAATTCGGGGCACGCGCGACGGGTCGGCGACATCGACGATCATGATGGCGCAACGCTGGCCGTTGTACTCGGTGAAATACACGGCCTCGGCCTGCGTTTCGGCCAGGATCAGCTCGACCTTGGCACCAACCGTACCGTCGCGAACCGCAGCATTGAATTTCCCATGCGGAAACCTGACGTGAACCAGCATGCGCATCACGAAAACTCCTGGAGACCAATGCGAAAGCGAGCCGAACTTTGGGCACGGGTGTGGTTGAAGCCCGCCCCGCATGCACATCGACATTGTAACCGTCGGCTGATGAGCGGAAAGCCCCATCCCTCCTGCCAAAACATCTCACCCCATTCGCGAATGACTGCTCCGATGGAGAATTTCCTCGAGAAGCAAGACAGGCCAACCCAACGGTCGATGCCGCCGAAATGAGCGCCTGAACCGCATGTTGAAAAGCAGAGGCAGCCGCCACGCACGAGGTGAATTGCGAGTCGTTTTCAGCATCTGCCGAGCCAGGTTCCGTGCTCAGTCGGGTTGTCAATCCCTATGAAGTGCGGAATAGATCAACGCGATAATCGCGGCAATCACAATCAACCCTAACAAGCCGACCACCAGCCACAACAGCCCCTTCGTCACCATCGCCCCGATGTTGGCCGCACCCTTGTTGAACGACACGGCCCAACAAATCGCCCCGATGGCGAAACAGACCATCCCTCCGAACTGCATGACGATCGAATCGTTCACCTTCCGAAAAGTCAAGCCGAAAAACGGCGCCACAATACTGACTGCGCCAAAGGCCATGAACGCATTGCCAAAACGGCGAGCCTCTTGAAGTCGGCGCGGAGCCTGTTTGGGAAGGTCTGACGGCGATTTGGCCGGCGCGGCACCCGGCAACGATTTCGCACGTTTCCCGACAACGTGCGGCGGCAATTGGGGGTCGGTGCCGCCTGAATTTGAATTCTGCATTCGAGACTTTCCTGATGAGGTTGGATTTCACCGGCAGAACTTTTAGCCCCGCCCGAAAACATTGCGCGAATACCGATTTGTGCGATGACGCGCCGTCGCAGACGCCGCGAAACATTCTGGCCCGACTCCAGAATCATGCCCCAGAACCACGCAACAGGCGAACGATTGCGTCTGACGATGCCTTCAGCACGCGTATCAATACCGCGGCTGCCGTTTACCTCAGCCTGCAAGAGCGCAGGCCGCATTCAAGTGGGATGCCCCGATTATATGCATGAATTTCCCGAAGTCAAATCGCTCATGGACGAAATTCGCGGTGCACCGTCGGCCCGTGAATTGGCCAATCGGCGCTGCGCCCGCCCGGCGGACAGTTCGCGGTGGTTTTGAACCAGCGGCTGTTCTCGCGGGTGTCTGGTTTGAGATGAATTCGGACAATGGCACACGTCGCCTGGCAGTCCGCTAAAAAACGAGCCGCGAACGTGAGAGAGCGGTACGGCTTGCCAATTCGTCGCTGGAAACCCCTGCCCGACGATCGCGGCTCGATCTGGAATTGCGGTTTTCAACGGGCTGCTTAGGCGGCTCGCAAGGTTCCGACTTCATCGTGCACTCATGATTTAATAGTGCACAAAAGAATACATACACGCCCGGTGCGTCGCACCGCCTGTCTGCAAATTGCGTTTTCGCCCGCCTGTTCGCACCGCATTTGCCGGGTAATTCGGGCCGACTGGGCCGACTTTTCGGACTTTTTCGCCTTTTCGGAAGATTTGGTGAAGGCTGCAGAATCCGCGCGCCGATACCTCATTCTGCGGAAACAGAGGTTATGCGACTTCTGAAGACCGCTGTGGAACGGCGAAAGCCGCACGGGCTAGGACGCCCATTTTTGAGTCGCCCCATCACGGAGAGATGATTCATGCGACAACGACTGCGACTGTACACCGGAGAAGAACAACGCGCGGCGGCCGTAGCGGAACCCGAAGTTACGGTTCGGCTGGGCGACATCAGCCGGATTCTGGCCGATGCCGTGCGCACGAACCGTTCGTGGGTTCGCGACTTCGAGGATGACCAGATTCAGATTTCGTCGGACTTGTTCGAAGTGCTTTCGACGTACTGGAACCTGCGGCCCGGCGCCTGACATCGACGGCCGCGCGACATTCGGGGCGATCCTGCGCGGTTCATTCTTCGCGCGGGTCTTTGCGCAACGAATCGGTTTCGCCGGAGAGCTGAACCGATTTGTCGCCCCCCTGGGCCGCCAACTCGATCGGCACGATCCATGAGAGCGTGCTCATTTTGCACAGTCCGCCCACGCCGTCACGGCAATAGGAATAGGTCAGCGTCAATTGCAGTTCGCCGCGGCCTGATTTCGCAGCCAGCGGCAGTTCGATTTGCACCGGTTCGCCGGGCGCGGGCTGCGGCGCTTCGCGCCGTTCGCCGAGCAGTTTCGCGTCGATCAGCGTCTGTTCGCCAGGCGCCGAAATCCGGTAGCCAATCGGGGCCAGTTTATTCAGCTTGAAGCCGTCAGGCAGCGGCAACGCCACTTCAAATGCCAGCGTGGGGCCGGCAGCAATACTTTGCGGCCTGACGCGCATCGCCACGGGGGCAGCAGGCCCGGTCGAAGGCGTCGCCCCGTGGGGTGGGGCAAGGCCTTCAATGGCCAGCGTGGCCACGCGCTTTGTGGTGAGATCGACCGTGCGAATCTGGTGGTTGTTGGCGTCGGCGATGTATAACGTGTCGCCGGCGATCGCAAGCCCCGCAGGCTCGGAGAATCGTGGCGGGTCATTCTGGTCGCCCGGTTTGCCGTCGCCCAGAAACGTTGTGATCTCACCACGTTCGAGATCGACGCGCTTGATCTTGTGGTTGTAGCTGTCGGCGACGAACAGGCCGCCGTCGTGAAACAGCACGCCCAGCGGGTGCTGGAGCCGCGCCGCATCGCCTGCGCCATCGCGATCGCCGAAATTGAACAGACACCGCCCGTTCGGCTGATCGGAAGTGCCCACGATCGTGCTCACGGCGGCGTCGGGGCCGAGGCCAATGCGGCGGACGGCCGAACCTTCGCTGTCAACCACGAACAGTTCCTTGCCATCGGTCGTAATTCCCGAGGGCTGGGCCAGCGCCGCCGTGGCCAGCGGGCCGTTGACGATGTCTTCGCGCCCCGACCCGGCGTAAACGGACACTTTGCCCGCCTTCAGGTCGATGACCCAGATTTGGTGCGGGCCGGCCATGGCCACGTACAGTTTGCCGCCCAGATGAACCAGATCCCACGGGCTGTTCAAGGGCGAAGACAACGGCCCGCCCGCCGCACGGAACTTGGCCTGCTTGCCCGTGCCGGCGAGGGTCTTGACGGTTTTCGCGAGGAGGTCGATTTCGCGGATGCAGTGGTTTTCGGTATCGGCGATGTACAAAGTTTCGCCGACCAGCGCCATTCCTTGCGGACGATCGAACCGGGCTTTGTCAAAGCTGCCG
>JAJXXL010000298.1 GCA_021781115.1 Planctomycetota bacterium
CGAATACGGAAAGGTGAAAAACTCTGACGCACTGCGTCGGCCAGGCCGTGACGTCGCGCGACGACCGTCCCGTGGTTTCCGTCGCGACCAATCACGCCGAACGCAGCCGGTCCTGGCGGCCACGGCAGCGGATCATGCAAATTGTCAAAGACCATCAGCAAGACGCGGCTTGGCGATTCGGCCCCCGCGCATCGCAGCCTGGCTCATTATTCGCCTGCGCGGTTGACAGTTCAATATAGAATCTATAAAATGTAAATATGGATATTCCGGGGCCCGGTGCGCCGTGGGTTCGCAGGCGCACATGCCCGGCTGGCCCAGCGCCTGGGGCGCACCGTGACTGACCGGCACTCACGTTCTGGGCGCCCCTGGCTGTGGCCCCTGCCGAACAGACCTTTGACTGTGCCTGTCGTTCATCGCGCCCGGAGATTGGGCCGCACGCCCGTCGGTTTGCCCCTGCGTATACGGCCTGGGTGCCCCCACGGCGTTCAGTTCGCATGCGCTGCTGGCGCAGGGGTGACCGGTGGATTAGGCTGGCACGAAAAACTGTTGGGGGTCGGATGTCATACCGGCTCCGGCCGGGGGGGGCGATGCAGGCGATTTCCGCCCCGGCCCGGAGAAATCGGGCACCACTCCCAAATCTGAGGATGGATTTTGAGTGAAAACGGAGGCGGCTCGGGCTCGATCGCAGGGGGCCGCACCGCCTGCGAGACGGTCACTGACGATCTTCGCGTGAGCTTCCGATCTCGCGGATCTGCAAGGGCCAATTTCCGGATGACCTTCAGGAAAAAAAAGTGAGCGAAAGCAGCGATTCGACAATCAAACAGCCACCCGCCAACGTATAGAAGGGTGGAAGGAGCCCCAGAAACGGAAGTTGGAAAGCGGGCTCCACAATGCTGGCCTTAGCACAGGAGTGAGTATGGGAAAATGGGTGCTGGAGGCGGCCTCGTGCTCGGGGGCGAACTTCGCAGATACGAGGCGATGAGGCGCGTTCGTGGGAGAAAGAGTGAGCCCGCACATCGCATCCTGCCATTGGGGAACCACGATTCGCACGCACACGAGGCCGCGGAAGATGGGTAGGCAGTCGCGAGTAGGAAGTGGCCAGTTTGCCGCCAGCATGGCAACGCTTCGGGAGGTTCGGCGAGGCGGCAACGGCAGCGATGACAATGTGTGGTTGAGCCGTAACCATGGTGGGTAGGGCTCAACAGGCTGAGACGGCCTTCGACATCCGTTGGGTGTTGAGGGCCTTTTTTACGTGGCTATGGCAGCCTTGGGCGTGCCACGCGCACGCGACCGGGGTTGGTTGGCTTTTTGCCGACGTTCATTGGCCTCTGAATTTGAATCAGGAGAACGAACATGGCTACTGCGATTTCCACTTCCGGCATGCGTCAGATGAAGCCCCCGTTCCGTTCCTTTGAGGTGCTGCGCCAAGAGTTCGACAATCTCTTCGGGCGGCTTTCGACGGACTGGGATGGCACATGGGGGACCAATGATTTCAAAGTGGCGTGCGACCTGTCGGAAACGGCTGAGTCCTACCAGGTTCGCATGGATGTTCCGGGGATCAAACCGGAGGAGATCCATGTCCAGGTGACGGGTACTTCAGTGCAGGTCTCGGGTGAACGCAAGCAAGAGAAGGAAGAGAAAGGGAAGGCCTATCACCGCGTCGAACGCCGTAGCGGGACGTTTTCGGAAACCCTGTGGCTTCCCGGCGAGGTCGATGAAGATCGGGTTCAGGCCGAGTTCCATGACGGTGTGCTGACGATTACGCTGCCAAAGACGGAGACCAGCAAGTCCCGCACGATCAAGGTCAAGACGAACGGAAAGTAAACTCGCGGGAATGCGTGCGCTGCATGTCGGCCCCAGTGCGCAAGACCAGAAGCGATCTTGCGTAACAGACACTGGCGAAAAGCCGGTTCTCTCGTGTCGGGGAGAAGCACCCGAGGATTGATGGGTACTGCGGAGCGGGGTGACCGCCCGCATCCGCAGGATGCCCACCGACCGGCGCCACAAGTCCAGACGGGTTGTGTGGCCGATAGGGAAAGCGCAATCAGACATCCATGCTGGTTCACATATTCCGGGACCAGCGGAGCACACAGGTTTGCGGGGGAATAGATGGTAGCGCTTGGCGACGGCGGGTGGACGGGCCATTCGGTACGGTCGAATGCAGGTTGCGCAGGGTTGGGCGTTCGTGCTTCGTCTGGGGTGCGAATGGGCAGAGACTGGCGCCGCGGGCTCCAGGGTAAACTTGCGTTGGCCGCCTGACTGAGGGGCCATGCGTCATTCGGGCGACGACGCTATTGCGATTCAAGATGGCGATGCGCCGCTGGCGGGCAGATTGGGGACGATTGCCGGACCTTGTGGCACGGGCCTCTGGGCCTGTGAGTGCGTTGCTGCGGGGTGAGGGGCGTGGACTTTGCTGGCTGTCCCGGCCTGGGCGGCGAGTTGCCCGCGCTCGCCCGTCCAGTTGCGCCGGCGTGATCCGAAACAGCCGCAATGGCCAATGGCCGCGCGGCGTTGGCCGCTGCGAAGTCGCCCCCCCATGCCGCGCGGGCCTCAATTCGATTTTTGGGCATCGTCAGACTGCGCCGCCACCGCTTCCTGCGATAACTCGCACTCCTCCCATTTTTTCAGGCCACAGTGACGACACCGATCGGTTCCGATTAAAAGTGCCCCATATTTCGGCTTGTTGAACAGATGCCCACACCTTGGGCAATCAAACGATTCAATGCGGTGTCTGATCGCCCAGAGCCAGAGCGGAAAGGGAAGGAGCACGGCCAAGCCGATCCAAGGCAAAATCATCGATGAGCCGAGGGGTTCAGGAACGTCAAGACACGCCAGCAATAATCCAATGGGGATCAGAGATACACCGATTTGAATGGCGAGGTGCCACCTCTCCAGGCGACGGAGTGCCTTCCATGCCCCGCGACAGTCACCCACCAAGGGGTCGTTTCGTGGCTGGTCCATAGGACGTAACCCACTGCGACCGCCGGGGCAGCCGCCCATCCTGCCGAAAAAATGGCACGCACGGTGTGGAGGCTTTTAGCGGCCGGCCTCGTCGCCCGAAGTCTGGGCGACCCGGGTAGCGGGTGGAGTCGTCGACTGTTTTGCGCCCGCCGGCGTGGCTTGCAGCGTTTCACCCACGTACCGCGCCCAGGCGGCGGCGACCAGCGCCAGGTTGAGCACAACGGCGCCGATGACCCACTCCAGCCCACCGGCGCCTGTCGCATAGCTATGCATGCCGACGCTGGTGGGCGTGTTCGTGCCGTTCCACCAGCCGTGGATCATGGGCAACACGAAATTCACGCCGTACCACGACATCAAAATCGCCTGGAAGCAGAGCACGCTGCCCAGGTTCGTGCCGAACGTGCCCACCCAGCCGGCGTACCGCCCGTGCAAAAAGACCAAGTAACACAGCAGGGAAATCAGGGCCCAGACTTCCTTCGGATCCCAATCCCAAAAGCGGCCCCAGGAAACGTCGGCCCACAGGCCGCCCAGGATTGTTCCCGCGGCCAGCAACAGCACGGCCACCTGCATGCCCTTGTAGCCGAAGTTGGCCAGCGTCGTGGTTTCGGGCGGCGGACGAACCGCGGCCACTTCCAGGTGCGCATCGCCCGCACCCGCTTCGTGAAACCCAGCTTTGAGCGTGCGGCTAATGCGGCCCGGCGCCAACCCGCGGCCCGCCACGCCCAGCCGCGACATGAACGAATCAGCCGGTTCGTCGCCGGTGGCTTCAACAGCCGGTTCGTCGCCGTCAGAAACCGTGGGGCGGTGTTCATCGGTTGTCACGCGGCGATGGACGGTGCGGTACCGCCCGAACAGGTAGTACAACATTGCCAGGTTGCCCAACCCCCAGGTGAGAGCGCCCGCACCGTAACTGGACACGATTGTCAGCACATGAATCGTGAGCCAGTAATTGTTACGGAGCACTGCGGCGATGGAACCGATGCCGGGGTTCAAAATATCGGGGCTGTGTAATCCGACCTGATACGCCAGGAGCAGGCCCAGCGTCGAGACTGACATCGAGCCGACGAGGAAGAACCGGTTTTCGAGCACGCCGTCCCAGAACGAACGCCGCAATCGCCGCCGCTCGGAGAGAATCATCACCGGCGCCAGGCACAAGGTGATTGCCACGCGGGGCAGGTACCAGGCCGCCAGGGCGCTGGCGGTCAGGCCCAGCAGCCAGGTCATGAGCGATTCGAACGCCACGGTATGCACAGCCGAAATCGGCGGCTTCAGCGACGAAATGCGGTACGACGTGTCGCTTTGGGTCAGGAACCAGATCAGGGCGGTGAACCCGGCGATGCGCAACAGCCCCAGCACGGCGCCGAACGCGGCGATGGCGCTGGCCCCCAGCTTGCGGCGGTCGTCTTCAAACAGGGGCGCTGCCTCCCACGTGAAGGGCACCGCCGCCAGTCGCCAGCTCCATTTCAGGCCCGGCGCGGCCTGTGGCGACAACCCGAGCGCGAACCCCAGCACCGCCACCACGTACGAGACCCAGATCACCGTTTCGTACATGTTTGTGACGGGGGGGCGCCCGGCCACGGCGATGCGCAGGGTAAAGCCCCAGGTGGCCACGGCGATGGCGGCGGCGGCGAGCATCAGGCCTACACCGTACACCGTGCGCTGCGCCTTGACCATCAATGAGGCGACGATTACGGCCGTGGCGACCGCAAAGAACCAGCAGGCCAGGTAAAACGGCTGCACGCGGTTGTAAAACACTTCGAGGTCAGTGCCGCCCGCGGGCGGGTAGGCCGAAAGCTGCATTTGGGCCGCGTCGAGCGGCACATAGGATTTCCAGATTTGATCGGGCATGCCGTCGGGGCGCACGTCGGGCGGCGCCATTTTCAACCGCGCCTGGCTCAGGGCTTCGCCCAGCTCGCGAACCTTGCCCACAAAAATTCGCATCGACCGGGCGAAATCGTTGGGGCCACGCCCGCTGTCGCCCCGCAGATCGCGGCGGGTCTGATCGAACGCCGGGCGTATGGCTTCGAGCAACGGCCGCAATTGCGGCTGGAGCTTTTGCGCCTGGGCGAGCTGAATGATATGGTCGCGCGGGTAGCCCCAGTCGTCGAGCAGCACCAACAGCAGTTTTTGCGGGTCGGGTGCCATGAGGGCGGCAAGCGTCGGGTCACCGTCTTCCTCCCACTTGTCGAGCCGCAGCAACCCGCCCAGCGACACCCAGGGGCGGGTCTTTTCGTCGGGGTTTGTCTGCTGCATCAGTGACCGGGGGTCGAGGCCGGGCACGACAAACAGACCCCGTCCCTCGCGCGCGGCCAAAAACGTTTGCACATGCCGAAAGAGTTCGGCGGCTTTCGAATTCAGGTCGCGCTCGGCAGGCGTGTCGCCTGTTTCGGCGGGGCGTTTCATGCCGCGTTGCGACGCCGCGTCGAGCTTGCCAAGAATCTTTTCGAGTTCGGGCGAACGGTACACAGGGCGTTCTTTTTCCCAGTCGATGACGTCGCTCACCGCTACGAAAGCGCCCTCGACCTCAACGCCCAGCAGTTTGCGGAGCGGCCGGTATTCGCAGCGAATGATCGGCTGTCTGAGCCAATCGTCAGGGGCGAGCAGCCAGTGGTACAGCAGTTCGGCGGCGACATACTTGTGCTTCGTTTTCGGGTCTGTCCAACCGGCCCGCCCGGTAACGAGCGTAACCTTTTCGTCGGCGTAGGTGTCGAGCGGCTTGATGCGGCCGTCATCGAGCACGGGCAAGCTCCGCCAGGCCGACCAGTCGAAGGCCGGCTCACCTGCGGCGTACAGCGTCGTTGCCGCATTCGTTGCCAATATGGCCAGGCAGGCCAGCGCGAGCCGCGACCGCAGCCCGGCACGATTTTTATCAACATGGTGCAACATGAGAATTTTCCTTCGGTTCTGCATACCGAAAATCATCAGGGCGGGGCTTCTCGCGTACTCACTGCGGTGAGACGCCGCAGTGACAAATTGAGCGAAAAATCATCCAAACTGAATCGCAAGCTCTGACAACGGAGAACGTACAACCCAGACGCCTCAGCGACGAAATCATACGCGCTGCTGTTCCCGTGGCAATGCCGAAGCTTCGCATGCGGCCCCGGCTTCATCGTCGCGGCGCGGGGTGGCCCGTTGTACAGGTTTGAAGAAGTACGCCCGCATGTAAAACATCGTAAAGATTCCGGCGGTTACGAGCAGCGAACCGAGGTATTTGATCCACCGCCCGGGGTCGTAGTTCACGCGAAAAATCGAATACAGGGGGGTGCCGTCGCCGGCCGGAGGGCCGTAGTTCTCCTGAAAAAACCGCAGGATGCGGCCTTTCGTATCGGGGTAATCAAGCGGTTCGTTCATCGTAATGACATGCTGCGAAACCGTGCCCTGCTCGCTTTCCGTTGCGTCGGACTTCGAGCGGTTCTTCGCCTTGTCGGCCTGGGCCTGCAATTGATCAACGAGAGTCTTGGTCAGGGCGGCGAGCTCGCGCGACAACTGTTGATGTTCGTCGTGGCTGGCCGCGCTTTTCAGCCGGGCTTCGAGGTCGCGCACCCGCGGGTTGTTGCGCACGTCGGAAATTGTCACGAAGCTCGTATAATTGCCGGCCGTCGGCGTGCCAGGATCGACGCGCAGGTCGAAATCATCGAGTCGCATGGTGAACCCGATGTCGGTCACCTTGATCTGATATTGGGTGGTCAGCATGCCCTCGGGCAGCCGGGTATGCTGCACCTGATCGGCGCCCGGGCGCTGCCACGGTGGCGGCGAGTTCTGCCTGAGCCAGAATTCATCGGCGGCGCGGCGGCCAGGGTGGGCGGGGTCGTCCCAACTGACGCGAATTTTGACGCGGCGCGACGCTCCGCGGTCGTCTTTGTCGTACTTTTCGCTGAACACGCGGTACGGCTCGTCTTCGCGCAACCGGGGGCGGTAGTCGGTCAGGGTCATTTCCCAAACTGCCTTGCCGCCTCCCATGGACCAGGTCGACACCGGTTCGTTCTCGTGCAACGCGCCCGACGCCACGACGCGCCCCAGCTTTTGCTGCCAGACGCGGTACGCCAGCTTCTGCCCCGGGCCTTCGAGGATATCGACTCGGCCCGGTGCCGCCGGGTGATAAAATGCGGCGGTCAGGCCGGGCGGAATTTCGCGGTTGAGCTGATGAAAGGGAAATTCGGCCAGGCAAAACAGGCGGTAACTTCGGGGGGGGACGCTGCCACCCGCCACAGCCACCTCAGTGATTTTCAATTCGACGGCCGGGTTTTTCTGCTTGTTGTCGAAGGTGTTCAGGTTGCTCAATTCGTCCTTCGCGAAGAGTTTGTCGATGTTGGCGACCGGCGCGTACTGAATGAGTTCGAGCGTGTACCGTTTCCCCAAGGGTACCGGTTCGTGAGCGGCCTGGCTTTGTCGGAGCTGCGACACAGCCAGATGTTCGACTTCGCCATCGAGGGCAATCACGACCGCCCCGTCGCCCTCGACGGTGCGGTCGGGCTTGCAATCAATAAACCCGGCGAGTTCATCGGCACGGGCGGTTCGCCCCAGCAACACGCTGCCGATGCCCCCGAATTTTGCTTCGCCGAACTGCAACCGGTCGCTGAACTCGCGGTACTCGATGTCGATCGGCATTTGCATGTCCATCGCTGGCTGCTTGAAGCGCAGTCCAACGAACGGCAGGTATTTGACCTCGCTTTTCGCATAGAAGTCAACAATTTCGACGCGCAAATTCGATTGCGCCGTTTCATAAATCGGTTCCGGAGGATGCACCCACGGTTTGGCCATGTCGTCGCGACCCAGCCACGTTGCCAACTGGCGCTGCCAGCGGGGCGGTTCGAGATCCTGCCAGTTGAACGGCCCGGGGTGGTGCCGATACCGCAACGGCGTCGTGCGCCCGGGCAAGCCGTCGAAGATCAGGTCGCCATCGGCGTCGAGGTCGACCGCCACGTCGCTGCTGGTTCCCTTGTACACAAGCAACTGCGAGTTCAAACTGTGGCGAAAGCTGTATGCCGAGCCACCCAGCAGCACCAGCAGGCCAATGTGCGTGATGACGAACCCGGTCTGGTAACGCTTCCAGGGAAAGCGAATCGACGCGGCGCAGAATACGTTCGTCGCCAACAGCCCCAGCAGCACCAGAAAACTGTCAGACTGGTACACATAGTACCGCGCACCCGCCGCCCCCAGGTTCGATTCAATGAACGTTGCCAGGCACAAGACCGCAGCCAGCGACAGAATCAGCACGACCGCCAGTTTGAGCGAAGCAAAAAACTCGTACAGCCCCAGCAGCAGCCGCAACGGCAGCGGTTGGTCGGGGCGACTGAGCTTCGGGCGGGCCATGCGGTGGTCTCGAATCGTGTGGGCCGGGCGGCGTGGGGGTGGGCGATTGCCAGCGGGCCATGCCAGCCAGCAAAACATGTCGTCGATCAGGATTGGTCGAGTTGCCAGTGACGTTGCCGGCGCCCGCCCCCCGGAACTCACCGCCCCCTCGTACCGAATTTCCGGTGGGAGGAGCGATTGACCGCTGGCGGCGAAGCCGGCGGCAGGCGCCCTTCGGGCAAGGACCGCTGTCAATCATGCTGGCATGAATTATTATAGGTCTCGGCATTCGCAAAAGTACATGCCAGCCCGAAAAAGTCGACGCGAATCTTTCGCCGGCCGCGTGCCCCAGGAGTTGACGCCGCACCGCGACTGACCGCGTGGCTGACGGCGAACGCGACGCAGAAAAATACGCAGTCATGATGGCGGGTGGCCCGTTGACCGGAGGGTTTGCACCTGGCGACGACGCAACTCATTGGCCTCGATTTCGGCTCGACGACCAGCAGCGCGGTGGTCGCCTCGGCGGCGCTCGTGCGCAATGTATTGACCGGCCGCTCAGAAACCGGCCCGCTCTGCGAGACGTTTCGGTCGGAACTCGTCGAAACGCCGACGCACGACGACGCGCTCGACCTGCCCCGCCTCCAGCGATTGCTCGATGGCTGGCTCGACGCCGGCAACGTGCGGCCCGATGAACTGCTGTGCGGTGGGGCGCTGCTGACCGGGCTGGCAGCGCAGCGACACAACGCCCCGTTGCTGATTGACCTGATCGGCAGCCGCCTGCGCGGCGCGCTCATTGCCGTCGCCGATGACCCCCGCCTCGAATCGTGGCTGGCGTTCATGGGCGCCTGTTCGCGGTTGTCGCGGGAACACCCGGAAACGCCGATTCTCAATCTCGACATTGGCGGGGGGACGACGAACCTCGCGCTGGGCCTCAACGGGCAGGTGCGGCAAACCGGCGCGGTGTTTGTCGGCGCTCGGCACGTGCAGGTCGCACCCGGTTCGTATCGAATCGTGCGACTTTCGCGGTACGCCCGGGCAATATTTGACCAGCTTGGCATCGCCGCGGGTCCGGGCGAGGAATTGAGCCCGTCGGCCGTCGTTGCCATCGTCGAATTTTACGGAAGTATTCTCATGGCCGCCGTCGCGGGGCACGACGGCGAAAACGCCGCCGCACGCTTGCATCAACAGGCGGCGTTTCACGCGCCCGAAAGCGCCAAATTTGTGGTAACAGCTTCGGGCGGTGTGGGCGAACTGGTTTACCAGGCGGTGAGCGGAGGGCCGCGGCCCGCAACGACCTGTTTTGGCGACTTGGGCGTCGATCTGGCCGACTGGCTGGTCGGGCGGTCGCCGTGGCGCGACGATTTTCAAAAGTATCGGCCGGCAGAACGTGGCCGGGCGACGGTGTATGGACTGTTGCGGCATAGTACGCAGGTTTCGGGGTCGACGATTTTCCTGCCGCGGCCGGAAATCCTGCCGCTGGGGCAGTTGCCGATCCTGGGGAGCATCTCGGGGGCTACCACCACCGCCGAACTGGCCGGTATGATTTCATTAGCCGCACATGCCCCACGGGGAAGCTGCCTGCATGCGGTTATTGCGGGCCAGGATTTGCGGGAGATTCGTGAGTTGGGAGGCCGGTTGGCCGGCATCTTTCGCGACGTTGGTTTTCCCCCGCAGGTACCGTTGGTGATCCTGCTGTCGCACAATCTGGGAAAAGTGCTGGGCCAGTACGCCACCGAATGGGGAACGCTGCCGATGAACCTCGTGGTGATTGACGAAATCGACATTCGCGACGCCCAGTTTGCACATCTCGGCGCCGTGCGGCATCAGGTGGCGCCGCTGACATTTTACGGAATGCATTGAGCGCCCGCGGGCGTGGCATGCCGGTTTATGCCTGATGACGCGATTTGCGCATGCCACCCTGGCTCGTAACACAGCGCGACGGAGTTTTGCCATGCGCCGCCTCGACGAAATTGAAATTCCCGACCCGCGTCCTGACGACCAGTTTGAGCAATCGTTTTGCGGCGCTACGGTACGGTTTCGCGGCCTGAAGGAGTTGCTGGGGGCCGCTGATTACAGCAAGGCGGGCGACCGCCACGCGGGGTTGGCGGCGGCCAACGAGGGCCAGCGCGAAGCGGCACGCACGATTCTGGCCGACCTGACCCTGGAATACCTGTACGACCACCCGCTAACCGACGCCGAGGGCGGCGTCGATTCGGTGATGCGCGTGAACTACGACATCGACCGGACTGCCTTTCAATCGCTGGCGCATTGGACGGTCGGCGAACTCAAAAATCATTTGCTGCGTTGCGATGGCGCGGAAATTCGGCGGGTGGGGCGAGCGCTGACAGGCGTTGCGGCGGCGGCCGTTGCGAAACTCTGCGACGTGCACGAACTGATTCTCATTGCGCGCAAGGTGGCCACCCCGACGCAGGCCCGCACCCTCCTCGGCGCACCGGGAACGCTGTCGTCACGCACGCAACCGAACCACCCCACCGACGACCTGCGGGGGATTTCGCTGCTGGTGCTGTGGGGGTTGTCGCTGGGCGGGGGCGACGCCTTGCTGGGCGTGAACCCGGCCGTCGACACGGTCGAAAACGTTTCGGCGATACTTTGCCGGCTCGATGCATTGCGCCGGCAGGTCGCCGCCCCGACGCAGATCTGCGTCCTGGCGCACATCAAGACGCAAATCGACTGTCTGGAACAGGGGGCGCCCGTTGAAGTCATGTTCCAGAGCCTGGCCGGCACCGAGCGAACCAATTTGCTGGAGTTCGGCATTTCCGTCGAACTCCTCGACCGAGGCTGGCAATTGATGGCCGATCGCGGCCCGCTGCGCGACCAGGCCCGGCAGTTCATGTATTTCGAAACCGGCCAGGGCAGTGAATTCACTTACGGCAAACACAACGGCATTGATATGACGACGGCCGAAGCGCTGTGTTACGGCCTGGCCCGGCGGTACGACCCGTTCATGGTGAATAACGTCACCGGGTTCATCGGGCCGGAGACGCATTGCGACAGCTTTGAAATGGTGCTCGCCAACCTGCAAGACCACTTCATGGGCAAGCTGCTCGGCCTGCCGATGGGCATGGCCCCGTGTTACACGCTGCACACGCAGACCATTCTCGAAGGCCAGCAAATGGCCACCGAGTTGCTGGCCGCGGCCGGGGCCAACTATTACATGGACGTGGCGCTGAATACCGACCGCATGCTGGCCTACTTCGACACCAGTGCCCACGATGTGCAGGCGCTCCGCGAGATTTATGGCAAGGAGCCGACCGCCGAGTTTCGCGACTGGGGCCTGGCCCGCGGGATTTTCGCCCGCGACGCAGGGGGCCGCCTGACCCGCGGGCCGCACTGGGGAGACCCGCAACGGCTGTGTGGCTCGGCCGCCGAATTCGCCGAACTCACCGCCGCCACACCGGCCCTGTATGGCTTTGCCACTGCCGGGCCGCGGCCCGCCGATGACGTGTCGCGGCGGCTGAAACTGAACCAGGGTTTTGCCCGCGCCGCGATATTCGCCGAACTCGACGTGGCTGCGTTGCAACAGATCGCGCCCTTCGTACTGTTGCACACGCGGGCCGCCAGTCATGCAGCGCACCTCGATTCGCCCGACCTGGGCGCGCAGCTCGCGCCCGATTCGGTGGGGCAACTGGCGGGCATCGGCGGGCAGGTGCTGATTCTCGTTTCCGACGGGCTGAGCGCCCTGGCCGTGAATCACAATATCCCTGAGCTGTTGCCCGTTTTGCTCGACGGGCTGGCGCATCGCCCGTGGACGGTCGCGCGGCCCCTGCTGGCCCAATATGGGCGCGTCAAGCTCGCCGAGCAACTGGCCGACCTGTTGCAGGCCGATGTCGTCGTGCACCTGATCGGCGAGCGGCCCGGCGGCGATGCGCTTGCCGCCCGCAGTCTTTCGGCATACCTGGTGCACCGCTTGCCGGCCACCGCTGCGCAGCCATCCCCGGCGGCGCGATTTGAGTATCGCGTGATATCGAATATCTATTCGGGCGGGTTTTTACCGCAGGAAGCCGGCGCCCAGATCGTCGAGCAGGTGACGGAACTCATGAACCAGCATGGCGCCGCCGTCCCAGGGGCTGACCTGTAAGCACCGGAAACGGAAAACCTACGTCCCGAATTCCTCGGGAATGCGCTGCACCCTGCCATCGCGGTCGACGCAGGCGAGCAGGCTGCGGGCTTCGGCGAGCAGGGATGTGCCGCGCAGCACCTGGTACTCATGTTCGAGCTTGGCGGGCGTGATCCGGGTGACGCGTGTGCGAATCGTGAGCAAGTCGTCGTAATATGCGGGTTGGCGAAACTTGCATTCGAGCTCGACGACCACCATGAACAGCCCCTGTTCTTCCATCAGGCGGTAGTTGCCCCCTTGGGCCCGCAGTAATTCAGTGCGCCCCATTTCAAAGTACACGAAATAATTGGCGTGATGCAGGTAGCCCATTGCGTCGGTTTCACTGTACCGGACGCGAACGGGGATCTCGTGCGAATCAGGCATGGGTCGGCACGCCCGCGACGTCGTAGGTGCGGCGTTCGGGCGAACCGCCCGGCTGGCCCGCGTTGTCGAGCGCAATCTGATACAGCCGCCGCCCCGCCGACGTCGGGTAACGGCCGTCGATGCACGCCTGGCACATGCTTTCGCGGGCAATGCCCACGCAGCGTGAAATGGCTTCGACGGGTAGGTACCGCAGGCTGTCAGCCCCCAGCGAATCGGCCATTTTCTGCTCGATTTCAGGCGTCAGTTCGCGGCCTTCGAGAAATCGTGAGGCGAACAGTTCCTGCACGGTCGACATGTCGATGCCGTAAAAGCAGGGTGCGATGATCGGCGGGCACGCCACCCGCACATGCACCTCTTTGGCCCGGCCCCGGTTGCGCAATTGCGAAATCAGCGCTTTCATCGTCGTTGAACGCACGATCGTGTCTTCGACCAGCAAGACCCGCTTGCCCTGCAACACCTCGGTCAGCGGGGTGTACTTCGTGCGGGCCTTGTCGGCCCGGTTCTTGCCTTCGATGAACGTGCGGCCCACGTACCGGTTGCGGATCAGGCCTTCGAGGCACGGCACCCGCAACTGGTACGCCATGCTGTCGGCCGCCGCCTTGGCCGTGTCAGGCACGGGAACCACGACCGTGTCGGCGTCGATTTCCGCGGTTTCGAGCCGCGCCAGTTCTTCGCCGAGCGCCTTACGCGTCAGGTACACGCTGCGGTCGTCGAGCGAGCTGGCGACGTTTGCGAAGTAGATCCACTCGAAGAAACAGTGGGCGGTGCGCGGGCTGGACGCGAACTTTTGCAACGACAGTTCACCGTTTTGAATCACGACGGCCCAGCCGGGCGTCAGGCTCTTGATGCTCGACGCCCGAAAACCGAGGTTTGCCAGGGCCACGCTTTCGCTGGCCGCGGCGAACAGCGAACCTTCAACCGCATAGCACAGCGGGCGGATGCCCAGCGCGTCGCGGGCCACAAACATATCGCCCAGCGCGTTCAAGTACACAATGTTGTACGCGCCGTCGAACTTACGGCTGAGCGCGGCGAGCATTTCTGCCACGGTTGGCTTTTTATCGCCCGAAAGCTCCTGGCAGATCGAATGCATCAGAATTTCGGTGTCGGTTTCGCGGGCCAGATGAAAATCGTTTTGCGACAGCAGTTCGTCGCGCAGCTCGGGGTAGTTGGCCAACTGGCCATTAAAGCCGAAGCTGAACCATTTCGATTTTTCAATATGGTGCCGCTCGAATGGTTGCGCGTAACTGCGGTCGTCTTTGCCGCACGTCGCGTACCGCACGTGCCCGATCGCCGCCGACCCCGCGTATTCATCCATCAGCTTTTCAAACGCCGCCTCGTGGTTCAGGTGAAACACCTCGGCCACCGTGCCCACATCCTTATGCGTATCGATCAGTTGGTTGCGATGCGCGCTGAACGTGGTCATGCCCGCCGCCAACTGCCCCCGGTTTTGAATGTCGAGCAACAACCGTGGAATCAGGCGGCTTGCCTGATCGGGGTCGCCGGTTGGCAGCAGGGGGCTGGGCTCGCGCCCCGGCAGGTGGTAGATCGCGGCGACGCCACACTCATGATGCAGTTCTGACATCGGTTCGGTTTGCCTTGAAATACACAGGAGGAGCGACCAGCCCGGGCTTGGCAAGCACGGCCGCAGCGAGCCGCGGCCTTGGCCATTACCCGATGGGCCACGCCCGCGACGCGGTTGCGTTGCTCAATCATACCCGAAAGAGAAGAAAGGATGAAGGACTAATGCACCCTATGGCGCAACGCCGGGCCGGGCAACTGCTTGGGAGCCGCGCCGGGAGGTCGCCCCGATCGACAGCGGGCGTGGCGATCGCCCCGGCGACCGGCTATGCTGAACCGGCAACATTGCGATAAACTGCCTGCTCACGTGCGGAATGGGGCGGGCCCGGTGGGTTTTCGGCATGCGGAGTGACGTTGATGCTGCTGGCGAGCGCTTCGGCCGATCGGTTGCGATTGCTTCGTGACGCCGGTTATACGGTCACGGCAAGTCCATCGGGTGTCGCCGAGCCGCCGTTCAGCCGATTTGGCGATGTCGATACCTATGTCAGCGTTCTCGCCGAACTCAAGGCGCGCGCTGTGCACCAGCGGGGCGGCGCCGGCCTGATCTTCGCCGCCGACACTGTGGGCGTCGCGGCTGGCGAAGTGTTTGGCAAGCCATCTGGGCGCGAGGACGCCCGGCGAATGCTGGCGGCGATATCGGGTTCGATGCACGAGGTTGTTACCGGGTGGCGCTTGCTGCGGGCTCGCGACAATCTGATGCTGGGCGGGGTTGAACGTACCGTCATTACAATGCGCCCCTGGACCGATGCTGAACTCGACGCGTATCTCGACTCGGGCGAGTGGCAGGGCAAATGCGGCGCGTACGGCCTGCAACTTCCGCACGATCCGTTCGTGACCGACATTGTCGGCAGCACATCGAACGTCATTGGCGTACCGCTCGAACGCCTGCACGCCGTCCTGCATGAGTTCAACCTGCTGCCCGATGACGCCCCGCCCCCATAAACCCCTCTAAGTCATAAGACATCCATAGTTATGAACGCGATCATGGCACGCAAGCAATGTGTGTATGGGGCAATGAAGCTTGCGAAAACCAGAAAAATGCCCGTAATTTGCCCGCATTCAG
>JAJXXL010000296.1 GCA_021781115.1 Planctomycetota bacterium
GATCTGACAAAAATCGACGCCACTTCGATTGCCGCAAATCCGCAAATTCTTCCGACACTGCGGATGGCGACCTGCCCGCCGCTTGCACGCGACCGGCTCGTAGGGCTTGCCTCGACGACCAAGAACCTGGTTTACAAGTTTGAAGAAGGTATTGTTCCTCGCAGGTTGCCCAAGGCAATCCTCCAAGAGCACCTTGGCCGAATTTCTGCCGTCATTTTGAAAATGCTCGATCGTGACGTTTTTCCGTGGTTGGCATCAAACAAAGGGCCAGCCGTAAGCGAGCGCCACAGAGCCTCAACGATCATTGCCGATCGCTTGTGCGGCGCCGTGAGCGACCCAATTATTCGCAACGCCCAAGAAAAACGGCAACTCGCATTCATCCAGTCATTTCTGGATAGGCGTGGATACCGGTCGGTTCAGCACCCGCAGTCTGCCGACATCAAGACGATGGCGCCGGGCACGTTTTCGTTCCGTCTGAATGTTCGAGTCGGCGAAGCGCCGAATTTCGTGAATATCCCCGTTGATGTCGTGGTCCAAGCCAAAAACGCCAAAAAGACCGTCCTCCCGCTGCTCATTGAAGCCAAATCGGCAGGCGATTTCACGAACGTCACCAAACGCCGCAAGGAAGAAGCTGCAAAAATGCAGCAGCTTCGGGCTGCATACGGTACGGGTGTGCGCTATATACTCTTCCTGTGCGGCTACTTCGACACTGGCTATCTGGGGTACGAGGCGGCCGAGGGAATGGATTGGGTCTGGGAACACCGGATCGACGACCTTGCCAGGTTGGGGATATGACCATGACGACCGAGCGTGAACAGCGGCGGATGGACGTGCAGGTTCGGCTCGATGCCCAAAAGACCGCGGCCGAGCGCAACGAGTGGGGGCAATTCGCGACGCCCCCTCAACTGGCGGGCGAGATTGCGGAGTATCTCTACGCGCATTGGAAGAAAACCGGCGGCGGCGGCGGCCTCACTTTTCTCGACCCGGCGATTGGCACCGGTTCATTTTACTCAGCGCTGCGGGCCTGCGTGCCGGCGCGCGCGGTTGGCGCCGCGGCAGGCGTCGAACTCGACCCCGCCTTCGCCGAGGCGGCGGCCGGCTTGTGGCAAGACACCGGGTTGGAGGTCTTTCGCGGCGACTTTACGCGGCTGCCTCCGCCACGTCAGTACAACTTCATTCTGACCAACCCGCCCTACGTTCGGCATCACCATATGCCGGCCGAGGCCAAGATTTCGCTTGGCGTCAGAGTGGCATCGGAGCTGAAGATCAATCTCAGCGGGCTGGCCGGCCTTTACTGTTATTTCATGCTGCTATGCGACCGGTGGATGGCAGCAAACGGCCTCGCCGCCTGGCTCATTCCTTCGGAATTCATGTCGGTCAATTACGGCAAGGCTGTGAAGCAATATCTGCAGCGGCACGTTACATTGCTGCACATCCACCGCTTTGCTCCCAGCGATGTACAGTTTGCCGACGCGCTGGTTTCTTCGGCGGTCGTCGTCTTTCGCAAGTCTTTGCCCTCGGCTGGTCACGAAGTTCACTTTTCGTTTGGCGGGCGGCTCGGGTCACCCGAGCGCTCGGAACGGATCCGGCAGGACCAGTTAGATGTCGCCTCAAAGTGGACTCGCTTTGCCGAGCGAGCCAGCGACGTCAACCAGGAATCAGGGGCACTGTCGCTTGGCGACCTGTTTCAGATTAAGCGCGGTCTGGCAACCGGCGACAACAGCTTCTTTGTGTTGCCGCGCCGCGAAGCCGACCGGCTGGGCATCCCCGCGTCTTGCCGCCGTCCGATCCTCCCCAGCCCGCGGTACGTTCAGCAGGACGTGATCGAATCGTTCTCCGACGGGTCTCCCGATCTTGAAAAATCACTTTGCCTCATCGACTGCTCCTTGCCGGCCGAGCAGATACAATCGCGATACCCGTGTTTCTGGGCGTATCTCGAAAGTGGCATGGCCAAGGGAGTTCATACAGGTTACTTGACCAGCCGCCGTGACCCTTGGTACTCGCAGGAACGCCGGGGCCCGGCGCCATTCCTATGTACGTACATGGGGCGCACGCCGTCGCTGAACGACGGAAGTCCATTTCGGTTTCTTTGGAACAAGTCGCGCGCCACGGCAGCCAATGTTTATCTCTGTCTTTATCCCAAGGCAGATCTGGCGGCGCTGCTCGCGAGGCAGCCGGAACTCGCTGCCACAATTTTCAAATTATTGCAGGCCATTACGACCAGGAATCTGCTCGACGAAAGCCGGGTGTATGGCGGGGGGCTCTACAAACTCGAGCCGAAAGAACTTGCCCGCGTCGACGTTCAGGACATGGTCGCTGCCATTGGCGGCCTTTCGCGACAACTCCAGAAGCAATTCACGTTCATTGGCGGGTGACAGTGGCAATTACTGTGATGCACAAGAATTGCACTCATCATTTCCAACAACTTTGATATGCGATGAAAAATGCGCGGTCGCATTCGGCGCAATCGTCTTTTATGGATCGAATTGGGCTGTCGAATGGATTTCACGCGCCGGGGCGATTCGTGTGCCGGATGGCTATTCGGCCGGTACGCCGCCGATGACCAGATGAATGCGGTTGGGGGCGATTTGCAGGCCGGCAAAGGCGCCATTGAAAAGGTTCAGCACGCCATCGAGCCGCGCCAGGCGGCGGGCGATTTCGGCCGGAGGCAGCGCGTGGTTGTGTGCAACCTGCTGGACTAGCAATTCCCGCCGGGTTTCGAGCATATGTCGCGATTGGGCCAGATTCACGAACCAGAACTGGCTGTGTTGGGCAATTCCGGCGCGAGTGGCCTGTTGAAACTCGGGGGTTTCGAGAACGGGGCGGCCGGGGGCAGGGTGCAGAAACTCAGACAGTGCATCGGGCGAGGTGGCGAGCGCGACGTGCGTCGAGGTGATGGCGAATGTCGGCTGGCACGCGCCCATGCCTTCAATCCAGTGGTACATGGTCCCTTCGCGCTCGGCAGAGCGGACAACCGCCGCTGATTCCGGGGCACTCGAGTTGTGAATCGCCGCCCAGAAGTTGAACCCGCTTTGCAGCGCGTTTTCAAGCGCGGCGTGCACACTGGCCCGGCCGCGGGGCGAAGTATTGGCTTCTGAAACCAATTCACATGCCAACACACCGTCAAGGGGCGAGCCTTCGGGCCGCGCATCGCGTCCGGGAACCAGGTAGCAACCCCAATTCGGGCCGAACTGCGGAAGCACATCGACGAAGGGATCCAAGCCCAGGCACAAACCTCGCGCCACCTGACGAAACCCGCGTAAGCTGCGAATCGCGGCGTCGTCTTGCGGGCGGGGCAGCGCGGCGGCAAGTTTTTTCAAGTCGCCGTACAAGCCGAGCACGAACAGGGCGTCGACCGGGGTTCGGGCCACAAATTCAGCCGGCCCCTTCGTCGTTTCTTCGAACGCGCGCCATTCGGGCGAGGTCTTATCTGGATCGCAGGCTGCAGTCGCTTCGACCGCCACTCCATTTTGAAATCGCAACCCGATGATCAGACTGCGGCAACTCCGCCAGGCGCTGGCCAGCATGCGTGAGACGGGATCCGCGGCCTGATCGACGTGCAGGTCGCCGTCCCAAAAGTGGGGGTTGATGAATACCGAAACCCGGCATTGCGGCGAAATTGATGCACGTGATTCACGGTACCCGGCATCGACGGCCAGCGTTTTCAAGAGGTCGTCGCGGGCAACGGCGGGCGCCCCTTTTTCCGTCGCACGTCGGCGTTGAGCCACGAGCGCCGCGACGCGCTGAACGCCGGCTTCGTGGTCGGACACGGCGGCGATGTCATCGT
>JAJXXL010000346.1 GCA_021781115.1 Planctomycetota bacterium
TATGCCTCGTTGAACACGAACGACCTCGACGTGGCGACGCGATTTTCAATTCTCGTGCTCAGCAACGAGCATGGCGCCCTGGTGCGTGAAGCCAGCCCCCCGAAGCGGTAATCGAATTCGGCAAACTAAGTCGAAGTGTTCATTTTCAAATTCGCCACGCGTACTGCGCCCGGCCGCATTTTCAAATCGGCCGGCACACCGACCGTGGTTCGGCCGTCGACCACCGCGCCCCAGATGTAGTCAAGAAGCTCGCCGCCATTGGCGGCGAGCGTACGTGACCGAGACCGCACGGCGTGGCTTGCCAAGTTGGGGCGCAGACGCAGTTACACCTGGCCGTCGAGCGCCATCTGGTGAAAGCAGTGCGTGATTTTATCCTGGTTCTTCAGGAGCCAGTCGATGCCCGGTTCAAAGTGCATCGCCTTGTGAATCGCGCGGGTGGTTGCCGCCCGATGCGTGTTGAACAGCACGTTGAAGTCGACCTGCGTGTTGATTACGTCGGGATCGAGCCAGACGGACACGATGATTCCCAGGTCGTTGACCTTTGACTTGGGAATGTCGCCCGCCCGTACCGCATCGAGCACGCCGTTGGCAATCGCCGCCTGGACCGTCCCCATGAGAATGTTCGTGTAGCGTGTATTGCTGACAGTTACCTTGCTGACCATGAGCGTGATCGGCCGCACCTGCACATCGCAATTCAGAATCGCGAACACCCGCGAATGCCCCTTGGTTTGATCGCCGACGAGTGTGGCGATTGCCTGTCCCACCGGCCCGTCGAGTTCGCCGATGACGACTTCGGGCTCGGCGGCCGACCACGACGGGGCCGCTTCGACCAGTGCCTCGCCAGCCCGCAGCACAATGCGGCCCGCGGTCTTTTTCTTGATTGGTTTTTTCGCCATGTCAACGGCCTTTTTCAAGAGAGCGGCGGGAAGGAATTCGGAACTGGAATCCAGTCGGCTGGCATTGGACGTGCATCGCCAATGCGGTACATGCCAACAACGTCCGCGAATTGCCGCACCGTGCCGCAATCGCCAGCGTTTGCGGCGATCATGCTAAAAGAGCGGCCGGCTGGCGTCAATGTATCGCGACAGGGCCGGCGCGCCTGCGACGGGTTCCTTGCCAAGGCGATCGGCGAGCGTAAAATGAAGCATCATGAGCGAAATTTCAGCCTTGCGCCGCAGCCTGTTGCCCCCGCGCGACCTTGTCATGCAGACGATGGAGCGGATCTACCGGTTCCGCATGACAACCACGTCGGGTGGAAATGTTTCGGTGCGCGATGACAACGACGACATCTGGATCACCCCGGCGCGCATCGACAAGGGCAACCTCGGGCGGGCCGATATTGTGTGTGTCGCCCCTGGCGGAGCGGTTGATGGCAGGCATCGGCCGTCATCAGAATATCCGTTCCATCGTGCAATTTACCACGCCCGGCCCGACATTCGCGCCATCGTCCACGCGCACCCGGTGGCGCTCGTTGCGTTCAGCATCAGCGGCCGCGTGCCCGACACGCGCCTGTTTCAAAAGACGCACGACGTGTGCGGCCATGTCGGTTTTGCGCCCTACGCGCTGCCCGGCAGCGAGCGGCTGGGGGCGAACATCGCGGCGGCCTTTGCCCGCGGTCACAATTGCGTTGTGCTTGAAAACCACGGGGTCGTTGTGGGCGCTGGGTCAATGCCTGCCGCCTTCGAGCGGTTTGAAACTCTGGAATTCACGGCCAAGACGATCATCAAGGCGTCGCTTCTGGGCGATGTGCGCTACCTGGCCAACGATCAGTTGCAATTGCCCGTCAACACGTTCGAACCGTTGCCGGCGCTTGAGGCCGGCGCCGCGACGACCCGCGAAAAGGAGCTGCGCCGCGAGCTGTGTGAGTTTGTCCGCCGGGGTTATCAGCAGCGACTGTTCATCAGCACGGAGGGCAGCTTTTCGGCGCGACTTGATCGGGCGGCGTTTCTGATGACGCCCTCGAACGCTGATCGCCACGCCCTGGGCCTCGAAGACATCGTGCTGATTTCCGGCGGTGCGGCTGAGTGCGGCAAAACGCCCAGCCGCGCTGCCCGCTTGCACCAGGCGATTTACGACCTGCACCCCGATGTGGCGGCGATCGCCAATGGGTACCCCGTCAATGCGTCAGCCTTCAGCGTGACGGGCGCTGCACTCGAAGCGCGGACCATTCCTGAGAGTTTTTTGTTGCTTCGCGACGTGCAGCGAATTGCCTACGGAATGCAGTTCAACGATTGGAATGCCGCCGCCCGGCAGGTTACCATGCGGCAGCCGATTGCCCTGCTGGAAAACGACGGCGCCCTGGTTTGCGGCAGCAGCGTGCTCGACGCATTCGATCGGCTCGAAGTGCTTGAATGCACTGCCGAAGCGCTGATCAACAGCCGCCCACTTGGTCGAGTGGCTCGCATGCCCGATGAAGTCATTGCCGAACTTGTGCGGGCGTTCGACGCGCCCGCGTGACACGCGCGGCGTAGGCGATTCAGGGGTACTGAAGCTGCTTCCATTGGCCGAACGTGTAGTGTGCGTCGGTAAAAAACAGCTTGAGGATCGTGCGCACGGGGTCGACGAGCGCTACAAGCCGTCGGCTGCCGCGCGGTTCATCATCGCCCGCATGGGCTTGGCCAACCTGGTATTTGTAGTAGGTTTGCCCGGCGGCGGCAGGGGGCAGATGGCCCTCACGATTTTCGAAGACATCCAGCCGGCCCCCGGTTCGCAGGTTAAAGCCAGCCTTCAGATCGTTCTTGAACTCGATGATCGATACACGCAAATCGGCCGGCAACAGACTGTTGCTCAACAGTTCCCGTTCGAGTTTGCCAAAACCAACGAATGTCGGCATGAAAAGCTCTCCTTCGGCATGGAGTCATGGCTCACGGTAAACCAACCCCCTGGGGGCACACGATTCGCGCTGGAAACGCCCGGCTTGATGCAGAGTCAGGCCGAGCGGCCGGTATACAGGGTCTCGATCACTTGACCTTTGTTCAATTGCACAGGGCGGTTCAGCCGGTCGCGCACCTCGGCCGCAGGGTTGACGCCGAGGCTGCTGAGGACCGTGGCGCCCACATCGTCGGGCGAATACGGCATCGTGACAGGGTACGCGCCGATTGCGTCAGACTTGCCGATCGTCTGTCCGCCGCGAATCCCGGCTCCGGCGAACAGGCCGAAGAAGCACGGCCCCCAATGATCGCGACCGGGTTGCGGGCTGCCGGCGTTGCTGATTTTGGGGGTCCGTCCAAATTCACCCAGCATCAGCACGAGAGTTTCGTCGAGCAGGCCGAGCACTGAAAGATCATCGAGCAGCGACGCGACCCCCTGATCGAGCGGAGGCAGTAGGCGGTTCTTCAGCGTGGGAAAGATATCGCTGTGATTGTCCCAGTTCTGAACCCGGCCCATGTTCACTTGCACCAGAGGCACCCCCACTTGTGCCAAACGCCGGGCCAATAACAGCGATTGGCCGAAGCTGTGCCTGCCGTAGCGGTCGCGGACCGCGTCAGGCTCGCGCTCGAGTTCGAATGCCTGAGCCAGGCGGCTCGAGGCCAGCATGGAAAACGCCAGTTGCTGGTCGTCAGACATCCGCCGCGATTCGGCGGCGTCGTCGATCGTTCGGCGCTGGCGGTTGACCTCTTCGAGCAGGCGGCGGCGGCTTTCAAGCCGCGAGATATCGACCCCCTGCGGCAGGTGCAGGCCATCGACCTGAAAGCCGGGCAGATTCGGGTCGCTGGCGATCTGCCAGGGATCATGCCGCGCGCCCAGAAACCCGGCGTGCTGCCCCGGCCAGGTCAGCGGCCCCTCGCGCAGAAACGTGGGCAGGTTGACCCCCGTGGGAATGCCATCGTGCCGGGGCTTGAGGTAATCGCATGCGGCGGCGTAGCACGGCCAGTCGTCACGCGAGGCGACCTTGTCAAAGAATGCACCAGGTTGAAGGTGCCCCGTCAATACGTGGTGGCTCGACATCAAATGGTTGTTGTCGCGATGCGACAGCGAACGCACCACCGAATAAAGATGCGACCGCGCCGCCAGTTGCGGCAGATGTTCGCACACGAACAACCCCGGCGTCGCCGCCGAAATTGGCCGGAATTCACCGCGAATTTCAGCGGGTGCATCGGGCTTCATGTCGAACGTATCGTGGTGGCTGGCGGCCCCGGTCAAAAACACCAGAATGACCTGCTTCGCCCGGCCCGGCCGCCCGTTGCCCGTTTCGGCACTGCGTGCCTGCCGGGCCAGCAGGCCGGGCAAGCCCAGCCCGAACAAACCCGAATAACCGACTTGCAGCAATTCGCGGCGTGTCACGCCAAGCGTGTGCCGATGGTTGGGCGTTGGAACCTCGTTCATAGTTGTTTCATTCGGCCGTAAAACCCGGCAGATCCCAAAATGCTAACATATCACTGATTATGGATTTGAGCACACGGCCTGTCGAATGTAAAGAGCGGTTCACTCGAACGCTGTGGTGTCGGGGCGCGTTGATCACCACCAGGCGGCCGCTTCGAACCGTTGTGAACGCTGGCGGCATGGGGTTGGCGGCTGCAACGCCCGTTGTCATTCCATACCAATCGGCCAGACCCCGACAAGCCGCCAGCAAAAAACGTCGCTGCCTGTGCCGGCGAGCCGGTTTTCAAGTCGGTAGGCCGTGCACCGCGCCGCGACGCACGGCAATCGCAACGAGAGCAGAATTCAACCATTGCCGGGTGCAATCGTTGCCGCGGATTCCTATATTGGAGGGTAGCCGCGTGCGTGCACAGTGGCTGGCTGGAGGCTTGCGAGTGCGCTGATTGTCGTGGTGCAGGACTTCAACCTGCGCGCACGAACGCTTCAGATTTCAATGCCTTTTTTCACGGTTTGATCGTTTTCGCCGATACCATGCGCTTTGCCGCCCGCCCGCCTTCAACAACCTGGGAACTGATTTCGCCGGCTTTTTCGCCGGGCAAATCGTTTTGGGCCTGGTTCAAGCCGCATGATGCGCCGTTCGTCGTTGCCGTACATCTGCCGGACCCCGGCGAAACCCTGGCGGCCGGGGCGGCGTTGACCATGCGGCAAGTGCTCACTGCTTTGGAAATTGAACCGCGCGACGTTGCGTTCTGGTCGCTGTACGGCACGGTGTACGATGGGCAGGGGGGGGCGAACCCCGTGTTGGATTTTCCGATTCCACCGCCGCCGACAGCCGATCTGGCAATTCAGATCCACCTGCAGGCCACAATGTCGGCCACCGTACCGCCGCAGGCCATGCCGACTGCCTCCGGAACTGCATCAGCGGCAGTCTTTGCGCGAATGGACGCCGACTGGAACGCGACGATGCAACTGGAAATTCAGTTGGCGGCCGCTGCCAAGCAGTTGAACGGCGTGTACGCCCGCATCAACTCGCTGAATCGTGATTTGACGCCCGATGAATCGCGCTGTGCCGACCAACTCGACAAGCGCGACTGGCAAGACGCCCGCCGTATGCTGCGTGACATTGCCAACCGGCTGTCGCGGATTCTCAAGGACCACACGATCGGAATGACGAGCGTCGCGGGCAAACGCAATGACTTCGCTGCCATCTACGAGCAGTATGTTGCCGTGCGGCGACCGTTTGAGGGGCTTGAACAGGCCGAACGCGAATTCCAGGCGTATCGCAAAACGGTGCTGTCGCTGCTTAAAAACATGAGTTCCGCCCAAGGGGCGGCAATTCAAGACGGCGAACGCCGGGCCCAGCAGATTCTGGCCCGAATCGCCGCCACCACCCGCAACGCCCAACGCCGCAAATAGCGACTTGCCGAGTGTCATTCGCCGAACAGGGCCTTGTGCACCGGGTCTTCGAACCGCGGTTTCGGCACGTTTCGCGTCATCGACTCGAAAATCGCCTGCGCCGTTTGCACGTCGGGCGTCAGGCCCGAAAGATACTGCAGCCGCAGGTTGCGGTCGCGGTTGATTTCAGCCCCACGCAGCCAGTCAACCAGGGCCGGGCCGTCAGCGGCCAGCGTCGTCAGCAACAGATCGATGTTCGACAGGCCGACTTCTGACAGCGAGGCATACAGCGGCGAATTCGAGGCGACCCGTTCGAGGAGCGTGCTGACGTTGATCAGCAACGAACCGTCGACCGTCCCGAGCACGATCACGTCGTAGCCGGTCGAGTTGTTTTCGCCGCTGAAAATTGTCGCTGCCGGAAACGCACCCACGATCGTGGCCAGTTCGCACTTGACCGCCGCCTCGTTGCTTTCGTACAGCGGCACCCATTGTGCCACGACGCCGCCGGGGTTCAAATGCGCCTTGCAGAGTTCGTAAAATTCGGCCGTATACAGCGTCGCGGCGCCGCGAACCCACGGATGAATCGGGTCAGTGGTAATGATGTCGAACTTCTCGCGCGTTGTCGCCAGAAAATGCCGTGCATCATCGACGACGATTTGCGTGCGGCGATCGTCGAGCGCCCCGTGATTTTGCGCGGCGAAAAAGCGGCGTGAGCCTTCGAGCACGCGGGGTTCGATTTCGCACAACACGACGCGTTCGACCGTCGGGTGCAGCAGGCAGGCGCCGACAGTCATCCCGCTGCCGCAGCCCACCACCAGCACGGTCTTCGGTTCGGGGTGCACGAGCGCCGGCAAATGCCCCAGCAACCGTTGCGTGCGCATGTCGCTGGGCCAGGTCGTCGCTTCGATCCGCCCGGCGACATGAAAATACCGGTACCCGTCGTTCACGTCGGCGATCACCACGGGCGAAGTCAGCCCGTCGGCGACGTAGAGAAACTCGGTGATCAGATCCCAACGGTCGATCGACCGCCCCAGCGCCAAGAGGGCGTTCGGCACCGCGGGAACCAGCCGAGGTGCGAACGGGCAAATCGCCGCTGCTGCGAGCAAGCCGGCCGTGGCCCACACCCGTTTCGTTGGCCGATCGGAACCAAGCGCTGTTTCGTGGCGGCTTGCAGCCGATTCGAAAAACGCCGACCCCAGCATTGTCAGCCCGGCGATTCCGGCGATAAACGTCAGCGCCTGCTGGGCCCCCTGCCCACCCCAGCGGGGCAGCACAACGAGGCTGATGAGCAGCGCGCCGAGAATGGCGCCGAGCGTATTGGCCGCATACACCCGGCCCACGACCCGTGCGGGATCCTGGCGGCCGCGCGTAGCCGCCGTCACCGCCAGCGAAAAGCTCGCGCCCCACAAACAGGTCGCTGGCAACAACGCCACCAGGCCGCGCAGCAGGTCGCCCAAGGTGCGTTCCCACAGCGGCTGTGGCGGGTAGCGGTCGGCCCGCCAATAGGGCAGTACGCCCACGATCAAATAAGCGCTGAGCGGTATCGCCGCCATCAGCAGCAACTGCGTCACGGCCAACGCCCGCCCCGGCGAACGTGCCCGCCGCGCGCATACCGCGCCCGCACCGCCGCCAATCGACAGGCCGAACAGAAAAATCGACAGGATGATCGAAAACGTGTAGGTCGTAGGGCCGAACAACAGCCCCAGTTGCCGCGTCCACACGACTTCGGCGCCCAGAGCGGTCAATCCCGACAGGCCGATTGCGAGATAGACCGGCCAGGCGGGCGACTGGTCTACAGGCAGTTCCGCGGTTTGCGGGTCAGCGGAAACGGTATGGGGAACGCGGCGTGCGATCAGCAGCGCCACCAGTGCTACGGTCACATTAATTCCCGCTGCGACACAGGTGGCAACCACGACATCATGCACGCGCAGCAGGTACAGCCCGGTCAGCAGCGTGCCCACGACTGCCCCGAGCGTGTTCGCGCCGTAAAACCACCCCATGCGTGCCAGCCCGGTACGATTCGCTTCGACCCAGCGCGACACGGCCGGCAGTGTCGCCCCCATGCATACGGTGGGGGGCAACAGCAACGCCAGCGCCACGACGGCCCGCATCGGGAGGTCGCTGGCGCCGGGTGTGCCCAAAGACCAGTACATGCGGCCCACGATCGGCAGGAGGCCCAGAATCGCGACGCCCGAAACGGCAATCAACAGTTCGAGCACGGCGTAAACCACCAGCGGGTGCCAACGCGGTGAAACGAACTTCGGCAAGGCCAGGCTGCCCAGGCACATGCCCCCCATGAAACTGGTGAGCAGAATGGCAATCGACACGGCGGCTGCACCGAGCACCAGGCTCAATTGTTGCAACCAGACAATTTCATAAATCAACGCCGCGCAGCCGCTGCCAATGAACAGCAGCATCAGGGCCGCATTCGACGACGCCTGTTTGCTCACAAACCGTACTCCCAAGTCGCCGCCGCGAGCATCGCAGCCGGGTCCACGCAGTCCAACTTCAACGCCATGACGCAGTTGCCGCCCCCGCTACGGCTGGCACCACACTAGTTGATCGCCGACGATTGGCCAAGACCAAACCGCTATGCCCTTCAATTATCAAGTCGATTTACTGAGCATGGAATTTCACTTGTTTGTCGCGGCGAAGGGCAACGGTTAAAATGGCGCTGATGCGTTCATTCGACGAAACACCAGCGCCTTCCAGACGTTTTCCTGAGCCCCGGGCGGTGCGTACGTTCGCCAGCCAGGAATTTGATATGATTGGATAACAGGAGCTGACGCGATGCTTGTATTGACGCGACAACGCGATGAAAGCGTCGTCATTGGCGACTCGATCGTAGTGACGGTGGTCGATATTCGCGAAGATAAAGTTCACCTGGGCCTGCAGGTCGCCGCGTCGATTCCTGTCCATCGCAAGGAATTATACGACGCAAGTCAAGGGGAAAACCTGTCGGCCGACGACGTGAATGACCGTAACACGTTGAAGTCTTCCGTCGATGAAATCCGCCGGCGGTTCGACGCCGACGTCGAACGGTTCTCAGACCTTGAAACCGGTCAGTCGGCAACGGTCGATGCGCCGCTGGCGATGGAGCTTGTCGCCGAAGCCGCCGCCGCCACAACGCCAAATGCACGGCGGATCCTCGACGTCGGGTGCGGCGCCGGCAACTATTCGCTGAAACTCCTGCAGCGGCTGCCGCATGCCGACGTGACTCTGGTCGACCTGAGTCGCCCCATGCTCGACCGGGCGCTTGAGCGCGTGGCGCCCGCGACCACGGGCGCGGTGCAGGCGATTCAGGGCGATATACGCGAAGTCGAATTGCCGAGCGGCGGGTTTGACCTGATCGTCGCCGCCGCCGTACTGCACCACCTGCGCACCGAATCCGAATGGCAGTCGGTCTTTACAAAGTTCCATCGGGCTTTGCGGCCCGGCGGTTCGATCTGGATATTTGATTTGGTCGAAAGTTCGATTCCTGCCGTGCAGGCCCTCATGCAGGCCCGCTATGGCGACTACCTGGCGGAATTCAAAAACGCCGCCTACCGCGACCAGGTGCTGGCTTACATCGAGCAGGAAGACACGCCGCGATCCTTGCCGTTTCAACTCGATATGCTGCGCCTGGCCGGATTTCGGCAAATGGAAGTGTTGCATAAACACCTCTGCTTTGCGGCGTTTGGAGCCGTCAGGGCCTGAGGCGCTTCGCGCCGGGCATGGCCGCTGGTCAACCCGTTCTCATTCAACCCGCCATGTGCGACTGATGCCCATCAAGCCGGTTCTAGCCGTCGGACTGCTGTGCCTGGCGAGTGGCGCCGCGCGATGCGCCGGGGCCGAGTCGAACGAAGCGGAGTTGAAACGGCGGTTTGATGAAGTCGTCAGGCCGTTCATCACCCAGTATTGCAGCAGTTGTCACGGTGATCGCAAGCAGGAAGCGAAGCTGAACCTGGCGGGCTACAGAGCGTTTGCGGCGGCTGCGCGCGACATTCAGGCTTGGGAAGGCGTGCTCGAGCGACTCGCCGCCGCAGAAATGCCGCCCGAAAAAGCGCCGCAACAGCCCGCGCCCGAGTCGCGTGAGGCGGTCATACGCTGGATCCGCGACCTTGGCGAACATGAAGCGCACCAGAATGCGGGCGACCCCGGCCCAGTTTACGCCCGGCGCTTGAGCAATGCCGAGTATGACTACACGATTCGTGATTTGACCGGCCACGACCTGCGGCCGACCCGCGAATTTCCGGTCGACCCCGCCAACGCGGCGGGGTTTGACAATTCTGGCGAATCGCTGACGATGTCGCCGGCCCTCGTTAAAAAATACCTCGCCGCGGCGCAGCAGATTTCCAGCCAAATCGTCTTCTTGCCCCGCGGCTTCGTGTTTGCGCCGCACGCCGTCGTTACCGACACCGATCGCGATAAATACTGTGTGCAGCGGATCATCGCCTTTTATGAGCGGTGGCGGATTGACTACGCTGACTATTTCCTGGCGGCGTGGCAGTACGAGCACCGTGCCGCACTGGGCCAGCCCGATGCCACGCTTGCCGATTTCGCAAACTCGGCGCGGTTAAGCGTCAAGTACCTGGCGACGGTGCACCGCGTGCTCACGACCCCTGCCGCCGCCGTTGGCCCGCTGCAGGAATTGCTTGACAAGTGGGGGCAATTGCCGGTCGACACGGGCGAGATGGCTGCGGCCCGCCGCGGTTGTGAAGCCCTGCGCGATCTGGTCATTCGCCTGCGGCGCGAGTACCCGCCGCAGGTCAAAAAATTGAGCGTGAAGGGCATTTCGCCGGGCAGCCAGCCGCTGGTATTGTGGGCGAATCGGCAATTGGCTGCGCAGCATACGCGGCCGGCGGCATTGCCGGCCGACGACGGCGCGGCGGTACGGTTTTGCGCGGTTTTTCCCGACGAGTTCGTGGTTTCAGATCGTGGCCCGTACTTCGACCCCAAAGGGGCGGGGCAGGGCCGATTGCTCACGGCGGGCTTTCATTTGATGCAAGGCTATTTTCGCGACGACGGCCCCTTGTACGATCTGGTGCTTGATGAAACCGGTCAGCAAGAACTCGATGCCCTGTGGCGCGAGCTGGATTTCGTCACGAGAGTACCCCAGCGGCAATTTCAGGATTTCATCTTTTTCGAGCGGGCCGAGCCGCCACGATTCATGCAGGAAGCCGAGTTCGACTTTGCCCGGTCTGAAGACCGGGCTGCGATTTCCGAGGAGAAGATGCAGCGGCTGGCGGCAGCATATCTCGCGAAAGCCCGGCGGATCGGGGCCGACACTCAAGCCCTGGAAGCGATCGAGACGTACTTTAAGACGATGAATGCCGACATTCGCCGGGTCGAACAGGCCCGGAAGGCGGCGGAACCGAGTCACCTCGAATCTCTGGTGCATTTTGCCAAACGGGCCTGGCGCAGCGAGCTTTCGCCGGCAGACCGCGACGGCCTGCTGGCGGCATATCGAGCACTCCGTGAGCAGGATGGCCTGGGGCACGAAGACGCCGTTCGCGACACCGTTGCAAGCGTGCTCATGTCGCCGCGGTTTCTATTTCTCCGGTTCGACCCGCCCCGGCCTGGCGCTGCGCCGCAGCCCCTGTCTGATGCGGCGCTCGCCTGCCGCCTGAGCTACTTTCTGTGGTCGTCGCTGCCCGATGACGAGCTCTGGGCGCGTGCGGCAGCGGGCGACCTGCACGAGCCGGGCGTACTGACGACACAGGTTCGACGAATGCTGGCCGACGACCGCATTCGGGGCCTGGCCCTCGAATTCGGCGGCAACTGGCTCGATGTGCGGCGGTTTGAAGAGCATCACGGCGTCGATCGCGAGCGGTTCGCCCGGTTCACGAACCCGCTGCGCCAGGCGATGTTCGAAGAGCCAATTCGATTTTTCATTGACATGGTCCGCCACAACCGCAGCCTGCTCGATTTTCTCGATGCCGACGATACGTTTGTGAACCCGGTGCTGGCGGCGCACTACGGCATACCGATTTCGGCGGCAGGTCCGCACGACTGGGTGCATATCGAACACGCAGGCGCGTATGGCCGGGGCGGCCTGCTGCCCATGGCCGTGTTTCTAACCAAGAACTCGCCCGGCTTGCGAACCAGCCCGGTCAAACGCGGGTATTGGGTTGTCCGCCGCCTTTTGGGCGAGCATATTCCGCCACCTCCTCCGGCGGTTCCGGAACTGCCCCAGGATGAAGCGCACCCGGGCGAATTGACGTTGCCGCAGCTCTTGGCGCGGCATCGCCAACAACCGGCGTGCGCCGGCTGCCACAACCGGTTTGACGCCGTTGGCCTGGCGTTCGAGGGGTACGGGCCGATTGGCGAACGGCGCGATATCGACCTCGGGGGGCGCCCGGTCGATTCGCGCGCGGTGTTTGCTGATGGCAGCTCCGGCGTCGGCGTTGCCGGGCTGCGCACGTACCTGCACGCACGCCGGCAACAGGATTTTCTCGACAACTTTTGTCGCAAGCTCCTGGCGTATGGGCTGGGGCGCACGGTGTTGCCGTCTGACCGATCGACGCTGGCCCAGATGCGTGCCCGGCAGACAGCCACTGGTTTGCACCTGGCCGACGTCATCGAAGCCGTCGTGCTCAGCCCGCAGTTTCTGAACCAGCGCGGGCGCGACGACCCGCGCGAGTGATTCCGTCAAACCCGGCTGCCGCCGTAGGCAACGGTGGCCAGATGTCGCAAAAGGCAGCGTCAGTTTTGCAGTTTTGGTCAGCGAATCGGAAACTGGTGTTTCGCCGGTAACACGCGATTTTATAATGCAGGCTTTGTGGCGCCGCGGAATGGATGATTGCAGGCAGACCGGCCGATCAGGCGGGAGACTTCGAACCATGACGAGATCCGAATGGCAAATGAACCGCCGCGCTGTCCTGCGCGGCGTGGGCGCCGTGGTGGCGCTGCCGTGGCTGGAATCATTGCCGGCATGGTGTGGCGAGCCTGAGTCTCCCGGCCAGCCGCGCACATTTCCCAAGCGGTTCGCCGCGCTGTTCATGGGCAATGGGATCAGCCCCGATCACTGGTGGGCCCGCGGGGCGGGGGCCGAAATGGAGTTGAGCCGCACGCTGGCGCCGCTGGAGCCGTTCAAGCCGCGGCTGAACGTCATTACCGGCCTGTTCAACAAACATGCGACCGGCGTGGGGATTCACCCTGGCCAAACGGGCAACATCCTGTCGGGCGCCGCGCTGCAAAAGGGTGCGGTACTGAAGGGGGGCGTCAGCATCGACCAGGTTCTGGCGGGCCGCCTGGGCGACGCAGTGCCGCAACCGAGCCTCGTGCTGGGTTGCGAACAGCCGATCACGGGGTACCACGAAACGAACTTTTCGATGGCGTACAGTTCGCACATTTCGTGGCAGAACGCGGCCTCGCCTGTACCGATGGAAGTCTACCCGTCGCTGGCGTTTGACAGCCTGTTTGACAACCACGGCAGCCAGCGGATGCTGAGCATTCTTGATCGCGTGCAAGACGACGCAGCGCGGTGGAATCGCCAGGTTGGCCGGGCTGATCGGGCGCGGCTCGATGAGTACCTGACCAGTGTGCGCGAAGTTGAAAAACGCGTCGCCCGGGCGCGGGCCGACCAACACGCCGCCACCGACCGCGCCGAGCGCCGCGGCCAGGTCGCCGCGTTAATGCCCCGGCCTGACAACGGCTTGCCCGAAGATATACGCGAGCACATGCGGCTGATGTGCGACGTGATCGCGTTGGCGTTTCAAACTGATAAAACCCGCGTCGCCACGTTGCTGCTCTGCCGTGATTTGTCGGGCCTGTTTTATCCGTTTCTCGATGTGCGGTTGGCACACCACCCGGCTTCGCACGAAGACAAATCCGACGCATACGAGCGCGTGTCGCGGTATTATGTCAGCCAGCTCGCATACCTGGCCGGCCGCCTGGCGGCCATGCCCGAGGGCGAAGGCACCGTACTCGACAACTCCTGTCTGATGTTCATTTCGAACCTGTGGTCGGGCAGTGCGCACGATTCGGGCAAAGTGCCCCTGCTGCTCGTGGGAGGCCTGGGCGGTTCACTGGCGGGCGGGCGGGTGCTGAATTACCTCGACCGCGGCGATGACAACCGCAAACTGTGCAGCCTGTACCTGTCGCTGATGGACCGCATGAACGTCGAACTGCCTGAGTTCGGCGACGCTGACACGCGGCTCGCCGGCCTGTAACCCGGTGCGCGGCGCTGGCCGGTTGTGGCTATGGCGACTGGCTTGCCGCCGGTTTTTCGGCGGCCGATCGCACGCAGCGAAACCCAAGGTGGTTGCTGCCGGTCGTCACTTCACCCTTGCCCCGCGAGCCCACCATGTACCGGGTGCAGTATTGATCGGTGCACAAGAAGGACCCGCCCCGATGCACGCGTTTCTTCTCGTGGGGTTCGGCGGGGTCGAACGGGCTGATCGGGCCAGTGGGGTTGTCGGCAACGCCCAGGTCGGCCAGCGTGGCGTAATAGTCGGGCCGGTACCAGTCGCTGCACCACTCCCAGACGTTGCCGGCCATGTCATACAACCCATAACCGTTGGCAGGAAACGTCGCCACCGGACTGATTCCGGCGAAGCCGTCTTCGGCCCGGTCGTCGTAGGGAAATTTTCCCTGGTACGTATTCGCCTGCCATTTGCCTTGGGGTTTCAGATCGTTGCCCCAGGGGTAAAGCGCCTCGGCGATGCCGCCTCGCGCGGCAAATTCCCACTCGGCTTCGGTCGGCAATCGTTTGCCCGCCCAGCGGGCATACGCGGCCGCATCTTCGTAGGCGATATGCACGACCGGCGCGCGCTCATGGCCGTCAATGGTGCTGGTCGGCCCCAGCGGGTGCCGCCAGTTCGCCCCCTTGACGTACTGCCACCACTGATAGTGGTCGTCAAGCGGAACCGGGTGGTCGGGCGGCGTGAACACGATCGACCCCGCCACGAGGTTTTCAGGCGGGGCATCGGGAAAGTCTTCTGCCCTGGGAGTGCGCTCGGCGACGGTCACGTACCCAGTCGCATCGACAAACTCGCGAAACGATGCGTTGGTGACTTCCGTGCGGTCGATCCAGAAGCCTGACACCCGCACCCGGTGAATCGGGCGCGCATCGCGCATCGCGTCGGGGCCACCGCAAATCGCCATTCGCGGGTCGGCACTGCCCATCAGAAACTCACCGCCCGAAACCCACGCCATGCCCGGCGGTGCCGGCGCCGCCGCAGGGGCCGCGCCTGTTCCGCTGACCTCAGTTTTCGTCGCGGGCGACCCGCCCGGCGCCGCCGCGGCGATTGGCTGGCCATCTTTGTTCACGTGCGGCTCGGGCGGGCGCGTGAACCAGGCCGTCACTCCGAACGCCGCAATCGCGAGCGAAATCAGCGGCAGCGCTTTGAACCATGCGCGATGCAACTTCGGGGGCGTGGCACGCCGGCGCGATCGTTCTTCGAGTGACAAACGGCTCATGATAAAATCGGGTGCGACATCGACAACCCCACGCGCATTGGCCGCCGCCCACCGGGCAATTGGCGCCGTGCCAACATTTATTCGGCGTTCGGAGCGAGCAGGTCGCTGGTGATCGTTTGGGTTTGCTCCGATTGGAAGGGAACCAGGCCATCGAGAATCAACTGGCAGA
>JAJXXL010000242.1 GCA_021781115.1 Planctomycetota bacterium
AAACTAGTCGCTTCAATCAGCCGCGCGAATCACCACGGGCGACCTTCGCCACGGCGCGCAGCCCACAACTCGGCACCTCCCCTGATTTCAACCCATCAGGGTTGAATCTCCTCATAATTTAACGGTTTCTTCGTCAAAGTACAACAAACGGTCGAAGTTCGGTGAACGGCGGCACAGCGATCGAAGGCCGACTTTTTCGGAGTGTCAGCGATCAGGCGCAGTCACCTGCGTCGCCTGCCTGCGGCCTTCGATCAGCAGCCATTCGTTGCCAGGAGTCAGGTTTTCGAATGTCTGTGCTGCGCCCGACGGCCACCGCACCTCGACCCGATCAATCGACTCGGCGCTGCCCAGGCCGAAGATCAGCTCGCGCTCGTTGCTTGCCTGGTAGCCATCGCCCGCCGTCAGTTGCCGCACCCACTGCCGCTCCCCGGCAGTCAACCGCACGACGGCACCGATCGCATCGCGGGCGCCCTGCACGCCGATCAGTTGAATAGCAACGTATCGCCCCGCCCCGGGGGTTGCATTCGTGACGAGTGCCGCCGGCGAATTGATCTGCGAGACGGCGAAGTCTTCGCGTCCGTCGCGGTTCCAGTCGAGCCGGGCCAAGCCGCGGCCCAGGTATTTTCCCTCGAAGTACGGCCCCAGTTCAGAACCGGGCAGTTCGCGGAATCTCGCCTGACCGCCGTTGCGAAAGTATTGGGGCCGCATTTGGTACGTCGCTCCATCTTCGTGAAACTCGTCAACATGACCGTTGGCGATGACCAGGTCGGGCCAGCCGTCGAGTTCGCCGTCGAGGAATTGCGTGCCGAAACCGAGCAACAAAAAGGTGGGTTCCAGCAGGCCGGCGGCCTGAGTTTCGTCGCTGAACGCGCCGCCCGGCTGTTGCAGATACAGCGTGGCGCCTTCACGAAAGAAATTCGTTTTGAACAAGTCAAACAGGCCATCGCCATTGGCATCGCCCACCGCCGCGCCCATGCTGGCCTGAGCCTTGCCGGCACCGCTGAACGCCAGCCCTTGGGCCAGGGCCTGTTCGCTGAACGCCGGGCGGTGATCGGCCCCGGTCTGGTTCAGAAAGAGAAAATTGGCCACCGAATCATTGGCGACGAACAGGCTCAGCCGCGATGAATCGTCAAAATCGGCTGCGATGATTCCCAGCCCATTGCCGTCGGGGGCGCTCAGCCCTGCCGATTCGGCAATGCGGGCGAACCGCCCGTCGCCGAGGTTGATGAGGGCCACGTCAGGCGCGCCAGGAAAGATGGTTGGCGAGCAGGCTTTCGGCACCCCGCGTACTTCGCAGATCCTGTCGAACACGTCGTCGCCTTCGAGATAGTTCACGTCGTACAGATCGGGCAGGCCATCGGCGTTCAGGTCGGCGATGACGCAACTCGTGGTCCAATGGTTGCCTCGCAGCGGTTCGATTTCGGGCAACTCCTGAAACGTACCATCGCCGTTGTTCCGATACAGCCGGTTTGTGCCGATATTCGCCACCGACAGATCGGCGAAGCCGTCATTGTCGAAATCGCCCACAGAGCAACCCTGGCTGTACCGGTCATCGTCGAGCTCCGCTTCCGCCGACACGTCGGCGAATCGGCCGTTGCCCAGATTGCGGTACAGGCGGTCGAGGTGGCGGCGCTGGCCCGGCTGGGGCGGCCAGACGCAGCCTTGGGTCAAGTACAGATCGGGCCAGCCATCGCCATCGAAATCCAGCACCGCCACGCCGCCGCCGGTGAATTCAAACATCCGCGCGCCGGTGGCGCTCAACTCGTGACCGTTGAAAAACGTGAAGTCGATTCCCGCCGCCTGCGCCCGATCCTCGAAACGCACCAAGGGCCGCTGGACTTCATGGCTAACATTCGCCGAATCTGCGAGGGGCCCCGAAACCACTGCGTTGTCGGGAATTTTGTCCCATTCAGGCAGAGGGTACGTCGACAAATCGAAATGCGCCGTTGGAAGTGCATCAGGAACTGTTTGGGGCACGTCGGGCACCAGCCGTGGCTGCAACCGCTCCATGCGTTGTCCGGCCCAGGGCAAATTCGGCGCTAGGGCCAAGGCAGCGCGGCACCAGCCCCACGATTCCCAGAATCGCCCCAGCGATTCGAGCAACGCCGCCGCCTCTTCCATTTTTCCGAGGTGATTGCGGTTGGCGAATATGAGTTCCAGGATTTGGATGATCCGATGCAGTTGTTTCGCCCGATCGAGAAACGCCGCGGCGACGACCGGCTGGTGCATGTCAGTGAGCAGTTGCCCCAATTGGTAATTCGCCGCGCGTTGATTTGGATCGAGGCGAATGGCCTCCCAGTAACAGCGAACGGCCGCGCGTGGCTCGCCGTGGGCTTGAGACCATTGACCGCGAATCAGCCAGATGCCGGGATGGTCTTCCGCATGCGGGGGGAGCTTTGCATTCCAGTTGAGAAATGCGGCTCGCGGCGCATCTTTTCCCAGGACTTCACCCGCGCAAACGTGCGCTTCGACCAGGTTCGGCAAACCGGAAAGGACGCGCTCCACCAGTGACTTCGCCTCGCGAGATTCGTGGCGCGTCAGCGCGATGCGCAATTGCCCCAACAACGGCAGCGGATCGGTGGGGTTGTCGCGGCGGGCCTTTTCCAATTCTTCGCGAAGTTCGACCGATCCGTCAGGATTCCCCAGCAAGAGCAAGTGATCGGCCGAGAACCGGTCCTGTCGAATCAGTTCGAGCAGGTGCGGCGCCGCCTCCCAGCGGCGGCCAACCATGCCGAGCAAATAGACGAGCCGCGTGCGGGCGTGAAAGAAATCGGGTTGCACGTCGAGAACCCGCCGAAACCCTGCCTCGGCCAATGAAAGTTGACCCAGTTGCAATTGGATACCGGCTGCCGAAAAAATCGCGGCGAGGCCCTCGTCGCTGCCGTCGTCGGGAACCTGAGAGTATGCTTCGAGTGCCGCGGGCCAGTTGCCCAGCTTGGTGGCTGCCTCGCCCGCAACGAGCATCGCCGGGCCGCGGGCGGTCGAATCGCGGGGCACGCGCTGCGCCAAACGTTGGGCGTCGGCCCAGCGCCCGCGTGCGAGTGCGGCCCGGGCGTCAAACAGCGATTGTTCGGCGGTGGGGCGGACCGTCCAATGGTAAAACAGGCCCAGCGCCAGGCCCGCGCCGAAAAATGCGATCAACGCGGGCCACCAGGATCGCCAGCCGCGTTTGCGAAGCATGAAAGACGCCTCACTGAAAAATGGGGTTGCCCCCCGGCGACGAACTGGGGCGGCATGAATCCCATCCGAGCAAAAAACCTCACCCGGCGCAGGTGCGCGCCGGGTGAGGTTAGGTCGTGGCAGGCAATCTTCGGAAATCGCTTAGAACGGCGAGGTGAACGTTTCACCGCCCGATTTCGTGCCCATCGAACCCCAGACACCGCCATATTGGTTCATGGGAGAGTTGCCTTGCGTGGCACTGAGATTCCCTGTGCTGATATTCTCGCTGACGAAGTGCACCGAGCCGTCGGCCATGAGCACCTGCGCACCGCCGGTATGCAGACTCGACACGGTGAAAAACCCCCAGCCGGCGTCGGCGCCGCCGCCGAAACATGATGGACCGTTCGGGGGCAGGATCGTCGTGATGCAGGAGTAAAGCGAACCGCCGTCGAGCCAGCGGGAACCCTGGTAACCCCAACCTACCGTACCGCTTGTCGTGGTTCCTGGGGGGTACGATTTACCGACAGCCGTGCCCAGGCAGGCGAGGGGTGAACTGATACCATTCCAGTACGTGTTTCCCCGAACGTCCAGAGGACTGGGCCCGCCGGACGATTGCTCG
>JAJXXL010000187.1 GCA_021781115.1 Planctomycetota bacterium
ACAATAATGACGGCCTGACTCCGGAGAAATGAGCCACTCGCGCGGTTCAGTTATGACAACTGCCCGCTGTTTGAATTCCGACTTCGGCACACACAGCAGAATTAACCATGAACGCGGCTAGAAGTGCGGGGTCGTGGGTTCTGCTAATGCCGGTGGCACTGCTCGTTTTTCTTGGCGGCTCGCAGAAACTTTCAGCGGCACCGCCCACGTTTTTCAACGTGATTTTGGCAGACGGGGCCGATCCGTGGGTGATCCGCCATTCCAACGGCTACTACTACTTGACCGTATCGACCGGTGTGAACGTGACGCTTTGGCGGTCGCGCAGTTTGGCCGGGCTGGGAGGGGGCGACCGAAAGGTCGCCTGGAGCCCACCGCCTGCAGGCCCGGCCAGCAGGGACCTTTGGGCCCCCGAACTGCATTTCGTGGACGGGAAATGGTACATCTACGTTGCGGCCGACGATGGTGACTGGGCGAACCATCGGATGTTTGTGCTTGAGAATGAAAATCCAGACCCGTTTCAGGGCGAGTTTGTGCTGCGAGGCAAAGTGTTCGACCCGCAGGCCGACCGCTGGGCCATTGACGCCACGCTTCTCAACCTCAAAGGTCGGCTTTATTTCGTTTGGTCGGGCTGGGAAGGAGATCAAAACGACAGGCAGAACCTGTACATAGCGCCCATGGACAATCCTCTGCGTCTCAGCGGTCCGCGCGTCGAAATCTCGAGGCCACAATTCGCCTGGGAAAAAGCGGGGAGCGGCGGGCGACTGCCGGAAGTCAACGAAGGACCGGAAGTCATTGTTCGGCACAACGCCGTACATATCGTGTATTCGGCGGGCGGTAGTTGGACTGACGACTATTGCCTCGGTGTGCTGACCGCCCGGCTGAGCAGCGATTTACTCGCGCCGACCTCCTGGAAGAAATCTCAGCAACCCGTCTTTCATCGCGGCAACGGAATTCTTGGCCCCGGGCATTGCAGCTTCGTCAAATCTCCCGATGACAAGGAAGACTGGATCATCTACCACAATGCCCGCTATTCTAATGCCCGCTGGAATCGTCTCGTTCGGGCACAGCCTTTCACATGGCAAAAGAGCGGGGTGCCAAACTTTGGTTTGCCCATCGCCCCGAACGCCCCCATTCGGTTGCCGGGCGGAGACCCGCCACACGTCCGGTATGAGGCAGAACACGCCAGACTGGGCGGTCTGGCTCGAATCATTCCACGTCCGGAAGCGTCGAACAATGCCAAAGTGGGTTACATTGACAGCCCCGACAGTTTCGTGACATTTGTGGTGTCGGCCGCCGCGGCTGGCACGCATATCCTGTCGGTCCGGTTTGGAAACGGGATGCCTGAACGGCAATTGGCAACGCACAAGGTCGAAGTGAATCAAGCGGCGGCCGGCGAGTTGTCGTACCCGTATTCCGGTTGGGATAACTGGTCGAATGCGTTTCTTGCGGTCGAGCTGCAAAAAGGGAAAAACACAATTCGACTCAGCAAAGGCATATCATTTGGCGAAGTCGACTGCCTGGATATTTTTCCAATCACGAGATAATCGGTGGCGCTTTCGGTTACAGCGTTCGGATGGCGACTCGCGGAACGGGAACCTGCTGGCGCCGTTCAACAATAGCCCCATGAGCCGTTTTCATGGTGCCGGGTGGGCAACGAATGGGTTATCAAATCGATTTAACGTACTCAGGAACCTGGACTTGCATTGGGCATTGGCGACGCTGTAGCTGCCACGTCTTCCTGTTCGATCAGCGATTGGGGCAGGCCGTGGCCAGGGGTGTTGGCGTATAGCAGCCAGTACGCCACGGGAATTACGAACAGTGTGAATACTGTCGAGGCGAACAAGCCGAAGATCAGCGACCAGGCCAAGCCGGAAAAAATCGGGTCGATGATGATCGGCACGGCGCCGAGCATGGCCGCCCCCGCGGTCAGCAGGATTGGCCGCAGCCGTACGACGCGGCTTTCCATGATCGCCTCGAACAGCGACCGCCCGCGCCGCAGCGACAGGTGAATGAAATCGACGAGAATGATCGAATCGCGGGTCACAATTCCCGACAGGGCAATCATGCCAATCATGCCCGTTGCCGTGAAATAGACCGGGGCGTTATAGCCGCCCACGTCGTGGGCACTGAGCGCATTCAACAGCCAGAACCCCGGCATGACGCCCAGCACCGTCAGCGGAATCGCCAGCATGACGACGAGCGGAATTACAAACGAGCCCATTTGGGCGACGAGTAAAATGTAAATGGCAACCATCGCGGCGGCAAACGCCAACCCCAGATCCCGAAACACGTCAAGCGTGATTTTCCATTCGCCTTCGCCGGCGAACGCCACCCTGAAGCCCGCCGCCACTCCCCAGAAAACTCCGCCGCCGTTCGTCAGAAACGTGCGCCCGGCGACGGGTCGCGCCACGGCCGATTGCAGCCACCCGTTGCCAACCGATCGGCCGTCCGCGCCCGAATCCCCCGGGGGGCGCTGATCGGACAGGATGTCGACGACCACGTCGGCCGGGGGGCGGCCGGCGGTTTCGGCAAAGACGTATGCCACGCGTTCGAGGTTCTTGTGATAGATCGTCTGGTTGACTCGGGCGTTGTCCCACCGCCCCAATTCTGACAGCGGCACCAGTTCGCCGCCGGTTCCCTTGACCTCGACCCGCGCCAGGTCGCCGGGGCTGGTGCGGCGGTCGACGGGCGTGCGCAGCTCAATCGCGAGGGGGTTGCGTTCGGTATCGCTGCGCAGCAGGCCCACGCTTTTTCCGCCGACGATCGCGGTCAGCGTGTCGGCGATCTGGCTTGTCGAAATTCCATTAAGGGCTGCTTTTTCCTTGTCGACCACGAATGTCAGTTTTGTTTGCGGCGCTTCACGCACGTCGTCGACGTCGACCACGCCCGGTTCGACAGCCAACCGGGCTCGCACCACGTCGGCGGCGAGCAGCAGGTCTTCGTACCGGTTGTCGGGCTGACCGTAAACCTCAGCCACGACACTGGCAATGACGGGTGGGCCGGGCGGCGTTTCGACGAGTTTCATGCGCACGTGGCGGCGGTCGGCGATTTGTTGCAGTTCGTGGCGCATGCGCAGCCCAATCTCATGGCTTTGAGCCGCGCGGTTCTTCTTGCCGGCCAGGTTGATTCGCACTTCGGCCACGTTGTCGCCCCGGCGGAGATAATAGTGCCGCACCAGGCCGTTGAAGTCCATCGGCGAACCGAGGCCGACGTAGCTGGTGAAATCGGCAATTTCCGGAACGCGCGTAAGGTAGGCCTCGAAATCGCGCACAGCCGCATCTGACCGTTCGAGCGTGGTTCCCTGGTCAAAATCGAGCACGAGCAGCAATTCGTTCTTGTTGTCGAAGGGCAGCATCTTGAGGGGCACGCTGCGGACGGCGCCCAACCCCATGGCCCCCACAGTCAGAGCCAGGATGACGAACATGAACGTCCAAGCGATGAACCGCGAATGCAGCAGCGGCGCCATGAGCGGGTAGAACAGCTTGTATAACTTCGACTGTTTGATCGCTGCAAGGTCGTCGTCGTGGTGGTGGTGCGGTTCGTGAACGCCGCCGCGCGCATATTGGCCGCTGAGCGCGTGGTACGCCAACCAGGGGGTGATCGTAAACGCCACAAGCATGGACATGAGCATCGTCACCGGCACATTCAGGGCCATGGGCCGCATGTAGGGGCCCATCATGCCGGTAATGAAGAACATTGGCAGAAAACTGACGATGACCGCCAGAGTCGCGGTAATCAGGGGCGGGCGGATCTCGGCGACCGCCTCCAGC
>JAJXXL010000186.1 GCA_021781115.1 Planctomycetota bacterium
AGTACTTCCAGGTGGGGCGTTTCCTCCGTAACGACTCGGTGCCGGGTTGCGGTTTGTGGGCATGTCACCGGCGCCGATTATATTGCCCAGCAGGAATACCGGGGGCCCACCCGCCTCACTTCGCTGCCAGTTGCCTGAGCACGTAGTGCAAGATGCCGCCGTGGCGGTAGTAGTCGACTTCGACGGGTGTATCAATCCGGCAGGTGGCGACGAACGTCACTTTGGCCCCGCCGGCTTTCTTGGCCACGACTTGCACGTCCTGCAACGGCTTGAGGTCGGCGGGCAGGTCGATGTCGAAGGTTTCCGTGCCGTCGAGGCCCAGCGAGTCGCGGCTGACGCCGGGCTTGAACTCGAGCGGCAAGACGCCCATGCCGACAAGGTTCGAGCGGTGAATGCGTTCATAGGAAACGGCAATCACCGCGCGAATTCCCAGCAGAAACGTGCCCTTGGCGGCCCAGTCGCGCGATGAACCGGTGCCATACTCGGCGCCCGCCAGCACAACCAGCGGTATTCCCGCCTGTTTGTATTCCAGCGACGCATCGTAAATCGACGACTGCTTGCCCGTGGGAAAATGCGTCGTCACGCAGCCTTCGGTTCCCGGCGCCACCAGGTTTTTCAGCCGGATGTTCGCGAACGTGCCACGGGTCATGACCCGGTCGTTTCCGCGGCGGCTGCCATAACTGTTGAACTCGCTGACCGTCACGCCGTGGGCTTGCAGGTATTTGCCGGCCGGCGAATCGGCCTTGATCGAGCCGGCGGGGCTGATATGGTCGGTCGTGACTGAATCGCCCACCGACACGAGCACCCGCGCGTTGTGAATGGACTTAATGGGCGGCGGGCTGGCGGGCATGTCGACGAAGAACGGCGGTTCCTGAACGTAGGTACTGTGTTCGTCCCACCGGTACAGGTCGCCCTCGGCGAAGGAAATCGCCTGCCATTCGGGCGAACCGACGGTTGCCTGCGAGTATTCGTGCATGAACGTGTCGGGGTTCATTGACGCCGCGATCGTGTCGGAAATCTCCTGCTGCGTGGGCCACAGGTCTTTGAGAAACACGTCGCGCCCGGCCTGGTCGCGGCCCAGCGGTTCCGTCTGCAAGTCGATGTTGGTCGTGCCCGCAATCGCATAAGCCACGACGAGCGGGGGGCTGGCGAGGTAGTTGGCTTTCACCTGGGCGTGAATGCGGCCTTCGAAATTGCGGTTGCCTGACAGCACGGCGGCGGCAACCAGATTGCCCTTGGTAATGGCCTCAGAAACCGGTTCGGGCAACGGGCCGCTGTTGCCAATGCAGGTCGTGCAACCGTACCCCACGGTTTGAAACCCGAGTTGGTCGAGCGGTTTGTCGAGCCCCGACTTTTTGAGGTAATCAGTCACGACGCGACTGCCCGGCGCCAGGCTGGTTTTGACCCACGGCTTGCTCGTCAGCCCCTTGCGAACCGCATTCCGCGCCAGCAACCCGGCGCCAATCATGACCGAGGGGTTGCTCGTATTGGTGCAACTCGTAATCGCGGCGATGACCACCGCGCCGTCGGTGATTTCGGCCGACCGGCCATCGGGCATCTTGACGGGCACGGGCGCCGCGGACGACGATTTGCCAAAGCTGGCCTGAAGGTCGCGATTCCACTGGGTTTTCATATTCGACAGCAGCACGCGATCTTGCGGGCGCTTCGGGCCGGCCATCGAGGGCACGACATCGCCCAGGTCGAGTTCGAGCGTGCTGCTGAACCGGGGCGTGGGCGAGGCGGCGGTTCGAAACAGCCCCTGCTCTTTGTAATAGCGTTCGACGAGGTCGACTTCGGCGGGCGTGCGACCGGTACGCTGGAGGTAGCGCAGGGTTTCCTGATCGACGGGAAAAAAGCCGATCGTGGCCCCGTACTCGGGGGCCATATTGCCAATCGTGGCCCGGTCGGGCAGGCTCATGGCATCGAGACCGGGGCCGTAGAACTCAACAAATTTGTTGACCACGCCATGCTTCCGCAGCATTTGCGTGACCGTCAGCACGAGGTCGGTGGCGGTGGTGCCTTCGCGCAACTCGCCCGAGAGCTTGAACCCGACGACGGCGGGAGTGAGCATGTAAATCGGCTGCCCCAGCATGACCGCCTCGGCTTCGATGCCGCCCACACCCCACCCCACCACCCCCAGGCCGTTGATCATGGTCGTGTGGCTGTCGGTGCCCACAAGGCTGTCGGGAAACGCCACGCCGTCGCGGGTGAGCACGACCTTGGCGAGGTATTCGAGGTTGACCTGGTGTACGATGCCGGTGGCCGGCGGCACGACGCGAAAATTCTGAAACGCCTTCTGACCCCAGCGCAAGAACTGGTAACGTTCGTGGTTGCGGTGAAATTCGAAGTCGAGGTTTCGGGTCAGCGCGGCCAGCGAACCGTACTCATCGACCTGCACCGAGTGGTCAATCACCAGGTCGCACGGAACCAGCGGGTTGATTTTCTTCGGGTCGCCCCCCATGCGAACCATGGCGCTACGCAACGCCGCCAGATCGACAATCGCTGGTACGCCGGTGAAATCCTGAAGCACCACGCGGCCCGGCATGAATGGAACTTCGACCGGCTGGGGCGATTGCGGGTTCCACTGGGCCAACCCGGTAACGTCCTTTTCGTGAACGATGAACCCGTCGACCTTGCGCAGGCAGGCTTCGAGCAGCACGCGAATCGAATACGGCAATGTTTCAATGTCACCCACCCGGTCGTCCTGCAATTTGCGCAGCCGGTAGTAGGTGAACTCACCGCTTTGGCACTTCAACCGGGCCGAAGCGCCAAACGAATTCGCAGCAGATGACATCGTGGCGGGCTCCTGACGTATGGCAAATCGCAACTACCGGCCGATTCGCGGGGGGCACTCCTGGACAGTCGACGACACCAGCGCCGCGCGGCAACGCGATTGCCGCCGGGCGGGCCGTCGCGTCCTGCCGCGCGGGCTTTCCGGGCCGAAATCAGCGCAAAACCTGCAGTGCGCCCCAACATTCGCGGGAAGAGCAGCGCGCATGCCGCAATGGAGCGAACCACAAGGCCGATGCTAACATCCGTCGAAAAAAATGAGAAGGCAAGCAACAGTGTTCCGTGTTCGATGTTCGGTTTTCAGTTGTTCTGTCGGGGCGGATCAAGTGGGCGGTGGCGAACTTGACGGAATGCGGGCTGACTTTAGGGACCAGATTTTCTCGCGCAGGGCATCCTTGATCCGTGTTTTCCGTGATATCCATGGTCGAACGAAATCCGCCCGTAGAGGTTCTATCGCGGCACGGTTTGGCCGATTCTTGCGCCGGTCACCCGGCCGGTTCGCAAGGATTTCCCTGGCTTTGAGCCTCATGCGGCCAATGGCGCCCGGGCGGAGCAATGCTGCCGGTCAGAACGAAATCTCAAAGTTGTTTGCGATCATTTCCTTGACAGTGATTCGCCGGTTCGCGTAACATTCTGGTTTCATGGCCGCGCCGATTGTCAGGATGCTTTCGTCGGCCGCACTGACGGCCTGCATATAAGGCATTCCCTGGTTGATTCAAACGGCGACAGTTGATTATGGCGGTACCCAAGCGCAAACAATCTCACTCGCGATCGGCGAAACGGCGCAGTCACAATGCGATCACGCCGATGCAGTTGTACTACTGCCCGGTGTGTGGCACAAATCTCCCCAGTCACGTCGTTTGCCCCAAATGCGGCAACTATCAGGGCCGAACGGTCGTCAAATCGGAGAGCTAACCACTCATGCGGATTGCGCTCGACGCGATGGGTGGCGATTTCGCCCCCGATCCGAACATTGAAGGGGCCATCGCCGCAATTGCACTCGACCCCGCCCTGCACATTGCTCTGGTGGGCGATCGCCGGCTGATGGAAGACCATTTGTCGCGCTTGGGGCATTCGGGCAAAGGCATTGATCTGATCGCTTCGGAAGGCGTGGCCGGTATGGACGAAAAGCCTACCGAAGCCCTGCTCAAGAAGCCGAACTGCTCGATCGCCGTTGCCTGGAAGCTCATGGCGGGCAAAGATGTCGACGCCGTCGTCAGCGCCGGCAGCACGGGCGCGGTTGTCGCCGCCGGGTTGCGAACCAAGCTGTTCCTCAAGGGCGTCAAGCGCCCGGGCATTGCCGTGGCGCTCCCCACGCTGCGCGGCAAATCGGTGCTGCTCGACGTGGGCGCCAACCCGGCAGCCCGCCCCGAACATTTGCATCAATACGCAGTGATGGGCGCCATTTACGCCCGCGACGTACTGGGCATCGAAAACCCGAGCATCGGGCTGATGAATATCGGCAGCGAAGACGGCAAGGGCAATGAACTCGTGCGCGAAACGCACGCGCTGCTGGTCAAAGGGCCGCTGAAAGATCGCTACTTGGGCAATATCGAAGGCCGGGGGCTGTACCAGGGCGAAGCCGACGTGCTCGTTTGCGAGGGATTCGTCGGCAATGTCGTGCTCAAGGTCAGCGAAGGCATGGCCGAAATGATGCTCAAGAAAGTCAGCCAGGACGTGCTCGAACGGCTGACCGACGAACGCGGCACCGCCCGCCAGGCGTTTCAGGACATTGGCAAAAAGTATTCGTACCACGAATCGGGCGGGGCACCGTTGCTGGGGGTCGATGGAATTTGCATCATCTGCCACGGGTCGAGCAACGCGCATGCCATTTTCAACGCCCTGAACGTCGCCGTGGCGTTCAAAGACCGGCAGGTCAACTCGCAGATTGCGGCGGAACTGGCCCTCGAGCACGCACACCGCGGCTGACGCCAAAACGAATTTCAGCCCCTCTGATCGAACACAGCCAGCGGCAAGGCGTGCCCACCCATCGCCCCTGGCAACGAATTGGGCGGGCTCGGTTTTTTCATCGCAGCCGACGGCATCGCGCGAATTGCCGTGCGGTATAGATTCGATTGTTTACAGATCCAGCCCTGGGGAGAAATTTCGCAGTGAGTTCAGTTGCCTTTCTTTTTCCCGGCCAGGGAGCGCAGCATGTCGGCATGGGCAAGACCATTGCCGAGCGGTATCCGGCAGCCCGCGCCTTGTACCAGGCCGCCAATGAAATTCTGGGGTACGACTTGTCGCGGTTGTGCTTTGAGGGGCCCGCCCAGGAGCTCGATGCGACGGTGATCAGTCAACCGGCCATTTTTGTGACGAGCCTGGCAGCCCTCGAAATGCTACGGGCCGAGTCGCCGGAAATTGTCGCCCAGTGCGCTTATACCGCTGGCTTGAGCCTGGGCGAATACCCGGCACTGGTGTTTGCCGGGGCTCTGTCGTTCGAGCAAGGCTTGCGCGTGGTACAACAGCGCGGGCAGGCGATGCAGGACGCGGCAAACGCCACCCCCTCGGGTATGGTCAGCATTTTGCTGCTCGAAACACCGCAAGTCGAAATGTTGTGCAAGGAAGCGTCATCGGCGGGCGCGATCCAGATTGCGAATTACCTGTGTCCCGGCAATATCGTCGTTTCAGGCGAAGCGGCGGCGTGCCGGAGAATTGTCGAGTTGGCAGAAAAAGCGGGCGGGCGCTCGGCCACGCTGGCGGTCGCCGGGGCGTTCCACACGCCGATCATGCATCCTGCTGATCAGCGCCTGGCCGCAGCGTTGGCGAACGTCGAAGTCCGCCAGCCGGCGTTGCCGGTCGTGTCAAACGTCGATGCGGCGGTGCCTGCGTCAGCGGCAGAAATCAAAGACAAGCTGGTTCGGCAGGTCGTCAGCCCGGTTTTGTGGGAGGCGTCGATGCGCAAGTTGCTCGACCTTGGTGTCGATCGATTTTATGAAATCGGGCCGGGCAAGGTCTTACGCGGCTTGCTCAAGCGGATCGATCGCAAAGCCGATTGCCAATCGGTGAATGACTCATGACGCGCGACCCCGGGCGCGCCGGCCGGGTCTGGCCGCCGGGCCGGACCAAGGGGCAACAGCCAGGAATTCCGAGTGATGTTCAAGAAAGCCAAGTACCAGTCTTGCGAACCTGCCTGCGATTGGTCATGCTGTGGGCACGCCGACCTCGCCCGGTAACTGGCTGGCGGCGGAGTCGATGGCGTCGCTGGGCTGGTTGGCGAATTCCTGGTGCATGCCTGCCGGGCTGAAGCCGAATCAGTGGGGTTGCGGCCTGAACAGCGACAAAATCGGCATTGCGATTTACACGAGCGTTAAAGTTCGGTATATCTTCGCCGGCGCTTAAGTGTTCTGGCGAACACGAATTGCGAGCGCACCCGATCGATCAGAAGAAACGCCTGCAGCCGGTCGTTTGCAGCGCAAGCCGGTTTTCGGGTTTGGTCCATTTGCAATCGGAGGATCCTTGCGTGTCTGTTGAAGAACGAGTCATCAGGATCGTCAGTGAACAGCTGCAAATTCCCCAGGATGAAATCACGCGGGACAAATCCTTCCTGGACGACTTGAAAGCCGATTCGCTCGACGTCGTCGAAATCGTCATGGAATTTGAAGACGAGTTCAAAATTTCGATCCCGGATGAAGACTACGAAAAAATCAAGACGGTCGGCGACGCGATCACGTACATCGAAGAGAAACTCTAGCGCGTTGTCGGCCTGACATCGCGCCAGGGTGTTTCCATGCACCTGCATTTGCCCGCCCGACGAGCGTCGCACCGGGAAAGCTGCGCCTTCGGCCCGCGGCAAGCCGACGTTCGCCCGGTGCCACGGCGCTGTGCACCGTTGGGGCGGCGCGTGTAAAATCCTGGGTGGTGCGACCGGTTTGTGTCGCCGTGTCGAATTCAGTGGAGCGGTAGTGGATGACTGCCGCAAAACTCTAACACAAGTGGACGGACCAGCAACGGATGACCAGACGCGTCGTCGTAACAGGGGTTTCGGTAATTACGGCCCTGGGCCTCGAAACTTCCGAATTCTGGGACCGGCTCTGCGCAGGAAAGAGCGGCGTGGGCCCGGTGCAGCGGTTTGACTGCTCCGATTTCAAGGTTCGGTTTGGCGGAGAAATCAAAGACTTCGACGCCAGCGACTGCATCCCCAGTCGCGAGGTCAAGCGGCTCGACCGATTTTGCCAGTTCGCCATGTGCGGGGCCTACAAGGCCATCAAGCAATCTGGCATTGACCTGAGCCAGGGCGACCCCTACCGCCACGGGGTCATTACCGGCAGCGGAATCGGCGGGCTGCATGAAATTGAAGAACAGCACTGCACGCTGTTTGATCGCGGGCCGAATCGTGTGTCGCCGTTCATGATTCCCAAACTGATGGTCAACGCCGCCAGCGGCAACATCTCGGTCTTTTGGGGGCTGCGAGGGCCGAACAGCGCCGTGGCGACCGCGTGTGCTTCGGCCTCGAACGCCATTGGCGACGCATTCAAGCTGATTCAAACGAACCGGGCCGACGTGGTGATTTCGGGAGGCAGCGAAGCGGCCATCACGCCCATGGGGCTATCGGGGTTTTCCCGCATGAACGCCCTGTCAGTGCGCAATGACGACCCGCAGCGCGCCAGCCGCCCGTTTGATCGCGATCGCGACGGCTTCGTCATGGCCGAAGGCGCCGGGATGGTGGTGCTCGAAGAATTCGAGCACGCCCGCCGCCGCGGGGCCACCATGCTCGCCGAAATCATCGGCTACGGCATGAGCGCCGATGGTTCGCACATGACCGCGCCCGACCCGAACGGGGCCGGGGCGGCCCGTGCCATGCAGTCGGCCCTCGAAGACGCCGGCCTGAACCCTGAAGACATTCACTACGTCAATGCGCATGGCACGAGCACGCCACTGGGCGACAAGGCCGAAACCCTGGCGCTGAAATCGGTATTTGGCCCGGCGGCGAAAAAACTGCCGGTTTCGAGCACAAAGAGCCAACTCGGGCACCTGCTCGGCGCATCGGGGGGGGTCGAGTTCGTTGTTTCGGTGCTGGCGCTGCAAACCGGCGTGGCGCCCCCGACAATCAACCTCGAAAACCCCGACCCTGACTGCGATCTGGACTACATCCCCCACGAGGCCCGGGCGCTGCCGATTTCGCGAGTGCTGTCAAACAGCTTTGGCTTTGGCGGCCACAATGCCTGCCTTGTGCTGTGCAAGGTGGCCTGAACCAGATTGTCAGTGTCGTGGCAACGCCCCTTCACGACGCACGGCCCGGCCTACCGGCGCTGGTTGTAATACTGCATCGACTGAATCACTCGTTCGCTGACGCCGTTACGCGTCAGGGCGATGATGGCCGACGGCGAAGTATTGAAGTTGCCGCCCCGATCCTGCATGGTACTCATAATCACGCTGTCGGCGACGCCGTTGGCGTGCATGTCGACCACATCCTGATTGGTCATGGCCCGCTGCTCACGAATGCGTTCGCGGCGTTCGTACGCGGCCTGCTGGGCGTAAGCTTCTTTCTGGTCGGCTTCATCCTTGGCATTGCCGGCCAGTGCTCCCACCGCGGTGCCGGCCAAGCCACCGATCAGCGCCCCGGCGCCCGAGCTGCCCAACTGGTTGCCCACGATGGCCCCCAGACCGGCACCGCCCGCCGCGCCCAGGGCCGCCCCCTTTTGGGTGTTGTTCATATTGGAACAACCAAGGCATGCGGCGACAAGCATCGCCCCCAAGGTTGAACCGGCGGTCAATTGATGGAACCGATCATGTAACTGAGGCATAAGTGTCACTCCCTGGTGGGCGGCGTTGCAACGGACTGCCTGCCGCCAAAACCACCCCGCCGGTTTGCCGTATGCAGTGAACCTGCGTCACCCGATATTCTCAAAAGACCGGCGTTGCGCCGGAAGCTGTAGGATTTCAAGCGATTTTTCAGCGCCTAAGAATTCTTCGGCATTTTCCGCGAGCAACGTGAGATGCCCGGTAAAAAACGGCGGCAGCCGGGTCATCGGGCGATAAATACGAGGGGATTTGAACGGCTTTTATCGCGAAACGCCCGGTCGATCAAGAGGAGCACATCGCCCGGGCGGCATGAATTGGCACAAAGCGCCCGAATTCACACTTTCCGCCGGTTCCTGCGATCGTTACCATGCTTCATAAGCTGCGGAGCAGTCGTGGGTTGTTTCGAAAGACTGCCACCGGCCCGGTTCGCCCCCGTGCGATCCCGATTCAAGCGTTCAAACGCCGCCGTCGATCATGCCTGTGGGAATGACCGTGGCTGCGTTGAGGTTCTACTTCAAGCTGGGTGAAAATGAGTATGAATCGTGATGCGGAGCGCCGTGCTGTCGTGACCGGCATTGGCGTGGTCAGCCCCTTGGCGATCGGCGTCGACGCATTCTGGGCCGGAGTTCAAGCCGGCAAGAGCGGTGTTGCGCCGATTGAAACACTCGAATATATTCCTGTCCCGCAGCAAATTGGTGGTGAGGTCAAGGATTTCAACGCTGCAAAATATGTGAAACAAAAGAAAAGCATCAAGGTCATGTGCCGCGAGATCCAACTGGGGGTTGCCTCGGCATCGCTGGCGCTCGAACATGCGGCCATTGAAGAAGGCAGCATTGACCCCGAGCGGCTGGGCGTCGATTTCGGCGCAAATCTGATGCTCAGCCCGCCGAAAGATCTGGCCCGCGCCTGTTTCGCCTGCGTCGATGAGGCGTCACACCGGTTTAATTACGATCAATGGGGCCGGCAGGGCCTGAGCGACATGGAACCGCTGTGGCTGCTCAAATACCTGCCGAACATGCCGGCGTGCCATATCGGAATCGCCGCCGACGCCCGCGGCCCCAATAATTCGATTACGCTCGACGAAGCGTCGGGCAACCTCGTGCTGGGCGAGGCCTTGCGGGTGATTGCCCGCGGCCACGCTGACATGATGATTGCCGGGGCCACAGGAACCCGCCTGCATGCCGTCAAGTCGATCCATGCCGCCATGTGGGATGAACTGGCGGCCCCCGTCGCCGATCCGGCAACGGCCTGTCGCCCGTTCGACCTGGCACGCACCGGGCAAGTGGTGGGCGAAGGCGCCTGCACGCTGATCCTTGAGGAAGAAACGCACGCCATCGCGCGGGGCGCATCGATTCTTGGGCGGATTCTGGGTGCGGGGTCATCGTGCGTGCTCGATCGCGCCGGGCGGCCCAACATCACCCGCGCCCTGGTGCTGGCCATGCGTTCGGCCCTCAACGATGCCCGCATCAGCCCGCGCGACGTCGGGCATATCAACGCGCACGGCTTGGGCACTCCGGTGGCTGACCGGCTCGAGGCCGCCGCGATTCACGAAGTGTTCGGCGACTATGCACCGGACGTGCCGGTCACCGCCCTCAAAAGCGCCCTGGGGAACTCGGGGTCAGGTTGTGGCGTGCTGGAACTGGCGGGTTCATTGATCGGGTTGGCCCACGGCGTGGTCCCGCAGACCCTGAACTTTCAGACGCCCGACCCCGATTGCAATCTGAATGTCGTGGCCGGGGCGCCGCTGGCGTCGTCGAACCGCGTCTTTATGAAGCTGAGCGTAACGCGGCTCGGCCAAGCCAGCGTGATCGTCGCCGCCGGCGCCTGAGCGTGGCCTGTCTTGGCACGTACGATTCGGACCTGTTCAGGCGCGTGCGATCCTGTTCAGGCGCGTGCGATTCGGGCACAGCCGCGAATCGCTGCCACCGCCCCCGAGATTTCAATTGCGGTCGCTGCCGTTGGCCGCAGCCAGCCGCTGCCGCAGGTAAGACGCCCGGGCGACGTTGCGTTCAGCCGATTCGAGGTGCGCCTTGCGCAGTTTTTGCAGATGCGCGGGCTGGGTGTGAATAAACAGCTCGTTCACCGTTGGAATCGGCAGGTCGTCAATCAGCCCCAGGTTGACCCCCATCCGCACGCTCGACAACAGGTGCATCGTTTCTTCAGAGCTGATTGTCTGGGCCGTTTTCAAAATGCCGTAGGCCCGCGAAACCTGGTCGTGCAATCGCTGCCGGTTTTCTTTGACCAGCGTTTGCCGCACCTTGCGCTCGTAGGAAATAATGCTGGGAATGACGTCTTTCAGGTTTCGGATCAGGGCTTCTTCGGTTTTGCCCAGCGTGACCTGGTTTGAAATCTGGTAAAAATCGCCCATTGCCTGGCTGCCTTCGCCGTACAACCCCCTGACTGCCAGGCTGATCTTTTGCAGGGCTTGAAACACCTTTTGAATTTCCTTGGTAATCACCAGGGCCGGCAGGTGCAGCAGCACGCTCACGCGAATTCCAGTACCCACGTTCGTCGGGCAGGCGGTCAGGTAGCCCAGACGCTCGCTGAATGCATAGGTAACATGCTGTTCGAGCAAGTCGTCGATCCGGTTGATTTCTTCCCAGCAGGCGTCAAGGTCGAGCCCGCTGCGCAGCACCTGGATCCGCAGGTGGTCTTCTTCGTTGACCATCAGGCTCACGTTTTCTTCACTCGTAATGCCCACGCCGCGCGAGCCGTGGCTGTCGGCCAATTCGCGGCTGATCAGTTGCCGCTCGACCAGAAACTGCCGATCGACCCCTTCGAGCGAATTGACGTCGAGGTACGTGATTTCGCCGCGCAGGGCAAGTTGCGACACCTCGCGGTGCAGCACTCGCTCAATGTCAGCCCGTACGCTGTCATCGGCGCGATTCAAAAATGGAAATTGCGCCAAGTTGCGGGCCAGCCGGATCCGGCTGGACATGACAATGTCTGATTCCGGCCCCGTGCCCCGCAGCCATTCACCGCTCATTCGCGTCAGGTCGTTCAATTCCACGACCGGGTTCCTCCCCAAAGCTGACGTTGCGTTTGTATGTACCAGATTCCAGCAAAACGAATCAGGGAGGCGTCTCGCGACTCGCGTCCGTTTCGAGTTCCTGGATCTGATCCCGCAGGCGGGCGGCCTGTTCGTAAGACTCTTCGGCAACCGCCTGCCGCAGTTCGTTTCGCAGTTTGATCATCTGGTATTGCTTGTGGTTGTCGTCGGGCGCTCGCTGAGGAAATTTGCCGCAATGCCGCGTATCGCCATGAATGTTTTCCAGCAGCGGCAGCAATTCTTCTTCAAAGGCGAGGTAACAATGCGCACAGCCCAACCGGCCATGATTGCGAAAATCGCGAAATGACAACTGGCAGGTCGGGCACAGCTTTTTGTTCAACTCTTCGAGCTGGTCGCCGCCCGACTTGATCAATTCGCCGCTCGAACCCTCGTCTTCGCCGGCGGGCTGGTTCAAATGCTCTCGCGCACACTCTTCGCACAGATGCAACTCATGGGGAGCACCCTTGACGATTTCGGTAATGTGCAATGTCGCGACTTTTGCGCAGCGATGGCATTTCATGGAGAACGGCCTGCGTCGGAAGTTTCTCGGGCAATCGCGCCTGAGCGAACGTCGCCAATAATTCGGCTTGGACAAAACACTGTCTTGTCTGCTAGATTCTGAGGTCATTCTAACTCGATTGAGGGCGGTGTCAAGTTCGCCCCTGACTGCATCATTTTACGTAACAGTATATCCTGACTATGGATATGCTGCATACAGCCCATTGTTTTGCATGGTTGTTTTTCGAACCGGGCGTCGAACAGCCCGGCCCGATTCAGCGACCGCCGCCGAGGCCCGGGCTGGCGATCCAGACCGGGCGAGGAATTGCGGATTGCACCAGATCGGTAAAGTGCCCCATGAGCCGTTACCGCCCCGACTTTGATACATTTACGCAAATGGCCGGGCGCAACCGGCTGGTGCCGGTTTATCGGCAACTCGTCAGCGACACTCTCACGCCGGTCAGCGCGTATTGTAAAATTCAGTGGGGGGCCTGCTCCTTTCTGTTCGAAAGCGTCGTCGGGGGTGAGCGGATCGGGCGGTACAGCTTTCTGGGCGCCGATCCGTTCCTGCGGCTCGATGCATTTGGCTCGCGGGTCGTGCTCTCGCGCGAGCGAGGCAGCGAAACGTTCGAATCGCTCGACCCGCTGCGCGACCTCGAACGCATTCTCGCTGAATACCCCGCCGAACATCTGCCCGGGCTGCCGCGATTTTGTGGCGGCGCCGTCGGTTACGCCGGGTACGACTCGGTGCGCTACGTCGAGCACCTCCCCCACGCGCCGCCGGACGATCGTGGCCTGCCTGACCTGTCGTTCGCCCTGTACGATCGCATGGTGATCTTCGATCAGATCAATAAAACAATCCTCGTGGTAGCCCACGCCCATATTGACGGCGGCGACCTGACCGACGAGTACGACGCCGCCTGCCGCCGCGTCGATGAAACCTGCCGCCAGTTGCAATGCGGCGGCACCGACTTGCAACTGACCGACGTGGCACTCGAAGCCGAACCCACCGTGGGCTGGAAGTCGAATTTCACTCAGGCGGGCTTTGAGGCGGCGGTCGAACAATGCCAGAAATACATCGGGGCGGGCGATATTTTTCAGGTCGTTCTCAGCCAGCGACTGGAACTGGAAACCCACGCCCGCCCACTCGACGTTTACCGGGCGCTGCGGGTCGTCAACCCCAGCCCGTTCATGTTTCTGCTGCGAACGCCGGCGGTCAACCTCGTGGGCAGTTCGCCCGAAATCATGGTCCGCGTCGAGGACGGCACGGTGACAATTCGCCCACTCGCGGGCACCCGCCGCCGCGGCAAGACCGAGGCCGACGACCGGCAACTGGCGGCCGAACTGCTCGCCGACCCCAAGGAGCGGGCCGAACATATCATGCTGGTCGACCTGGCCAGAAACGACCTGGGCCGGGTTTCGCAGTATGGCAGCGTCGAAATCAGCGATGTGATGCAGGTCGAGCGGTTCAGCCATGTGATGCACATCACGTCGAATGCGCGCGGTCAACTGGCCCCCGGGCGGACGGCCCTCGATGCGCTGCGGTCGGGCCTGCCCGCGGGAACCGTATCGGGCGCCCCCAAGGTGCGAGCCATGCAAATCATCGACGAACTCGAACCGCACCGCCGTGGCCCTTACGCCGGTGCGGTGGGGTATATCGACTTTACCGGCAACATGGACACCTGTATCGCACTCCGCACGCTCGTCATGCAGGGCCAGACAGCCTACGTGCAAGCGGGCGCCGGCATCGTCGCCGACAGCGTTCCGACGAGCGAATACCAGGAAACGCTGAACAAGGCCCAAGGGCTGCTCAAGGCGATTGCGGTCGCCGAACAACAACTGTAGCGCCGGCCGCAGGCACCGCCGTTTTCAAAGGCTCGGGCGTCGCAATTGGCTGCGGTCGTTGTTGCCTGAATTGAGAGGTGTCTCAGCGTCCCGATTGGCGGCCGCTCCGGGCACGACGCCGCAACTCGAAACGGCAGGACGGGATCGGGCGCAGGTAATGCCCCGGGGATTGACCTCCCGCATTGCCGCGCATAGAGTTCCTACGACTCAACTCGACAATCAGGAGTGTCGATCCTTACTACAAGCCTCACAGTTCCCAAACCAGCACCCCACACCCTCCCCCCCGAAAGCCTGAGTCATCCACCCGATATGTTCCAGGCCGGCTGCTGCAGGCCACCGCGGCGGCGCCCCCTGCCACCCGCCGGTAAGGAAGAATCATGGATTGCCAGAACGCGGTATCATTCAGCCCCATTGCGCCCCGGCTATCGCCCGAGGAGACAGCCAACAGCCTGACCCACGGGTTCGGGCTCGCGCTAAGCCTCGTTGCCTCGGCGGTCTTGATACGGGCCTGCGAACTTCGGGGTGAGGCTTGGATTACGATCAGTTGCGCGTTGTATGCGTGCACTCTGGTGGCCGTGTATACCGCCTCGACGCTGTCGCATGCTGTCATATCTCCCCGCTGGCGACGGCGGCTGCGCTCGCTCGATCAGGGGTTCATTTACCTGCTGATCGTCGGGTCGTTCACCCCATTCGCTTTAAAATACCTATATGGCGTCGAGTGGTCGATCCTGCTCGGCGTAATGTGGGGCGTGGCCTTGGCTGGCTGCTTGTCGAAGGTGTTGCGTTGGCATCGCGTTGACGGCATTTCAACCGTGACTTACCTGCTGCTGGGGTGGATGCCCGTCACGGCGGTCAAGCCGCTGTTTGAGAACGTTCCCGCGGCGGCGTTGGTGTGGGTTTTTGCAGGCGGGCTGTGCTACACAATCGGCACTTGGTTTCTGATGCATGACCACCACAAACCCTGGTACCACGCCGTGTGGCACACCTTGGTTATCGCCGGCACCGCCTGCCATTACGCCGTCATCCTCAACTACGTCGTGCTCGCAGCATAACCCACGGCTTGTGGACGGCAGCTTCCAGCACATCGTCAGGATGAACTGCCGATGCCATAACGAGTTGCGAACCGGCTGACGATGCGCGCCCGTGAAGAGCCGCGCACGAAGTACGCGGAATCGGCCTCCGACCGCCAGTCAGCCATTCGCATTGTCCATACTCAAGCCCCCCGTCCGCCGACTTCGCGCGGCGCCTCGGTGTCAGGCACGTCGTCAGGAT
>JAJXXL010000486.1 GCA_021781115.1 Planctomycetota bacterium
CCGATCTAACCAGTACGCCAGAATGCTCTGAATGACAAATCCACCGCCAAACGCGTCGAGTGAAAACAGCGCTGCCAGGCGCAGGACAACGCCGCGCGAACGGTGTAGCCCGAGCCACATGGCCTGGGGCCGCGTTCTGGCCAATCTGGCCGAGTCCGGCAATTCGGCGGCATGCGACAACTGCGTAAACGCGAGCACCAGCAGCAGGCCCACAACCCCGTACGCGACCACTAACGGGCGATAGGCAGTGGCTTCGCTCGCCGTGATTTTGAGCAGTTCGTGGCTGGCGAAGCCACCCGTCAACGCCCCCAGTGCCGCGGCGAGCGAACCCGCCAGATTGTACCAGGCGAAGACGGCTGTCCGCTGTGGGGCGGGAACGATTTGTGCGAGCGCTGTTTGTTCAATCGCCTGAAACGGGCCGACTTCCTTGTCGCTGGGGCTGAGTACGCCAATCGTAGCGGCGGCAAGCAGCAGCGCATAATTGGTGGTCAGAACAAACACGACCCCAACCAGCACCATGAGCAGTGCGCCGGCCAGAAGCATTCGCTTGCGGCCCACGCGATCGGCCGCGGTGGTGACGCCGAGCGAGATCAGCGTGTCGCCAAACAGCGCCATGCTCAACAGCCAGCCGACGTGCCCGTCGGAAAGCCCAATGGCCTTGAGGTACAGCACGAGCACAATCGACAGGAACCCGTAGGCGAACATGCGCACGCTGCGCGTGGCGAACAGCAACCGCCCATCGCGGCCCAGGGGTTGCACGAAGCATGCGGGCATTGGTCACCGGGGCAAATCTGGTGCGGCGCAGCCGATCACTCGGGGACAGAGTTCGCCGGGGCGCCCGGCGCAGCGTCGAGCCGGGCGATATGCCGCAAATTGCGAAACTCATCGTTGAAATCCAGGCCATACCCGACTACGAATACGTTCGGAATTTTGAATCCGTGGTAATCGGGCACCACATCGACGGTTTGTCGCCCCTCTTTCCATAACAGCACCGCCGACCGCACGCTGCGCGGTTCGAACTGCACCAGCTCGCGTAGAAGCCGCGCCAGGGTTTGCCCGGTGTCGTAAATGTCATCGAGCAGCAGGACATCGCGGCCGGCAACCTGCGGCAAGAGTGCGGTGTTGATCGTCAGTTCGCCGGGCGTGGTCGTTGGCCCGCGATAACTCGACGCCTGAATCAGACCGACGCGCAATGGCTGGTTCAGGCACCGCACGAGGTCGGAAAGAAAAATGATGCTGCCCGTGAGCACGCCCAGCACGGTCAGGGGCCGGCCGTGGTAATCGGCATCGATTTCCGCGGCCAGGCGGGCGACGCCCTCGCGGATCTGCCGTTCGGAAATCAAAGTGTGCACGGGGCGTTCTCCAGGGGCGGGCGGCGGGCGAACGGTCAGGCGTCGCGCGTAGCGGGCGCCACATGCTCATGGGTACGCAGGTGCTGGTCGCAATACTCGTGGTTGCCGTCGCACTTCGAGCAGAAGCGAAATTCGAGCTGCGGGTTGTCGCGTTCGGTGGCACCGCACACTGAGCAGGTATGGAACGCCTGCCGAGACAGCGCGAGCTGCCCGGCGGCATGTTCCATGCGGCGTTGACTGTGCCGGGCGTGTTGCAGAATTTCGAGGCCGAAGAACAAAAAGTAGTTCGCAACCCCTGAGCAGACCATGAACTTGGTCATCCAGTCGCCAAAGGCGATCTCCCAGGCGAACCCGATCCAGGTGAACATGGCAATCCACCGCACCTTGACCGGAAGCACGAACATGATCGCGATTTCAAAATCGGGAAAGAGGTGCGCAAACGCGAGAAACACCGAACCACCGATGAAGACGTTCGTGGCGGGCAGGTCGGGCCAGCCGCAGGCGGTTGCCAGCGTAGCCAGCCAAGCCACGAAGACAAACAGATTAAATCGAAAATCGCCCCACTGCGCTTCGAGGGCGGTTCCCATCAGGTTGAAGAGGTATAACCCGAACAACGACAAAACCCCCAGGCCGGGGGGGAGAAACAGGAACGATATCAGTCGCCAGTATTGCCCGTCGACAACGTCATCAACCACCAGCGACAGGTTTTGCAACCGTTGGGGTTGCGCCTGGCCCAGCACCCAGACCAGCAGTTGCCCCACACTCAGGAATGCGGCCAGCCGCGGGACCGCGAAGCGTTGAAATCTTCGTTCCAGTTGATTCAGCATGACACGGTGTGTTCGTCGTTCGTAAGACGCCCGATGTCGGCGGGGTTTGCATCGCCCAAGGCGCTGCGCACTTCAGCCGAAAGCGCGCGCACCTCATTCAACAGGCGCAGCTCTTCGTGCTCGGGGACGATCGGGGTTGCCGTCGCGCCGGCGACGGCGACGGGCTTGCGCAGCGTATGATAAATGAAAACAGGCCGCCCGAGAAACCATGGCGCGATCTTTTCGACGACAAGTTCCAGCCCCGCCGCCCGATAATGACGGGCCAGCCAGCGCGGCGACTGGTACAGCGTATCGCCCCAGAATCCGGGAAGGCGGCGCCCTGAGAGCCGGTAAACCCAGGTGTTCAGCACCGTGCGCAGGCAATACAGGCGGCGTTTCCACGAACGGTCGTGCACCAGCCGCCAGAGATAGTAGCCCGACCCGTGGCATGAAATCGCGGCGGCCCCGCCGGCTTTCAGAACGCGTTCGATTTCGCACACGGCCCGCGCTTCGTCGGTGTAGGGCAATGTCACCTGGCAAATGACGCCATCCATGCACGCTGGCGGCAGGGGAATCTGCTCGGCGCACGCCTGGTGTACGGGAATCTGGTGATGCCTGGCGGCCGTGAGGCTGGAATCGCAGGGGTCAATGCCCACGGGCCGGCAACCGCGCTCGGCCAGGCGCTCAAGCTCCCGCCCCGCGCCACAGCCCACATCGAGCACGTTCATACCCGGCAAAAACAGATCAAGGCACAGATCCTGCAAATCGTGCATTTCGTCGCGATCGCCTGACGGCATGATATTTGTTTCCCCGGTGAATTCACACGAACCAGAAGCTTCCGCGTGAACTATAGCACATGTCCGGGGAGCATGATGGCACTCAAGAATGCAACGCCTTCCAGGCGTCGTCAAACGAGGGGTAGATCGGCCACAGGGTGTGCAACTTCGTGAACCGCAAGATCTCCTTGCATTCTTCAGAAACGTCGCACAACGCCATTCGTCCGCCGCGTTGTGAGATTTTCTTCCAGATCCTGACCATCGCCCCCAGCATGATGGTTCCGAACATGCTGACGTTTTTGAAATCGAACAGCAGACACTGAACGTTGTGCTCTTGAATGTAAGCCAGCAAATCGCCCATTTCCTGCTCAATTTGCAGGTGCAGGCTGCCCAGATCGCCAATGGCGGTAATCACGAAGGTATCTTGGCGCAAGTCCGCGGCAAACAACGACGTGACGCGCCCGCCCGGCAGATCGGGTAAGTTCATGGTGGGTTGGTTCCTGATGGATGACACGGGCAGCGCGAGAGGAACGCCACGGCGCTCCTGAACCGCGCCTGTATGCTACCCACCGTTGGCAGCCGGAATCAATCGACTTGTCGCCGCGCAAGGCGTGCCGGGCGCAGGACCGTGCGGCGCACGCTGAAGGAACACGGCTGCGAGCGTCAGATTTTCCATGGGCCAGCTCGAATTCGTACCTTGCCAAACGTGACAGCCAGGCGCGTCACGTGCCTGAAAAACGACAACCGGCCCGACAGTCAGGGCAGTGTCAGGCGGAATGAGCCGTACCCCTGGGGCAGCGGGCAAAAGTACAAATGCGGCTGCCGAAGAATGGCGCACGCTGCGCGACGTGCCGGCAGTGATGTCCTAGCGTTTTCCGCGCGGCTGCCATTCCGATTCGCGCGAGGAATCGCATTCGAAACGTCTATTGACGCGCAGGGTTGTCTGTTCGATGTGTGTGCTCAATTCGTCAGAATCGAGGCGGCTGACCGTAGTCGCTGCGTCGTCGCCAAAAAACGCACAGGGAACGACCTCTTTGGCGAGTTGCCCGCACCCGTAGTAATCGCGCAACGGGTGTCGATAGCCCAGCAGGTTGACGACATCCATATCGACAATTCGCCCGGCCAATTCGCCCAGGGCGGCCAGGTCGTCGGAACCAAAGCCGTTTCGCCCCAGCGCGCGTGGCGCAAACGGCTTGCGCAGGCGATAGGCCCCCAAGGTAAAGTCTTTAGAATTCCGCACGAGCATCAACCGTTCGGTAGGAAACATCGCCTGCCCATAGCGTTCGCCGGGGTTCAGCCAATGATGGTCAATTGCCGGAGCCAGCAGCACCAGGCGAATGTGATCGGGGGCGCATGTTCCCTGTGGCAGGGCGTCGCCGTTTTCAATTTCACCGCCGCCCAGCAGGTGGGCCGCGGCCGACGCCATACGTGCACCGTGGCTGTGCCCCATGATGCAGACTTTCTGTTCGCGGGGCAGGGCGGCCACGACGCGCGCCAGGAACAGCGAATGCAGCGAGCTTCGCCGGCCGTAAGTGGCGAGTTCCAGTTGCACGAAAAAGGGGTAGCGTTTGCCGCTGGGCCAGGTGTAAAAGACGAGCTGCACAGGCGAATCGGGCGCGGCGGCACACAGCCAGGCGTTGACCAGTTGCGATTCGGAGCGGGCGTCGTCCCACGTGTGGTAACTTCCGTGGATCACGAAGCAGACCGGGCGGTTCGGGTCGATCGCGTTGAAAAAACTCGGGCGGTCGATCGATGTCAGGCAGCCGTCATGCGTGGAATGGTAATATCTCAGGCAGTTCAAATCGCCATTGGCGCATTCGACACGCGAGCAATGCCGACTGCTGACAATAAAGTAATCACGCGGCGTGCAGCCCGATTTGGCCCCAACGACCGCCGCGCCAGATACCGGTTGAACCTTGGCCGACGCTGGCGATCGCTCGGTAAATCGCGTTTCGGATGGGCTGACTGCCGGCTTCGGTTGCGCCTCGGCCCGCGCCATTCCGCCCAGGAGCGCCGCGCAGACGCACCCCCAGCGCATCATGGAGAGCCGGGCAAATTGGCCAATCCGCAACATGAAGGACACCAGGCAGGTACGTCAGGATCCCGCTGGCGCAGTCTAAGCCGCACCAGATTTTGGACGGGATGGCGCAGGGAGGCAAGATCAGGCAGGGCAGGCAGGTATGAGCATTATTTGTGAGACAACATCAGTGCGTTGGCAAGCGCGGCGGGCGCTGTGTCGCATGAACACCGGTTGCACTTCGAAGACTCAACTGATTTGCAATGGCTGAGCGTTGACCAGTGCGCCTTTCAGGGTTGGGTTTCAATTATCCTAGCTCGTGATTCCAGTACGTCGTGAAAATCCATACCACTCTGGGAAATCCCGTCGATCAACGTGATTCAACTTGAGTAAATATCACAGCAGAAGCGGTTTTACGGAAATTGAACGATGCACCGAAATTCACCGAAAATCCGATTGCAGGGCGGCAAGGCCCCTCTTCCGATAGTTTCGGCGGAGCAAAACCCGTGAATTGAAGACGGTTGCTGCTCACCGGCGCGCCCACCGCAAAGCCCCCAGCCTCGCATGCCGGGGGGGCGCTCGTCGATTCCTGGTCACTCCGGCGGCAGCCCGGCAACTGCGGTATAGATTTCCCGCAGCCGCCGGGTCATAGTCTCGTGGCGAAACTGATTGGTGAACCGTTCACGACCCGTCGCCCCCAGCCGGTATCGAAGTTCAGCGCTGTCCGCCAGAACTTGAATCGCGGTGGCCAATTCGCCAATGGCTTTGGGCGGCAGCAGGAACCCCGTTTCTCCGGGAATGACGACTTCACGCGCTCCGTCGACGTCGTAACTCACGACCGGCTTGCCCGCAATGAGCGCCTGCGGAAGCACGCGTGCCAGCCCCTCGCGCAGGCTGGCGTGGACCACAATGTCCATCGCTCCGATCAATTCAGGAACCTTGTCTGGTGGAACAAGGCCCGTCAATACAAACTGGCGTGTCAGGCCGGCGGTGGCGATTTGCCGCTCGAGGCTGTTTCGCAGCAACCCGTCGCCGACAAACAAGAACCGCACATTCGGGTTGACCGCCGAAACCTGACGGGCGGCGGCAATTACGTCGGCGTGCCCCTTGAGGTGAAACAGTCGAGCCACCTTGCCAACGACGATGTGTTCAGGAGCGAAGCCCAATTCCCGCCGCACGTCGGCGCAGGGGCGGGTGGGGTTCAGGAATGGCTCGACCTCCATTCCACTGTAAACTGTTACGAACTTTTCGGGTGGTGCCACGCCTGCCGCAACGTACTGTGCGGTCATGGCGTCGCAGACGCTGATCAGCCGCTGGCAACGGCGGGCCGCCCAGCGCTCAGCCCACCGAAAAAGATGATAGGCCGGGCGGTTTTGGAATGGGTGAAACGCCGGACCGTGTATCGTGTGCACAACGGGAATCTTCAGCCGATGAGCTGCCATTCGGCCGAGGATGCCGGCTTTGGAGCTGTGAGTGTGAACAACATCAGGTTTCAATTCGCGGAGCAGGGCCGTCAGGCTGCGCCAGGCTTGCCAATCGTACCGGGGGTGAATGTTCCGCCGCAGGCTCGGAATCAGCCGCACGTCGAGCCCAGCCGAATCGGCCCGTTCGAGCAGGCTGCCTTCGGGCCCGATCGCCGGCCCCGTGATCAGCGTGACCTGATCGTGCCAGAGGTGGTGCTGGTCTTCGACAGTGAGCAGCGTATTTTCCTGCGCGCCTCCAAGAATGAGGCGCGTAATGATGTGCACAACTTTCATGACCGGCTTTCCTGGCGACCTGGCGCGGCGGCGCCGAGCCGCATTTCACGACCGCGAAGGCCCAACCGCCGATCCTGGGCAATGCCGGCCCAGCGTGCCGGCCTCACGGCGTCGAACCCGGGGGGGGCGGCGCGTCACTCGGGCTGCGACGACGCACCTGAATTTCGTCGCCCACGATACGTACTTCAAATTGCTCCTGGCGCAATTTGGATTGCGGGTTGTCGAGCCAGGTTCCTTCGCGAACACAAAACCTCCAGGCATGCCAGGGGCAGGTAACGGCGCCGTCTTCGACGTAGCCTGCGGCCAATGACGCCCCCATATGCGGGCAAATGTCGTCAATTGCCGTGTAGTTGCCATCAATCCGAAACAGAGCCACCATGCGGCCGGAAACGAGGTAGGCCCGGCCTTCACCTTCGGGAACATCGCCCACGCGGGCGACCGGTTGAAAATCAGTCATGCTTGCGAAGTCCTTGATCGCTCCATAAAGTGACAGTTTTGGCGAGCCTCGCCTGAACTGCGAGATTATACAGCGCCCCCGCCACGTGCAAACCGCCCCGCCCAAACTCCTGGAGCAGTCACCCCATGAAACGAAACCCCGTTAAAGCCGCGCTCAAGGACGGCAAACCCCAAGTCGGAACCTGGTTGTCGCTGGGCAACCTGTACGCGACACGCGTCATGGCCCGTGTCGGCTTTCCGTGGCTGACGGTCGACATGGAACATTCGCCGATTGACTGGGAAACCGCCGGGTGCCTGTTCGGGGCCATTGCCGACGCCGGGTGCGTGCCCTTGGCCCGCGTGCCCCGCGGGACGCACGAAAACATCAAGCGGGCCCTCGACGCCGGTGCGCATGGCATTGTCGTGCCCATGGTGAACACGGTCGAAGAAGCCCGTGTGGCGATCGCCGCGGCCAAATACCCGCCCGTCGGCAATCGCTCGATTGGCGGCGGCTTGCATGCGATGAATTTCGATGCGACGGCGGGCGACTACTTCAAACACGCCAACGACGAAATCCTGGTCATCCTGCAAACCGAATCGCCACAGGGAGTCGACAACGCCGAAGCGATTTACAGCCTGCCCGGGGTCGATGCGATCTTCGTCGGGCCAAACGACCTGACGTTTCAGATGCGCGGGCCCGACGGCCGCGACCCCACGCCCGCGGAGCTCGAAGCGATGTTGCAACGTGTGCTGGCGGCGGGCAAAAAGGTGGGCACGCCGGTCGGGCTGCATGTGTTGACCGTCGAAGACGTTAAGCGGCGCACTGACGAAGGCTGGCAATTCATCGCGATTGGCAGCGAACTGCGGTTTATGACGGGCGAGGCCCAGCGGATCGTGGGCCAGCTCAATCTGAAAAAAGGCACCGATCTGGCGAGGTATTGACGCAATGGAAACTGCTGAAGCGTGGCGCTCAATGTTTGAAAACTGGCCCGCCAGCATCCCCCGGCGGGGAATCGTCATTACCTCGTTTCAAGAGTCGATTCCCTTTGTGGGGTACATGCTTTCGGGCGGCATCCTGCTGTTGGAACGCGACAAGCCCGATTCGCTGGGCGCCCGCAAAGTCATGCTGGCCTACCACGCAATCAGCGCGGTCAAAATCACCGACGTCATCGACCTGGCCCGGTTCCAGGCGCTTGGGTTTCAGCCGCCGCTATAACCTGTTTCGCCGACCCCGGTTTGGTTTCAGTCCGTGAATAGATTCGGGCCGCGGCAGTTGCCGCGGCCCGGAGTTCATGGTTTAAGTTTGCGCGAATCGCGATCTGCCGCGATCAGTCGGCATAAAACTTTGTCTGTTCTTCGACGATGATCGGGTCGGGCGTCGAATTGCTGGTCAGGCGGGCCCGAAATCGCAGGTTGCCGGAAATGGTTCCCACGACGTGCACCTTGTAAGTGATCGCCTTGCCCGGTGCGATTTCAGCACATGGCTGGAAGACGATGGCTCCTTTTTCGACGCGGTGCGCTGTCGGGCCTTCGGTCTTGAGCAATTCGACGCCTGCGGGCAACTGGCAGGAAATTCCCACGTTCTGGGCGGCTTTCGAGCCGTCGTTGCGAACGCGAATTTCATACGCCGTTTGCGATTTCACTTCGACCGGGTCGTCGAGATCGACAACTTCCATGACGACTGCGGCGGCCGAGTCGACCTTGGTCTCGACGGCCGCTTCGGCCGCCGCGCCGCTATCATTCACGACCTGCGCCTGATGCTGGTGCATGCCCGGTTGCTGAGCGGTCAACTCGACCTGAACCTGGGTCGATTGGCCCGGTTCCAGCCGCCCGACGAACCAGTTGACATTCCGATTCGACGAGTTATATGAGCCGCCCTTGTCAGCTTTGACGAACTCAAAGCCCTGCGGAACGATCTCGGTCACGCGGACATTGTTCGACGCTGCCGCGCCCTTGTTGGTGACGCTGACAGTGTACTGCGCGTGACGGTTGACATACCTGAGGCCGGGGCCGGTCATGCCCACTTCGAGTCGCGGAACGGTCACCCGGATCTGGCTTTCGGCCTGACGGACGATGCTTGAGCCGGCGCGGGCTTCGACGACCAGAACCTGCTCGCCACCGCCGATCGCCGTGAGCGCGAGGCGAATCTCGCGGGATTCGCCAGGGTTGAGTGAACCGATCGCCATTTGCACTTTTTTGCCGCGGGAGTGTTCGAGGCCCTCGGGCACAAGCGCTTGTACCACGACGTCGCGAGTGACGCCGGTACCGGGGTTGGAAACGATGACAGTTTGCGTTGCCGATTCGCCCACCGCCACGTCCTGCGCGCCCTTAACGGCAACCGTCAACTGCGGTTCTTCCACCTTCAGCACATTTGCGGCCACGCCCGAAAATCGTACCGTGGCCGATGTCGCCAAATCGCCGCGCTTGGCGGGAATCATCGTAATGCCGATGATCTTTTCTTCGCCTGGCGCCAGGCAATCGAGGTTCCAGGTTAGGTGATCGTGACTGTCACTGGGGCTGGGTTCGGCGCTCAGCAACCGCACTGTTCGCGGGAAGTACGCTTCAACGATGATGTCCTTGGCCGGAGTTTTTCCATTGTTCTTGACCGCCAGCCCGCATTTGCATTCCTGGCCGACGGTGATTTCACCGTTGGCGGTCCACCGCAAATTCAGGGTCGGAGTGTCGAGCCAGCCTGTGGGGCTTTCGGTTTCGATTCCCGTGTTCGAGGCAGCAGCCGGCTCAGTCGCAGCCGGTTCAGCCGCATGCGCCGAAATCAGCTTGTGTTGCTGGGGTTTACCCGTCTCGGCGGCGGCATGAGGCACCGCCGCGCGGGGGGCATGCTGCGTTGCCGCGGGCAGCGCGGCCTTTTCTTCGGCAGATTCGGCAGGCAACTGGCGTACGCCGCGTGAGCCGGCAGCCGGTGCGCTGGCAGCCGGTTTATGAGCGACCTGCTGGATTTGCTTGTTCGTCGCAGCGCCTTCCTTTTGTTCATACTTGGCGGTGACGACTTTCGATTTCCGTGGCGTTTCGGCACGTGCGCTGGTGGCCGTTGGGTTCGGACTCGCCTTCTGAGCCGATGCTGCTTCGGCGTCGCTCGATTCTTCGTGCTTGACATTTTCAATGGCACTAATGGCATTGCCCCGCGCGGTGGCTTTGGCCGTCGGCGCGGGCTTTGTCGTCGCGACGGGGTGCGCGGTGCGCGCGGGCGGCTCGTCATCGCCGAACAGCTCTTTCGAGTAATTCCTGAGTTGGGGAGTCTTTGTTTGCGCGTTGTCGGCACGGTTGCGCGAGTAGCGCTGCGGTTGCGCCGGCGAGGCCGCTTCGTCTTCGTCATCCGTTGCGGGGGTTGCCTGTGTCGATTTGGGGAAATATACCATCTTCCCCTTTGGCCCGTTCACCGCCCCAGAAGCGCCTGGCGTACTGCTGGCCGAACCATCATCCGCCGCACCCACGACCCACGCCAGGCTTCCAATCAGCAACGGCGTTGACAGAATCCAGAAAGCGTTTCGCATACGAATTCTCCTTCACATATCGCCAGGACCGGGTTCAGAGAATTGACCACCACTCTGCACGGCAGCCCGGCGCATGGACCGCAAACCATTGAATGGGGCGACGCCGGCGCCTCAAGAACTTCGAGGCATAGATTGCACCGGCTCAATCGGTATCGGTTGCAATTGATCTGCGGCTTGAATCAAATTGGCTGAATTTGCCGAGGATAGGGAATTTGCGACTCGTGCTACATCCGCAATGTGCTCTGCCGCTGCGTATCGTGACCGCGAAAATGCCACCTGATGCCGCCGGATTTGTGAATTCGCGATTGGCCGCGTTCCAACAGGAGTTCAGGTTATGTACCGCCGTGGTCGACGAATGTGCACTGCCGGATCATGGCCGCGGGCACGTTTGCGGCAGGTTTGAGATTTCGTTCGACGGAAATCGCCATCTGACGGCGCAAGACATCTTTGAGCTTCGGTTTTTCGAATCCAATGTACGCCATGTCAAATTGCCACGAGACATCGAACCTGATCGTGTTCAAGATCGGAGGCAGCCTGCTCGACCTGCCGAACTTGCCCGATGCACTGGCAGAAGCTTTGGACCAACGACCGGGTTGCGCGCCGCTGTTCATTGTCGGCGGCGGCGCCACGGCGGACATTGTTCGTGAGTGGGACGCGGTCCACAAGCTGGGCGACGAGCGAGCGCATGGCTTGGCACTGCGTGCCATGGCCCTGAATGAATTGCTGTTGCTCGACGTTTGGCCCGCCCTGCGCCATGTTCGAAGCCGGCGGCAACTTGAGGCCGCGTGCATTGTGGGCAAAATACCGCTGTTGTGCACGGTGTGCGCCGTTCCGGCGCTTGAATCGAAATCGGGAGGAAAGCTTCCCAGAACATGGCGGCTGACGAGTGATTCCATTGCCGCGTGGGTCGCCCTGCATTGGCAAGCCGCCGAGCTAGTCCTTCTAAAATCTGTGCCGCTGCCGCACAATTGCACGCTGCATCGCGCCGCCGAACTCAACCTGGTCGACTGCTGTTTTTCAGAATGGGCGGCACAATTGCCGCGGGTGGGATGGACCAATTTGCGCGCCCCGGAGGCGATCACTCCGCTGATCGACGTCGGCCCTGATGGCGAGAAAAACTGATCGATCACCCGATCGGGTGCCGGGCACTGCCGACAGATTGCTGACTGGTGAAAATGCGCCGGCCGCGGTCGATATGGTGCGATTCACAGCGGTCTGGTAACATCGCGCGTGCCGGGCTGCCGGGAATGCGGTCCTCCGCTTGTTCCGGTGAAATGGCTGGCCTTGTGAACGGGAATGTCGGGTTGGACTGCTAACTGACGCAAACACGTGTGCGGCTGGATCTGGCGCGCCGCACAACCGGTTGCTCGATCAGGCGGGCTTGAGGAGGGTTGGAGAATGGAGTCTCTCGGGCGGTCATTGCTGGCGGTGGCTGGCGTGGTGATCTTTTGCCTGGCGGCAGCGCACGCCGACGAACCGCACCATCTACGTCATGATCTTTCGGAAGAGGAATTGACCAAACTGAGCGACACGTTGCGCCCTGAGGGCTACCGCCCGACGGGGCTCAGCGCCTATGACGCCGCTGGTGAAGAACGCTACGCCGTGATTTGGGAGAAGCGCGAGGGCGCCCCCTGGCAAACGCGGCAAAATATGAACACCCAGACCTGGCAGGACAATTTCGATGCGCTGCTCGGTTTGGGGTTTCGCCCGGTGAACGTCACCGCACACAATGCGACCAATGGCGACCCGCGTTTCAGTGGGGTCTGGGAGCGACGCGGGGGCGACCCGTGGGCGGTTCGCGTCGGGCTTTCACCCGACGATGCCCAGCAGGCTGCTGCGGAGTATGCCGAAAAGGGGATGGTTCCGGTCAATCTATCGGGTTACAACGTCGCGGGTGCGCCCCGCTTTGCTGGAGTTTGGGAAAAGACAAGCGACAAGGTCGAGTTGCAACTGGATCTGAGCACGCCCGCCGCTGATTTTCCGCAATCCCTCAAGGCCCGTAAGTCTGACGGCTATCGACCCGTCAGTATCAGCGGCTACACTGCTCAGGGAAAATTGCAAGTTGCATCGGTTTGGACCAAAGGCCCGGCCGGCAACGTCGAAACGCGGTTCAACTTGACAGGTGACGAGTTAAACGCTGTCGAAAAAGACCTGCCCCAACGGGGTTACTCCCCCACCAGCCTCACCGCGTGGTCAATCGACGGCAAGCCCCGTTTCGCCGGCATTTGGGAAAAGACGCGGCGTAATTGATCTGTTGCGCGTCGTGGCCTGGCGCCTTTTTGCCATGCCGCTGCCCCTTGGCGAGGTGGGCAAGTATCGACCCCGAACGCGAGAACGCCCGCGAAGTGGGGCTTCGCGGGCGTTCTTCAGGTCAGTGCGAATACCAAAATGCGGGTCGTCAGCGCGCCGTCAGGCTTTCGATATGCCGCAGCGCCAGGCCGGCGGCTGTCCGTACCTGATCGTCAGGATCGCTCTGTGCTTTTTTGAGGTTCGGAATCGCTGCCGAAGCCGGCGGGCCGATTTCGCCCAATGCGTAAATCGCTGCGGCCCGCACATTGCTTTCCTGGTCTTCGACGAGCGCCGCCAGAGCCAGTATCGCCGCCGGGCTATCATCGTGAATGTTTGCAAGCGCATACGCCGCCGTCGAACGAACCATGGACGTTTCATCATTCAGCGCATTGGTCAGCACTTGGATCGCAGGCTGAGGGGTCGATTCAATCTTGCAGCAGGCTTCAGCGGCATACACGCGGACCAGCGCATCCGGATCATGCAGAACCGGCTTGAGGGCCAGCATGGCGGGCTGCGCATCGCGGCCGATCGAGCCCAGCGAGGCCGCGGCCAGCGATCGCACGCCGGGGTCGTCTTCACGCAGGGCCGATGACAGTGTTTTTACGGCCAACTGCGTGTCGCCCGTAATTTGCCAGTGCGTCAAGGCGGCCCGCACGCGCACGTACGGATGGCGATCGTCCAGCAGCTTCGCACAGGCGGGCCCGGCGGAACTGGCAGACAAACCCATTTTTCCGAGCCGCCGAATCGCTGATTTCCGCAACTCGGGGCTGTCACTTTCGAGCATCGACGTCAGCTCTTGCACCTTGGCACGCGTGCTGGCGGCTTTGGCCGATTCGACATCGGCCGCAACAGCCGGCGCCGCGGGGGAGGCGTTGCTCGGAACAGCTTCGGGCGTTTGCTGTGTGCCATTTTCAACGGATGCGGCGGATTCAGGCAAAGTTCGCCGTTCGATGTCAGTCGCAGACGCATCGAGATTGATGCGCTCCGACTGCGGCGATTGTTGCTGGTCGGGAGTAAGCGAGGCGAGTTCGGTCGATTGTTGAGGTTCGCCCCCGGCAATTATCGGGGTTTCGCTTGGCTCAAGCGAGCCTACGTCCGCAGCCTGGCTGGCATCGGGCGGAGTTCCCGGGTCGACGATTTCGAACATCTCGTTGACGGTCGGAATCTGATCGACCGGGCGTGTTCCGCTGGTCGCGGCTTGAACCACTTCCGGGGTCTGGGCTGCACCGCTCGCTTTGGGCGATTTGTCCTGCGGTCGCGAATGCGCTGCGGTCAGCGCGTCTTTCGACTTCTTTCGGGCAGCCACAGCGGCGCGAGACTGATTCTGGTGCATTTGGACAAGCGCCTGACTGGCCGGCTTGAGGTCGCCGTCGAGCGACAGCGACCGGCTGTAATGCTCCTGCGCTTTTTGCATCTCGCCGGCCTGCGTGTACAGGTACGCCAGGTTGGCGTGGGCTTTGGCTTCGCCGACGCTGTTCTGCCACAGGGCGTAGCTTTCCTCGTATTTTCCCTGGGCTCCGACGACGAGTGCCAGGTTGTTTTGGGCCCGTTTGCTTTCGGGCTCAAGCTTCAAGGCTTCGCGGTTCAGTTGCTCGGCCTGCTCGAGTTTGTTTTCGCCGTACAGCAGGTAGGCGTAATCGGTCAGGAGGTCGGCATCGTTCGGGCGATTGCGCAGGGCAATTTGAAAATGGCGCTCGGCTTCGGGCAAATTGCCGAGCCGGGCCTCAATAATCGCGAGCCGCTGGTGCGCTTCAGGCGAATTGGGGTTCTTGGCCAGAATCCCCTCATATTCGGTCTTCGCCTTGCCGTATTTGCCCTGGCGTTCGTAGATGCGGGCGATGCTTTGCTGGGGCGGCGACTGCCCATCGCGCGAACTGATGCGCGTGGAACCGGTTGGTGTGGCACATCCTGCAACCCCCAGCGCCAAATGCATCAGCGACAGGGCAAACCCCTTCGAAAGTTTTCTCATGGCAAAAACCTCGTCTACGTAGAGAACGCCTGACCCCACAGCGGAGGAAAAGGATGCGGTCGTGAAATCTGCTGCGGGAACTGACTGCGCCCGCAATACGCCTCTTTCGCGGTGCGCCACTCGCGCCCCGCTCGCAACTTCCGGTTGCGCCTACATGAACCCTCCACCCATGCCGCCCATTCCCATGCCGCCCATGCCGCCCATGCCGCCCATGCCGCCATATCCCATGACGCCAAAGCTGTACGCACGTTCGGCTTCCAGAT
>JAJXXL010000021.1 GCA_021781115.1 Planctomycetota bacterium
AAAGAGCGGATCAATCTGGCCAAGCGGGACCGGCCAGCAGCAAGTCTGCAACATCTGGACCAACGTCGGCGTCTTTCATCTGAACCTGTGGATGCACACGCTCGTCGAACTGTGGGCCTGGCGTCTGCCGCACGACACCTTGTGCGACCGCAGCGACTCTCCCTGGGACGATCCCGCGCGTCGTCCTTCGCACGCCAATCGTCGCAAAGCCTTGCGGCATCAGTTCCTCGAAAATGAATTTACGGCCATCACCCGCCGCTGGCCAGTCCCCACAAAAATCCTCGCCCTCGCCCGCTGGCTCGCGAAACTCGCGGCGTAGGGATGTCGTTTTTTAGGAAAGTGCAAATGCAAGGAATCTTTCTTCAGTCGCAAGATCGAGAAGACCGCGTTTATCTCCGTCCAAAGCCGCTGGTCAGATGGCGTACGGAGCCGCCGTTGTCACTGCGGGCATGGTTTTGAACGGCGTCTGGGCGAGACGCCCCGCGCAGGTCGTGCAACCTGAGGCTTTTGGAGTTCTGGGCAAAAAGCGGCCTTGTGGACGACTTCATCGGATTCGCTGTCTGGATTCGGGCTGCACCGTGGCTCTTCGAGGCGGCGTGACCCACAGGGCCGGGTTGACGGATTTACGGAAGATGCGTATATAGCACGCCCGCCTTGGCATCATCGCCGAAAATCGCGACGAGCGGGGTTGCCGCAACGGACGGGGGCCGCACGGGGCCGCGCCCGTGAACACGGCAACACGTGTGCCGGGCGCTCAACATGGAATGAAGTGTGCCAGATTGTGCCGTGCACGATTGGCGGCATCAAATGCACAGCTCAAGGAGGAGCATGTCATGTCTGCCCCGGTTGCTGAAAGCCTTGTCGCCGAATCGAACGCGGCCAGCGCGAAGAAATCGGGCAAAGTCGTGCTCATGGTGGGGCTGGTGACGCTGGTCATCGTCGTTCAGGTCGTGGCGACGTGGTTTCTGATGCCGAAATCCATGGAAGTCAAAGACGACCACAAGTCGGCCAAAGGCGGTACGGCGCATGGGGCGGCCGCGGCGGCCGAGGAACCCATGGATGTGCCCGAAAACGACACTGCCGAAGTGAAAATGGGCGAATTCACCTGCACGAATTCAACCGCCTCGCCGGGAATCATCGTTAACGTCAGCTTTACGTTGACGGCTGTCACAACGCCGGCGCAGGCGTCGAGCCTGGAAGCGCAATTGAAAGCCCACGAAGCCCGAGTCCGGCAGGTTGTGAATAAAATCGTGCGGAGCTCCAGTCAGGAGGACTTGAACGATCCGAACCTGGGCACGATCAAGCGGCTCGTGCGTGAAGAAGTCAACCGGCTGTTGCGAAAAAGCTTTTTGCAGGAAGTCGTCATCAGCGATATTCGAACCCTGGAACAATAGCGAGGCCCGCTGTGGCAGACGGTACAGACGACCTGCTTGACCCATCGGAAATTGAAGCATTGCTCAAATCGGCCGGAGCGCTGAACAGCGCACCGGCCAGCCAGCCGCCCCCCGGCGGGCACAGGGGTGCGGCGCATCGGCCGGGGGCAGGAAACACACACGCCAGCCCTGAAGAGTTGCTGGAACAGGTCGAGGCGAATCTGGCTGCGGCGGTTGGCGACGACTACGGTCGCGGGCCGGCGCCCCACGCATTTTCGGGCGCGATGCCCTTTGAACTGGAATCGTTTGCGGTCGTCCCCGACAGCGAGGGGGGCGCCGGCTTGAAAGCGCTCGAAGAAGTTGAACTCGACCTGCGGATTGAGCTGGGGCGGACCGAACTGCTGATCGAGGAAGTGCTGCGATTGCGTGAAGGTTCGGTCGTGCCGCTCGACAAGCTTGCAGGCGACCCGGTCGATATTCTCGCCAACGGGCGATTGATTGCCCGCGGCGAAGTGCTCGTGCTGAACGACAATTTCTGCGTTCGCGTGGCGGAGATTCTGGCCCCCACACTGGAATAGCCGCTGCCGATGGAAATCTGCAAATTGCCACGCCCGGTCGTGCGAAAGGTTCTGATCTGATCATGCAGGATTCGCCCGGGGGGGGCCAGTCGCGTTTTTTTTTTCGTTGCCGGTGCGGCCGATCTGGAGACTTTTGCATGAACCGCGGCGTGACAAATGGACTGCGCGCGGGCGTGCTGGCCTGCGTCACGGCATGCGGGGCGCTGCTGGTTTCGGGGCCATGCATTGCGGCGGGGCCTGAATCGCAACCGTCTGTTGCCGACTCCGAACAGCCGGCAGACGCCGCGCGCCGTATTTCGCCGCCCACCGGTCGCCGTGCCGTGCAAGCGGCCACAAACTCCAAGACATCAGCGAGCCCCCAGGGCGGAGCGACCGCCTGGTGGACAACCTGTGCCGCCCTGGCCCTGGTGCTTGCGCTAATCCTGGGCGCAGGGCAAGTCCTGCGCCGCTATGCGCCCGCCGCACCGGGTTCGCTGCCGCAAGATGTGCTGCACTGGATGGGCAAGCGGCGGATCGACTCGCGTCATGCAATTCACCTGGTGCGATGCGGCTCGCGACTGCTGATTCTCGGCGCCTCGCCCCAAGGGCTGACGGCATTGGCGGAAATCACCGATCCCACCGAGGTCGATGCGCTGACGGGGCTGTGCCGGTCGCACGCGCCCTCGCCGTTTGCGCGAGGTTTCAATTCGCTGCTGCGGACGAATCACGACCCCGATTCCGGTGAAAACGAAGCCGAACCGGCAGAAACGCCCGCCGCGCGTCTGGCCGAGCGATTGCATGCCGCCGCGCCACCGCGCGGCGAACGCCTGCGGGAGCAATCGCATGGATAGTGCCGGCTGCAGCACAGCGACGTCTGAATCGCAGGGGGCGCCCCGCGGGAGCGGGGGTTCATCCTGGTTTGCGCGTGTCGTGGTCGCGCTGGCAATGAGCGCGGGGCTGGTCGCGCTGAGCGGCAACGATCGGGCCCTGGGCGCCGAGAAACAACCCGCCGCGCGCGTCGTTCCGAACGCGGGAATTTCGCGGGCCGATCACGAGCCGCTGGGCGAACGCGAACCGGCGGGCGCGGGCGGCGTGCAACACCCGATTGACGGGGGTGGCCTGGCGGGCCTGGTGCAGCCCGACCAGATGGTTTCACCCGGCGGGCTGTCTTCGACATTGAACCTGCTGATTCTGCTGACGGTGCTCAGCCTGGCGCCATCGGCGTTCATCATGACGACCTGCTTCATTCGGTTCATCATCGTCATGGGCCTGTTGCGCCAGGCGCTGGGGACGCAACAACTGCCACCGAATCAAGTGCTGATTTCGCTGTGCCTGTTCATGACCTTCATGGTGATGGCCCCGGTCTGGCATGAAAGCTATGAACAGGGGATCAGGCCGTACACCAACCCCGCGCCTGACCGCGTTCCGATTTCGCCGGCCCAGGCGTTTGAAGACGCAGTGCGCCCCGTGCGGCGCTTCATGAGCGAGCAGATCGAGCGCACGGGCAACAGCGATACGGTCTGGATGTTTCTCGAACATCAGCGCCCCGATGCCGATGCGCCGGGGGCCAATGCGTATCGCCCTCCCGAAACCTATGCCGAGGTGCCGTTGTCGGTGCTGCTGCCGTCGTACATGCTCAGCGAGCTCAAGACGGCATTCATCATCGGGTTTCAGTTGTACCTGCCGTTTCTGGTGATTGACATGGTGGTGTCGTCGGTGCTGATGAGCATGGGCATGATGATGCTGCCCCCCACGCTGATTTCCTTTCCATTCAAATTGTTGCTGTTCGTTCTGATTGACGGCTGGGCGCTGACGGTGGGCATGTTGCTGGACAGCATCAAGCCGTTTGCCTGACCGGTGGCAAGCGTGTTTTTCCGGCATCTGCCCGTGCGCCACGCTGGATCCTGCCGCAGATTGTGACCGCCCCCCATGAATATTGAATCGGCCGTCGACCTGGCGCGGAATGCGACGTTTCTGACCTTGATTATCGGCGCCCCGCTGATGATCGTGGCCGTTGTGGTGGGGCTGTTGATCAGCATTGTCCAGGCGGTCACGCAAATCCAGGAGCAAACCATCAGCTTCGTCCCCAAAATCGTGATCATGCTGCTCACGATGCTCCTGGTTTTGCCGTGGACGATCCATCGCATGGTCGAATACGCGACGACCCTCATCAGGGCCATTCCCTCTTCGCTTTAATCGGCGCGCCGCAGGATGTCTTAACGTGGATGTGCTGGTCTCGAACATCGCCCTGCCCGCGTTTTCCGACGAATGGGTGCGCCTGGCGCTGGGCGGCGCCGTGCGGGCGTTCACGGCGTTCAGCCTGGTGCTGCTGCGCGTCAGCGGGTTGCTGACCATGAGCCCCGTGTTCGGCCACCCTGACATTCCGTTGCAGGTGCGGGTGCTGCTGGCCCTGTCGTTGTCGTTCATGACGACCCCGCTCATCGTCGGCGGCGATGGCCGCGCAACCTTTCGCCGCATCGACCAGAACCGCGACGGTTGGGTGACGAGCGACGAAATTCCTGCGCACCTGGCTGATGCGGCGGCCGCCGCCCGGCAGATCGCAGGCAAGCCGTACGACACCCCCCTGGCTGAGCGCGAGTTTCAGATTCCTCTGCCATTGCCCAAGACACCGGTCGAGTACATCGCCCTGGCCGTGGCGGAATACAGCCTGGGGTTTGCGTTAGGGCTGGGGGTGTTGACCATCTTGTCGGCCCTGGAAATGGCGGGCCAGCTCATCGATCAGCAAACCGGGGTTTCTTTGGGAGACACGTTTAACCCCGATCTCGACACGACCGGTTCGTTAACCGGGCAATTCCTGAATCTGCTGGGGGTGACGACGTTTCTGCTCGTCGGCGGGCATTTTCTCGTGATCTCGGCCCTGGTCGGCACGTTTGAGACGCTGCCCGTCGGTTTTGCGACGCTGCCAGCGCCCGTGATTCAATTGTTGAGCGATTTCGTGTATCAGTCGCTCGTTCTGTCGCTCAAGGTGGCCGCCCCGATTCTGGCCACGATGGCGCTGGTCGGGTTTGCGATGGGGTTCTTAGGGCATACGATTCCCCAGATCAACGTGCTGATCATCGGTTTTCCGGTGCGAATGCTCGTGGGCCTGCTGTTGCTGGCGCTGGCATTGCCGGCGATGATTGAAATCATGGCGCCGGTATTTCCAGACGCCATTCGGCAACTTCAAACGGCCCTGCCAGAGGGTGCCGCTGAGCGCTGACGGCGGGCCGCCTCGCCGGCATTTTCGCCGCGCCCCCTGGCAGATGTTCGCGGAGACTTGTGTAATTGGTTGCCTGATTCATGGCTGACGACAGCGGCGATAAAACAGAACTGCCGACCGAGCGCCGGCGAACCGAGGTCCGCGAAAAAGGCAATGTGCCGCGGAGCATTGACCTCAACACGGCCGCATCGGTTCTGGCCGCCGCGGCGGTCTTGAATTTCATGGGGGCCGAACTGGTCGAATCACTGACCGCGATCTTGCGGTCTTCGTTGGGGGCTCGGGCCTGGACACAGCTCGACGCGTCGATGTTGACGTTGCACTTCTGGCGCCTGGGCGAGTTGCTGGTACGCGGCGTGTTGCCCTTGCTGGCGGTGATGATGGCGGTGGGGATCTGCATCAATTTTGCGCAGGTGGGGTTTATGATCACGCCGCAGGCGCTCGCGCCGAATTTCTCGCGAATCAATCCGTGGGAAGGAATCCGGCGCATTGCATCGGCCCAAGGATTGGTCAAGCTCGCGGGAAGCCTGTTGAAGCTGATCATCCTGACGGCGATCGTCGTAGCATACGTCAACCTGCAACTTCCGGCGTTCTTGCACGCGGTGGGGCTGGCCCCCCCCCAGCTCTGCCGGCAAATTGGCGAATCCCTGGTGACGCTGTCATTTCAAATGGCGCTGGCGCTGGCGCTGCTGGCCGTGCTGGATTACGGGTTTCAGCTCTGGAAGTTCGAACAGGATCTGAAAATGTCGAAGCAGGAACTGCGCGAGGAAATGCGGCACATGGAAGGCGACCCGCAAATTCGCGCCCGCCGCCGCGACGCCCATCGCAAACTGAGTTCGGCCCGTGAGCTGCAACAGGTTAAGGAAGCCGATGTTGTCGTGACCAACCCAACCGAGTTCGCCGTGGCCATTCGGTACGACGCCGCCAAAATGGCGGCCCCGATCGTCGTCGCCAAGGGTCGCGATGCACTGGCCGAACGCATTCGCACGATCGCGGCCGAACATGGCGTGCCGATCGTCGAAAAGAAGCCGCTGGCGCGGGCCTTGTATCGCGACGTGAAAGTCGGGCAGGCCGTGCCCGTCGAACTTTACGGGGCGGTTGCTGAAATCCTGGCTTACGTTTACCGGCTGACGGGCAAGCACCGCAAGCGCAGCGCCTGAACGCCTGGGGCGCGCAGTTGTTCGTGATGAAGCCGATGCCCGGGGCGCTGCGGGGGCGAATTGCCGTTCACGGCTGCCCGGTGACTTCGCGAATGGGAAGTGTCGGCTTGAGCGACGACCTGGCCAGTTGGCGCTTCGCTTCGCGCAGGACAAAATCGACGTCCATGAACGGCTCGAAGCTGATATCCTGCCAACCGATCAGGCCCTCTCCGTTCACGAAGATCGTCGCGTGCAGGGGCAGGTTTTCAAAATCATCGAACGCGCGGTACTGCTTGAAGACGTTCAATTCGGAGTTTGACAGCAACGGAAACGGGAATTCGCCGGTTTTGTAGGCTTCAGTGGCCTTTTTCAATCCCTCCTGGCCGTCGGTGCTGATCGCGACCAACGACAGACCGGCCTCGGCAAATTCGCGGGTCTTGGGCGCGAACGCCTGCAATTGCTGAGCGCAATGCAGGCAACCGGCCCCCAGGTAAAAGATGATCACAACCGGTTTTCCGCGGTAATCGCGAAGCGCGTGCTCGCGCCCGGCAGCGTCGGCGAGCACCCAGTCGCCCGCGGGCGAAGGACGCCAGCGGAACGGCCCCAGTGTTTCGAGATTCGGGCGAATGCCAACGTCGCCCGGGGCAACCGCCGCCGTTCGCCAATCCTCGGGCCACCCCAACTCGCGGGCCAGGGGCGCGAGGCGTGCAAGCGGGGGCGCCTGCAAATCGCCCGTTGGCGCCAGCGCCCGCAATTTCTGAAACGCTTCGCCCGCCTCCTGTTTTTTGTCGCGCCGCCAAAATGTCGCCACCAGTTCGGCCAGCGGAAGAACTTCGCCCGGGCGCCGCTCGACCAGCTTTCGGGCCGCCTGCTCGGCCTGTTCGCCCTCACCCGCCCGCAGTTGCATTTCGATCAAACGGCGTTCATCGGCCCCCGCGATGCGCAACAGAGCCAGCGATGTCAGCGAGTCGCCGCTGGCTGCCGCCAGTTCGCCCAGCAACTCGCCGATAGCCTGTTCGATCGCCTTGAGTTCTTTAGCGAAACTTTCTTCGGCGGTCTCACGGGCTTTTTTTGCGGCATCGGCATCTTTGCCGGCTTGAAGTTCTTTTTCCTCGGCGGATTTCCCGGCGGCGCGTTGGGCCGCACGCTGGCGTTCAAGCCGTTCTTCCAGTTCGACAAGATACGCCACCCCCTGGTCGGGGTTCTGATTGCGAAGATGCGCCTTGCCGAGGTTCTGCAACCGCTGCACCTGCTCGAGCGCGTCGTCGGCCGGGTCAAGGTACGCGGTGTTGTAAAAGCGGATCAGTTCGCCCCACAGTTCAAATTCTGACAGCACCTGCACAAGCCGCAGCCGACCATAGTGGCAACTGCCTTTCGTCGGCGTGTTGTAGCGCGGGTGCCGCGGCAATTCGATCATATTGCAGGCAAGATCGATGGCGTCGTGGACACGGCCAACATGAATCAGGTCGCGAATGAGCCATTCGTTATTGTGTGCAAAATTGTGAATCTGGTCGGGCAGGACCCGGTCGCGCATCATGTGGGCGTGATCGACCCGGGCCGACGCCTCCTGCTGCCATGCGGCATCGGCGTAGCGATGCCGCTTCGAATAGATATGACCGGGCATGTGCCACATGTGGGCGATTCCCGGCGAACCTTGGCCGCACAATGCGGCCGAATCGAGTGCCTGTTCGGCGCGGTGCGCGTCCCACAAATGAATGCGATAGTGATGCGCCGGGTGCAGGGGCGCCGCGTCGATCACCTGGCGCAGCAGGGCGTCGGCAGCCACGCGACTCGTCAGGGGAATGTCGCGGCTTTCATTGGTCCACAGTTGCAAGCCCAGAAACGCTTTGGCTTCGACGTCTTCGGGATAGTTCAGGATGATGTTTTCCAGCGCGGCGACGTAGGCTTGGCTGCGCTTCTTGTTTTCATTCGTCCCAGCCTTCAAATAGGCGTCCATCGCGTCGATGTACAGGACTTCGCGGGGCGACGCGCTGGCCTTGCGTTTGACCGCTTCGGCGATGAACGGTTTGGCGCGGCTTTCATTTTCAATGTTCGCCCGCGACATTCCCCAATAGGCGATCGCACAATTCGGGTCGAGCGCTGCCGCCTGGCGGAATGAACGTTCGGCTTCGAAGTACCAGAATCCATGCAACTGCGCCACCCCCTGATCGATGAACTCCTGCACTTGCGAAACTTGGGTCGTCGCCGGGAAATGAACTTTGCCCATTCCCGGCATCAGATACGCCCGTTGCCGCGGCCCTTCGTTAAACGCTTCGCCGTGCGACGAATGCCCGGCGGCACGATCTGCCGCGGCCTGTGGGGCAGACGCCGGCGCGTCGTCAGCGCAGACTTCGCCGCGTGCTGACAACGACAGACCGATTCCCGCCAGGCACACCACAAACAAAAGCAGATTTCGTCGGTAGCGCATCGCTGATCCTGTGTTCGACGATCGGGGTTGACGCAGGTGGGGTTGCCGGAATGATCGTTCGCATCAGGTACGCGGCAACGTCGATGACCTCAAGGATACCGAATCGCACGTCGTAATGCGAACGGAATTGCGCCCGGTTGATATGAACCCGAAATCCAAAACAATGCGGGTTCCAGGCTCCGCGACGATCATGACCGCCGACCAGGCCCAAACCGTTGACCGACGCTGAAGCCGCGATTGGGGTGAGGCGGCGCATTGCGCCGATTGCCCTGGTTGCGCCCGTTGGCAGCCGCACCGTCGGACACACGCTGAAAACTCGCTGCGCCCAAAGTGGGCACCGCACTGCAACATATTTAACTGCTGCGAGTTGTGTATTACGATCACTTCGCGTACTACGCCAGGCCCGATTTCCCGCGCCAGGAAACTTCACGCCACAGTAACGGCATCCTGCCGCTTCTCCCGCGCGCAAAAAATGGCCCCCACCCGGAGACAACAGGTGGGGGCCGCGACGCCAGACGTTGGTTGCAGAGAGACGACTTTGACGTGAACCACGCACACGCTTTGGGTAAGCCGCGGTTGGGGGGCTTCGGCGATTTCAGATTCAGTAGCCGTATCCGTTGCCGCCGCTCGAGTTCTCGGGCTGCCAGCCGGTGAGGCTGATGAAGTTCAGATCGCATTGATCGACGCAGTCGAAGTAGCTGCTGCCGGCAGAGGTGTTGCCATTGCAGCCTTGCATTCCCTGGTAGCTGTAAGACTGGTTAATCGCTCCGAAGGCGTTGGCCACGTCGTTCAGTTCCTGATTGATTGACGCCGCAACTTCGCTCAGGCCAACGACCATGGCGAGCACGGCAATCGTGGCGACAAGCACTAATTCAGCAGAAACGATAAAACCGGCTTCGTCGCGATACAGTTGGGCAATCAGATTGTTCATGGCGTGTCTCGACGGGGAGATGAGGTGAGGTGAACAGAGCGTGCGGGCCGTGTGACACGGCACTGACTGAACCAGAGGAGGGTTGGCTGATGCGGGCGTGGCCGTCGATCAGGAAGCGGCGACGCCGCATCAGCCGGTTTCGAGAGCGTGACTTCGAGAGAGTGACGAACTTCCGTGGGCAAACTGTGTCGAGCGTGACGTCAGCGATGCTTGACGGGCGTGATTGATGCGTGGGGATTTCGTGGGGTGCGGTGCGGGCGGCGGGCGATGATCAATAACCCATGCCGCTGCCGTTGCCTTCGCCCTGGGCGCCGCTGCCGACGATGCTGTTCATGTCGCAGCTATCGACGCAATCGTTATAGCTGCTGCCTGCCGAGTTGTTGCCGTTGCAGCCTTGCATTCCCTGGTAGCTGAAGGATTGATTGATCGCTCCGAAGGCGTTCGCCACGTCGTTCAGTTCCTGATTGATCGCGTTGGCGACTTCGCTGAGTCCGACAACCATCGAGAGCACAGCGATTGTGGCGACCAGCACCAGTTCAGCCGAAACAATGAAACCGGCTTCGTCACGAATCAGTTGGCTGAACAGGTTCTGCATGGCGTCGTCTCCAGGGTCTTGAGAATTGTGGGTGGTTGTCTCGGCGTCGTCGGTGTCTGGTGTTGTGTTGCGTCTGATGAAGGGATGTAAAGCAACCTGAATGCCAGTTGAACAGTTTGACAAGGTTTCTTTACATTCCGGTACGGTACTTTTGACATAACCATCTGTCGCGAAATGGAATGTGAAAAGTAAACAGTTCTGGGCGTTTGTTCGCCGATGTAATCAGCAGTCGCCCCACGCGAAGCGGAATAGCAACACCCGAATGGTAGCCGCATCTGATAAAACGTCGCAACTGTTTTTAATTTCAGGAGTTGCGAATGATGTGCTTCAGACGCATCATGTTCCGGCAACACCACGTCGCCCGGACCACTGGTGGCCGGGGGGGGCGGCTGGACGCGGTTTGCCGGTTTGGAAAAATCGCCCCGGTCAACGCCCTTCGAGTGGCAGAAGCGCCGCTGAGACGGCGTTTTCGATGAAACCGGTATTTGTTCCCGAAGGCAATCTTGATATGAACCCCACCCTTTGCCGCCGCGACTTCCAGCGAACGCGCCTACCGAAGCGGGCGTCCCTTTCTACCCAATCTGGTTCAAGTGACATGCCAGGTAGTGATACGGCCGCAGCAAAGCCCGGTTTTGAGCGTGCGCCAGCGAATCGCGAAGGGTTGGGGCACTCGCCGCGCGACAAGGCCTGTTTTCGTGAGGAGTGCCGCGACACATGAGCAGAAACGCGCGGAGTTCGGCATTGATCCTGTTGGGCCTAGCCTGTGGAATCGCCGCCGGATCGGGGTGCAGCCTGGCTCGCACCTACGCCATTCAGAAAGACCGTGCGCAGGACGTCGCCGGCACAGTGCCGGTCGAAGAGCATTCGAACCAGGCGGCCGCGACCCGGCTGGCGGCAGGCGACCGGTTCAATCGCAGTTCGTCACGCGACGCGACTCCCAGCCAGCCGTCGGGCGATTCGATCGCGATTGACGATGCAACCGAGCCGCTTTCGACGCAATGGCTCCTCGTGCGGGGCAAAAACAATGAACCGCCGCCGCGAAGAATCGCGCTGCCGAAGACCGATGAAGGACCGGCAGAATCAAAATCGAACGAACCATTCGATGCGTTTTGATTGCCGCACGCGACTTTCGCACTTCGTTTGGCCGCACCTTTCGGGCACGCCGCACGGCACATTGCGCCCCTTCGATCATCGTCAGAAACCGCCAGCCCGCAGACCACGCCTCCCACCTGCTTCCTGAGCACGGAACTCCGAAAACTCATCGCCAAATCCCGTCGAATGTCATCACGATTCGATGCTGTGCCCGATGCCTGTGAAAACTCGGGTTGCCTGATTGGCGCATTGGAGTCGGCGTTATTGCGACCGCGCGTTGTTCTTTTTCCTGTCGTTGGCGGGCCCGTTGATGCCGAAGTACGCCTTCATCCCGACGATGCAGTCGCCCTGGTCGTAATGGCAGGCCTGCATCGCTGCGGCATAAGGAGCGTGCCCGTCGCCGATCCAGTCGATGATATTGAAGACTTCCAGCGAGGCATACGAACTGTTCTTGAGCAGGTCGTTCCAGCATTGCTGTGCGGCCGGCTTGTCGCCGCCGCGATACAGAATCCAGGCGGCCATTGCCCGCACGTGGTGCGACGCATCATTCAGGCGCCTGCGGATCTGCACGAAATCCAGCGCTGCGCGGTGTTGCAGATGAAAGCAGCCGAGGACTGACCAGTAGCGAATCCCCGAATCGGCATGATCAAGGTTCTTGTAGAACGTCGGCAGGTTCGCGGGGTCCTGCTGCATTGCCAGCGCGGCGGCCCGCTGATAGCCCTTCAGATCGTACAGCGCCGGATCACGCACGATTTCGTAGATCGTCTTCTGGCTCGCTTCCGATCGCTGGAGCACTTCCGTTTCCGGCAAGAGCCCCGCGTCGAAGTATTCCCGCTGCCAAGTGTCGAGCGCCGCGCTCAGCCGCGCCAGCTCGTGCGCGTACTCCGGCTTCCCGGCCAGGTTGTTGACGTTGTCAGGATCGGCGGCGGAGTCGAACAGTTCTTCCATTGGCTTGGTCCGAAAGAACTGCCCGGTGGTCGCATCGGTTTGGCCCTCTTTGTCATACCGTTCCCACGCCTGGGTCGCCTTCATTGTCCACAGATAATTCAGGTGCTGTCCCCACGGCACATACGGCATGTAGTTGCGAATGTAGAGAAACCGCCGATCGCGGATCGCGCGGGAGTTGTCGCTCCGCTCATCCATCCGGCCACGAAAGCTGACGTGATAGTCGCGAACTTCGGCCCGGGGGCCGAGAAAAACCTTGCCTTGCAGGTACGCGGGAGTCTCGGCTCCGCAAAGGCTCAGCCAGGTTTTGGTCAAGTCGATGAAGCTGACTAGGCGGTCGAGTTTCGCGCCCGGTTCAGCGGGTCGCAGATGCTTGAATTTCTCGGGAATCCGCACGATCAGCGGGCAATGCGTGCCACTGTCGTACAGAAAGCGTTTGCTGCGCGGCATGACTCCGCCGTGGTCGGAGTTGTAAATCACAATTGTATTTTCCGATAGACCGCTCTGCTCCAGTTCAGCCAGCGCCTGGCCAATATCGGCGTCCATCTTTTTGACCTGGTCATGGTAGTGCGCGTAGTTCCTGCGGATGTCGGGAATGTCTGGGTGATACAGTGCCAGTTGCACCTTGTCGGGGCTGTGCGTCGTGTGATTGATGTCGCCGAACGCGCTCGATTCGTGCGACTTTGTGCTGTTGATCACCATGAAAAACGGCTGGCGGCGGGACAGCTCATTCCAATCGGTTTTGCGGGTGTCCCAGGCGTCGCCGTCGGGCCGGCCACCGATGTTGTAGTCGGTTTTGGTCACGTTCCCGACAAAGTAGCCCGCCTGCTTCAAAAGGTCGGGGTAGTATTTGATCGTGGCATGCGGAATCAGATACCGGCTGCGCATCGGGTGCGTTCCGGTCGAGAGCGCATAAACGCCGGTGATCCAGGTGCTTCGCGACGGAGCGCAAACCGGCGCGTTGGCGTAGCAATGCAGGTACTGAAACCCCTCAGCCGCGAGCCGATCGATGTGCGGCGTCTCGGCGTTCGGATTCCCGTAGCAGCCAACCCAATCGACGCTGTTGTCTTCCGAAGTCAGCCAGAGAATATTCGGGCGATCGTCCGAGACCGCCGGCGCATCGCTCAGGACGAACAAGCCGAGTACCGCGACGATCCATTTCATGTTGAACTCTTCGTGATCGCCCTGATCATCACGCTTCAGCAACGTGTTCACTTTCAGCGATCGACTCAGTCACCCGATTCGGTCTTCGCCCGCTCGACCAACATTAAGAATCGCTCACCGACCAGATCTGAAAATCGACAACCTGCTGGCGCATGGATGGGTCGGGTGCGAACTTCCCCATCCACGACAAGCCGGAAGAAATCGCGTGCCAGGGGGGCGGGATTGGGGCGCAAGTTCAAACCGGATGTTGATGAAAACGGAGCACTTTAGTAACGCTGTGGGTAAAATGGACCGCAGGCCACGGCAGGCACGCCGCCGTGCAGAATGCTATCACGCCGGAGATTCTTCTCGCAAGACTTGCCCCGTTGACCGACAGGAGCCAGTTGCGGCTCTGGCAGTTCGGACTGCGGCTCGCCGTCTTAAGCGGCACCTGGGCAACAGTTCGCAATGGCATGTACGCAACCCGTGCCCCCGAACTCACGTCCGGAACCTGGAGATTTCACTCGAAAATGCCGCCTAAATCGCGGATTTGAGCGGATCGCCCCCGGTGCAATGCAGCCGAGAGTTAGTGTGTCCCTGTTTCGTTTTCCGGCGTCACCTGCGGCCTGCCGCGAAAGCGGGTGGTCCAGGCGGTCGCGCCGGCCGTAATTGTTGCGGCAAGCAAAATCAGCATCGACTGCAGGACCAATTGGCGGCGCGTCGTGTCGTCGCCCGTCATGCGCCAGGTGACTTGGGTGCGTGGTGAAATCGCGCCAGAACGTTCGCGGGGCCCGCGCAACCAGTGGGCCATCGCCAGGAAGAAGTTGTAACTCGCCTCGCCGCCTGGGCTCGATAATGCCTGGTTCGAAACAAACCCTGCATCTCCGGCGATCAACAGCACGGGTTCGGCTGCTGGAACCGCCGCTCCTTCGACGGGGCGGTCGACGGCCAGGACCAGCACGGCGGGGCTGGCGGAGTCAGCTTCATCCCGCGACCCCGGTCGTTCGCGAAGAGGCGCCGGTTTGATGGGCACGGGGCGGGCGCTGTGCGAAACAAGAATCGGCACGCACCGCGTCTTTAGCCGCGTCGGCCCGGTGACCGGCTGAAACCCGCAATATTCGAGAAACGGGGGCGGGGGCACTGGCAACCGACGCACCAGCGGATGATCGACTTCCGTCGCAGCGGTCGCGAGGGCCACCTGCTGCCGGCCTGCCCAGCGCCCGGCCGCCAGTTTGTCGGGGGCCAGCTCGACGCCGAAATCGGCGAGCAGCGGTTCGAGGCCGGTGTGTACTGCACGCGTTTGCCCGACGTGAGCGCTGCCGAACAGGCACAGCGCCCGGCCGCCATTGTGCAGCCACGCCCGCAGCACGGCGGCTTCGGCTGGCAAATACGGCTGCGTGGGGCCGGCCAAAAAGACGAAATCGGCGTCGGGGGGAATCTGCGGCGTCGCTGCCAGATTCAACGGGCGCAGTTCAAAATCCAGCTCGGCAAGACGCGCGGCGAGCAACGCCAAACTCTGCCGACTCGCAGGCTGGCGATCGCTCAGGCTCGATTCGCCGTGCCCCGTCAGCACGCACACGACGGTTTGCTTGCGGCCCGATTCGAGTCGTGCCAGCGCCCCGGTAACGGCGGCTTCACCGAAAAAACGGGCTTGTCGCGCGCCACCGGCCGATGCGGCCTGAAGTTCGATGAGGTCGCGGTCGTACAAAACCTCGTGCTGCGGTGCGGCGGCATCGCCACCTACG
>JAJXXL010000560.1 GCA_021781115.1 Planctomycetota bacterium
GGCTTACATGGGCGCCTACGCGGCCAGCAAGGCGTATGTGCTGCATTTCAGCGAGGCGCTGTGGGCCGAAGCCCGCGAATCGGGCGTGACGGTTCTCGCACTCTGCCCCGGCACAACGCGCACCGAGTTTTTCGATGTCGCGGGGGCGAAGGGCTGGTTGGCCAACCGCCGCGCCCAAGATGTGAAGCCGGTTGTCAAAACGGCACTGAAAGCCCTGGAACAGCGGCGGCAATACGTCGTATCCGGCTGGGCCAATCAGGTGCTGTCGGTCGCCGTGCGGCTGGCCTCGCGGCGGACGGCCGTTCGCGAGTCGATGAAATATTTTCGCCCGCGAGATTAAACTCACGGGCCGCAACTGCGAGCGGCAAGCCCAGGCGACTCGCGCGCATTCGAGTTCGTCTCGTTCGACCGCCAGCATTTCGCAGGCGACGCGCGGCGGTATTGAAACCCTGGCATGCGGCCTATACAAAAAAACATCGGCGACTGTGGCCAGGGCAACTTGATGTTGCCCTGGCCACACGTCAACCGATGGTCCCCACTGAAACGAGGCCCCGGCCTCAATACGAGGCCGCGACGCGAAACCGTCCTCGCCGCCGTGCCCGAGCACGGCGTTGATCGATCTCGCCCGTCAGTCAGTGATCAGTTGCAGCATTTCGGAGCCATGGGAGCAGCGCAGCTCGGCGCAGCGGCCGGTGCACAGCACGAAACCGGAGCGGGCGCACAGCACTTCGGGGCGGGCATGCAGCACGACGGCGCGACCGGCGCACAGCAACGCGGCGCACAGCAACGCGGCGCACAGCAACGCGGCGCACAGCACGAGGGGGCCGGCGCACAGCACGACGGCTTCTGGCAGCAGCGGCGGAACATGTTCTTGCAGCAGCCCAGGTTCAGCTTCGGCAAACTCCACCGCGGACCGCAGCAGGTGGGCGCAGCGGGAGCGCAGCAGCTGGGAGCCGCGGCGGGCGCGCAGCACGTGGGCGCGGGCGCACAACAGCTTTGAGCGCTCACATTCGCAACGCTCGCCACGCAGAACAGAACTGTGGCGGAAAGTGTCAACCACTTCATTATCAACTTCTCCTGCAAAATGATTTGAGTGTGGAGCGAACGCGCGAAACGCCCCAGGCCGTTGTCGGGTCAGGTCAGCCCCAGGCTTGTCTCGGTCGTGACGCGCACGCATCGCATGGTGGGAATCACAATGATGTATTTCGGCCACCCCAACCGCACTGCATTACGCCCGATGTCCTGAGCTGCGCGGGTTACGCCCACCGCGTCGTGAATATGCCGATTTTTCCCGAAAATCAGCACCAGGATCATGCAAACCGTCGATAGGACCAGAGTATTTCGTACAATGGGCATTCGGCGGCTGACAATTTGGCCACACCCACGTTTTATGGAAGACTTTGCTTGATTCAGGTTGTAACGATTGTCGGGACGGCAGCCGGGTTAAGCATTCTGCCGGTTCTGTGGCAATTGAAAAATACACTGCGAGCGACCTCGTTAACAACTGCGTGGTGGTGGGCCGCTGCCGCTTGGAGCGCCTGGAGCGCAGCATGGACCGCCGATCGTTTCGGCACGTGGGCATCGCGCGGTGCGGTCGACCAGCTTTGGTACGCCGCCAGCATCTCTCTGCTGGCGCCTCTCATCGCTGTCCTGGGCGCGAAACGCCCGAATTCACGGGTGTGGGGGTGGTTCGTCCTTTTGCCGCTTGTGCTCGTGTTGGGCTGGCCCGCTGCGGCGGCGTGGGGTGGGCGATTTCCGCACGCGGGTTGGAGCCTTGAAGAACCGGTTTTCGTGGGCTTCGCCCTCGTGCTGCTGATGGGTTTGGGAAACTATGTTGGAACGCGCTGCACGATTCCCGTGCTCTTGTGGGGGGTAGGCCTTGTGTTGGTCGTGGCCCCGCTTTGGCCTCCCGCCCTCGGCTGGCTGCCCGAGGCGGGGGCCTGTCGCGCAGGGGGCACGCTGGTGCTGGTTGCGGCGATCTGGCTGGCATTCGGTCTGATGCATGTCCAACCGCCGCCGAGGCGGTCGCTCGAACTCGTCTGGCGTGATTTTCAGAATCTGTTTGGCATCGTGTGGGCGCGGCGAATCCAGGAGCGGTTCAACGCGACGGCGGTCGAATCTCACTGGCCGGCGCGCCTCGGCCCGAACGGGTTGATCGGTCTCGACGGGGGTTTGCAAGATGCGGCGGCGTTGCCAGCGGGCACGCGCGAGGAAATGGAACACGCCCTGCGGTGGCTGTTGCGACGATTTGTCGATCCGCAATGGATCGATGACCGGTGCAGCAGTACGCGAACGCCACGCGACGCCTAGCCCAGCGGGAAATCACACAGATTCATGCACGGGGCTTTCAGGTGCTGGTTCAGAAATGCCCGAACCTGTTTTGGACGGCGCGGGCGTCGCCGCGCTTCCGCGCCCCAACCAGCGAAAAAACCGCGCCAACAACCTCGGGCGCACCGTTTGGAGCTGCAAAACGACCAATGATCGTGGAGCAAGTCTGTAGCTGGCTCCAACCGGCAACCACCGCCGCACCAGACGATCCTGTGCCGAATCGAGCACGGCGCGCCACCAGGCGTTGCGCGGCGCGTGCGGCATGGCAAACGGCACCCACTGGTCTGAAGCGTTGAGCAGCAGCAACAGGGTCCGCCCGGTAATCGGCCGGCCCCGTTCGTCGACCTCGTCGACCATTTGACCGTCAAGCCGCACGCCTAGGCAGCGCACAGCCCCCGAATGCCAGGCGTGGTCTTCCATTTCGCCGCCCTCTGGGGTGATCCAGGCAATGTCCTTGACCGAGGCGCCACGAATCTGTCGTCCTTGAAAGAACTTCCGGCGCTGCACGACGGGGTGCTTGCGCCACAGGGCAATCACACGGCGCACAAACTGGTGGAACGCCTCCTGGTCAGGGGTCAGATTCCAGTTCAACCAACTCAGTTCGTTGTCCTGGCAGTAGGCATTGTTATTGCCCCGTTGCGACTGGCTGAGCTCGTCGCCGCTTCGAATCATGGGCACGCCTTGCGACAGCATCAGCGTGGCAATGAAATTCCGCTTTTGCCGCTCACGCAGTGCAATGACGGCGGGGTCGTCCGTGGGACCTTCAATGCCGCAATTCCAGCTCAGGTTGTGCGAATCGCCGTCGCGATTTTCGTCGCCATTCGCCTCGTTATGCTTGCAATTGTAACTCACCAGGTCTTGGAGTGAAAAACCGTCGTGGCAGGTTACAAAATTGATACTGGCATACGGGCGGCGGCCGCTTTGTTCGTACAAGTCGCTGCTGCCGCACAGCCGGGTGGCGAATTCAGAAACAGCGTGCCCATCGCCACGCCAGAAGCTGCGCACCGAGTCGCGGTATTTGCCGTTCCATTCGGTCCACAACACCGGGAAATTGCCCACTTGATAACCACCGTGGCCCAGATCCCACGGCTCGGCAATGAGTTTGACCTGCGACAGCACGGGATCCTGGTGAATAATGTCGAAAAACGCTCCCAGCTTGTCGACTTCGTGCAGTTCGCGAGCCAAGGCGCTGGCCAAATCAAAGCGAAACCCATCGACATGCATTTCGAGTGCCCAATACCGCAGGCTGTCCATAATCAGTTGCAGCACGCGCGGGCAAACCATGTTCAGCGTGTTGCCACAACCCGTAAAATCAAGATAGTACCGCGGGTCGGTGGGCAGCAACCGATAATAGGCGGCGTTGTCGAGGCCGCGCAGCGAAAGGGTCGGGCCTAGATGGTTGCCCTCGGCGGTGTGGTTGTAAACCACGTCAAGAATCACTTCCAGGCCCGCCCGGTGCAGCGTGCGCACCATGCGTTTGAATTCTTGAACCGCTTCTCGCGGCGATTGTGCCGAGGCATACGTCATTTCCGGGGCGAAATACGAGAGTGTATTATAGCCCCAATAGTTCGACAGCCCGCGTTCGATCAAGTGTCGATCTTCGGCGTGACAATGCACGGGCATCAATTCGACTGCGGTCACGCCCAGTTGCTTGAGGTGCTTGATCGCCGCCGATGAAGCCAGCCCGGCGTAGGTGCCGCGAAGCTCGGCCGGCACGCCAGGGTGTTGAATCGTCAACCCGCGAACGTGGGCTTCGTAAATGACCGTTTTGTTCCAGGGAGTGCGCAGGGGCCGGTCGCCCCCCCAGCGAAACGTGGGGTCAATGACTGACGCGAGAGGCGCGCAATCAGCGTTGTCACGCTCATCAAACGACAGGTCGGCGGCGGGGTCGCCGATGCTATACCCGAACATGGCATCTGACCAGCGCGGCCCGCGACCAATCGCCTTCGCATACGGGTCGAGCACGACTTTGTAGGGGTTGAACCGGTGCCCCCGCCGCGGTTCATAGGGTCCGTAAACGCGATAGCCGTATAATTGCCCCGGCTTCAAGCCCGGCACGTAACCGTGCCAGACGATATCGGTTTGTTCGGGCAAAGGAATGCAAAACACTTCCTTGCGATCGTTGGCCGAATCGAACAGGCACAGCTCCACTCGCGTGGCGTGCTCTGAAAACACGGCAAAATTGACTCCTGACCCATCCCAAGTGGCCCCCATCGGGTACGGGCGTCCCGGCCAAACCCTCATTATAGCGTCTCCTGCTGCTCGCTCGTGGCGCGTTCTGAATATCATCTTGACGCCGCAAACGTCAAGCTGTCGTACACGGCGACCCTAAGCAGCGCCCGACGGCATTGCATAGCGCTGGCCAGCGCCCGCTCAACGTTTGAGGCTGCGGTCGAGAGCAGCCGCAATGACGATTACAGTGCCGATGATAATCTGGCTGTAATTCTGATCAAGCTCCAACAGCACAATACCATCGACAATCATGCGAATGATCAGCGCCCCGAGCACCGCGCCCAACGCTGTACCACGGCCGCCCGAAAGGCTGGCCCCCCCCACGACGGCCGCGGCAATGACCTCGAGCTCGTACCCAGCCCCATCGCCCGAGGCCGCCGAGCCATGATACCCGATGTTAATCATCGCGGCGATTCCCGCGGTCAGCCCGGCCAGCACGTAGGTTACGGCCTTGAGCCGGGCCACCGGCAAACCGCTGTAGCGGGCGGCGAGTTCGTTGCCGCCAATTGCCAGCAACTTGCGGCCCGTGACAGTGCGCGACAGGAAAAAGCCACCCCACAGGGTAATGATGATCAATATGCACAGCGGCACCGGGTAGATGAATTCGTTGTCGCCCACCGTCACCCGCCGGCTGATGAACTGTTCGACAAACGCTGAATGAAACTGTCCAATCGATTGCGCGCGTGTGGTCACGAACGCCACACCGCGAAAAATGCTCATCGTCCCCAGGGTGATGATGAACGGGTGCAGCCCCAAGCCCACGACCCCCAATCCGTTGATCAGCCCGCATGTGGTTCCCGTCCCCAGGCAGGCCATCGTGGTGAGCAGCACAACGGCCCACCCCGGCGCATTCGGCCAAAACCCGGCCGGGCCACAGCCGTGCAAAACTGCCGCACCCGCCAGCCCCGCCAGCACGTACACCCCTGCCACTGACAGATCAATTCCCCCGGCCACGATCACGAGCGTGGCGCCAATAGCCATGATCGCGAAGAACGACGTGTTTTTGGCAAGGGTCAGCAAGCGATCGACATTGAGAAATTTGTTTTTAACAACAATGTACTCGCGTCCCGTACCCGCGTCGCGCACGCGCCGCTGGGTCGTTCCCCCCAATACGGCCAACAGCACGGCGAGAATGAGAATGACTCCCAACAGCCCCAATTCCTGAAAATTCGCACCCCAGGCGAGCGTGGGCGGGCGGCTGATTTTTGCCGGCGGCTCGGGTTGGGCAGGGTCAATCGTCAATCGCTGATCCTTCGTGTGTCAAAACCGGGCAATTGGCAACACCGCGCCTGCCGGTCCGACAGTCGTCCGGTGATCTATGAACGCCCGCAGCCGATTCAATCGTGACAGGCCGCGTTCGGCGGATTTGCCGCCGACAAAGCCAGTTCGGCTCGCTTTTTCGCAATGCAGACTTTACTCTCTCGACAGCCACCGTGCAATTTTCGCTCGGGCGAAATGACAAACTGCCCCGGCTGACAAACCCTGATCGCGACCGTTGGAATGACGACGATCAAAACCTGCCCCCGTTGTGGCGCGCAATTCGAATGCGGCGCGGCACGATGCGCGCCGGCGTGCTGGTGCCACCGGCTGCCGCATGTCATCGAAATGAATCTTGCGGCCGATTGTCTGTGCCCCGCGTGCCTTACCCGTGAAATCGAAGCTCGGCTGGCCCAGGCTCAACAGTCGGACGGCAAGGGCTGAACCGGCCTTGAAGTCACTGCGCTGTTGGAGCAAAGCGGTAAAGGTGGCCAAAGGGCGTAGTGTAATACACCTCTCCCGTCTCGTCGTCGCCGAACGTCATCACCGGCAGGTTCTTGCCGCCCAAGACATAGTTGGCTTTCACCTTTTTCGCAGCGGCGTCGTAATCGAGCGCCCAGATTTTGCCGGTGACGTAGTCGGCGTACAGGTATTTGCCGACGAGTGCCGGCAGTTTTTTGCCGCGGTACACCAACCCGCCGGTGATCGACTTGCCGATCGTGTGCGGGTATTCCCAGATCGGCTCGATCAAATCGGGGCGCGGGTCAGACCCCTCCTGAAATTTGTGCCGGCCCTCGCGCAATTTCCACCCGTAATTTCCGCCGCGGACAATGATGTCGATTTCTTCCCACAAATCCTGCCCCACATCAGCGGCCCATAACAGGCCGGTTTCACGGTCAAACGCCATTCGCCAGACGTTGCGCAAGCCCGAAGCCCAGATTTCCGGCTGCGCCTTGCCTGTCTGCGCGGCGTAGGGATTGTCTTTCGGTATGACATAGTTCTTGCCCGCCGCATGATGATCGACGTCAATCCGCAGGATTTTGCCCAGCAGGGTGTTCAGGTTTTGGCCGTTGGCCTGGGGGTCATTGGCGCTGCCACCGTCACCCAGGCAGATATACAGGTAGCCGTCAGGTCCGAACGCCAGCGTACCGCCGTCGTGGTTCCAGAAGGGGCGCGGAATGCGCAGGAGTTCCACTTCAGACTTGGGATCGGCCTGGCCGTTGGCGAGAACCTTGAACCGTGAAACGACCGATGTGTGCGGCGCATCAGTCGTCGTGTAAAACACGAAGAACTGCCCATTCTGCTTGAACCGGGGGTGAAACGCCACACCCAGCAACCCCTCTTCGTTTTCCTTGTCGGTGTAGACCACGCGCGATTCGATGTCAAGAAATACCTGCGTTTCCTCGACGTCGGGGTTGTTGGCAAACACACGAATGACACCTAACTGTTCAGCAACGAACACGCGGTTCGTACCATCGCCAGCGTGCGTCACCACGATCGGCCGCCGGAACTGCAATTCAGGAAAAGCCCGTACCGAGTCGATCGGCAACGGCGTTTCAGAAAACTCCTGCGCCCTGCCGGCCGCCGGGGCCAAAACCACGACCGCACAACACAGAGCGCTGAACAGGCTGCGTACAAACATGATGCGCGCAAATACCGGGGTTAATATCGGACGGGTAAATTTCAGAACTCGAAAGATAGCTGAAACCCGATGCAGATTCAATCAGGCTGCGTGGGCGATCGGAAAACCGATGCATCGACGTGCACCTCGCCCAGGTCATTATCGCCGTCGTGCACGGCTTGGTGCAAAACGCCCTGCGGCCAGGCTTCGTTTTGACCGTTGCGTTTTACCGCGGTCAAGTAGCCTGGCAGTTCATGCCAGACGCGAATCCGCACCGGGCCGCTGGCGAGGTGGTCGATAACGAATCGGCCATCAGAGCCGGTAACGGCCATGTACGGGTGGTCTTTCACCAGCAGCCAGCCTTTCATCCAGGCGTGAATCGGGCAGCCGACGACGACCGGCAGGTTTTCAGAAAGTGAAATCGACTTTTCGATCGACCCCTGCGGCGGCACAACGAGATTCAGTGGGTCGTTCCGGTTGAAAAAGAACGCCGCACTGTGCGCGACATCGTCATGATTTCCAACCACCAGCTTTTGCGACGTGCGCAGCAAGGCCACACGCGGGGCGAATTGGCACGCAGAGTTGTTCAACTCGATGCGGGCATCGGCCGCATTTCGATACGATTCGTGCACTGCCGGCGGCTTGTCGCTTTTCCGAACGTCCAGCCATAGCACCACATTCGCCAACCCGCGGCTGGCCGAGTCGACAACCAGCGATTGATCGACCGGGTGATGTTTCGAACAAAATTCAATGTCCTTACTGAGTGTGAGTTCTTCGGGTCGAGGGGCGTGACCGTCATACACGAACCGGCCGCGCAACCGCCCCCAGCCCGGTTCGCTGGCCACGGGCGCCGGATCGGCGGGCGGCGCCCCAGGCGTCGCAGTGGCGCTTTCGACGGGGCTGACTGACTGATCGCCGATGCAATACAGCGCATGCACGGTCCGCAAGTAAATGCGGCCGCCGCATATCACCGGGGTTGCATAGCCGCCATCGCCCAGGTCGTTTTCAGCGACGAGTTCAAACTCGGCGCCGGTCTTGAAGACATGTGTCAGGCCGGCCTCATTCGTGACGTACACATGGTTGCCGGCAATGACCGGCGACGCACTGACATCGCCATTGAGCCGATGCTTCCAAAGCGGCTTGCCATTGGCCGCATCGAAGCACCAGGCAATTCCGCCCCCGCTCACGCCGTACACGCGTCCCTCGTGCACGACCAGCGAGGGCACGTAAAACTTCTGCCTGTTCCGCCAAACGACATGACTGGCCGAAACATCGCCGGCGCCGTCGGCCCGGATGCATAATGTTTCTTCCTCAGGATACCCGCCGCTGACAAATGCAAAATCGCCGTCAAAAGCCATTGTGGCCGACGTGACTTTCGCCGGGCCGTCGCACCGCCAGAGTTGGGCGCCGCTGGCAGGGTCGTAGCTGACGACCTGCCGGCACCCGCTCAGCAGGATCTGATCTCGCCCGGCGACATGCGCTACGACCGGCGACGAAAAGCTCGCGATACCCGGCCGCCGCACGCGCCACACAATTTCACCGGTTTTACGATGAAGCGCGGTGACGAACCCCTGGCCATCGCCGTCGCCCGCAACGATGACCAGAGACTTGTACAGTGCGGGCGAGGCGGCATAGCCATGCATCGTGCGAAACGGCCCGGCTTCTTTCTGCCAGACGATCTGGCCGTTCAGATCGACGGCCGAAACCCAGATGGCGCCACGATTCAAAAACGTGATGAACACCCGTTCGCCGTCGCAGGCAGGCGTGGCCGAAGCCTGCGAGTTTTCAGGGTGGGCGTGCTCGAAGCCCCCGGTATGAATCGGAGTGCTCCAGCGCGGGGCGCCCGTTTCGCGGTCGAAGCACAGTAGCGACTGAACCTGCGTGGCTTCGTCGGCCGTGGCCAACACGATGCTTGCACCCCACACGCAGGGCGAAGAATGCCCCCGGCCCGGAACCGGCGACTTCCACACGACGTTTTGATGCTCGCCCCAGACGGTCGGCACCGTTTCATCCGCAGCAATTCCATTGCCCGCCCGCCCGCGCCACCACGGCCAATCGGTGGCTGCGGGTTGTGCTGCGGCGAGATCGATGGGAGCCGCCCCTCCGGCAACAGACACCTCGGCTACCGGCGCCGACCGCGCGCAGCCACAAACGACGTACGCAATGACCAAGGCAGCGCAGTGTGAGATTTTCATGAGGCGCGGTCTCAACAGGAAGTAACGGCAGCCAGCGCGCAAGCCCGCACAATGCGGCGAACGGCCAGACGCTCGAACTCGCATACGGTTGTACCACCCACACGCGCTCGTCGCAAAGTCAACCACCACCCCTCGGGGCGACGGACCACCGGTCGCGACAAAGCGCCGCATGCCGCGCCGGCTCCCGTCAAGTCAAACCTGACCGGGCGTCAGCCGCGGCGGAAGACTTGACGGGCATACTCAATCGCCGCGCACAGGGCGTCGACTTCGGCGGACGTGTTATACAGGCTGAAGCTGGCACGGGTGCTGGCAGAAATATGGAGCGCTGCGTGCAGCGGCATCGTGCAATGGTGGCCGGCGCGCACGGCCACGCCGCACCGGTCAAGCAGTTCGGCCATATCGTGCGGGTGAATTCCCTCGACGGTAAAGCTGATGATTCCCCCGCGCTGCTCGGCACCCGGCCCGATGATCTTGAGGCCGGGCAATTGCGACAGTTGCCCCCACGCCTGGGCGGTAAGCGCCCGTTCGTGGGCCACAATCGCATCCCACCCGATCGCTGTGACATAGTCAATCGCGGCACCCAGCCCGATTGCCTCGACAATCGGCAGGGTGCCTGCCTCAAAGCGAGCGGGCGGGTCGGCAAAGTCGCTCGATTCGCGGCGCACGCGGCGAATCATATTGCCGCCGAACTGCATCGGCTCCATCTCGGCGAGTAATTCGCGTCGGCCGTACAGCACGCCCACGCCGGTCGGCCCGAACAGTTTGTGCCCCGAAAACGCCAGGAAATCAATGCCGGCATTGCGGACGTCGATGCCGCCGTGCGCAGCGCTTTGAGCCGCATCGACCAGAACCAGTGCGCCACGGGCCTTGGCCCGTACGGCAACTTCTCGAACAGGGTTCACCGCGCCGGTCACGTTTGACATGCCGCTCAGGGCAACAAGTTTTGTGCGCGGCGTGAGCAATTCGTCGAGCGCTGTCAAATCGAGCGTGCCATTAGCGGCCAGCGGAATGAACTTCAGCCGGGCGCCGGTCGCCTGGGCCGCCTGCTGCCAGGGCACCAGGTTCGCATGGTGCTCGGCTTCGTTCACAAGCAGTTCGTCACCCGTTGTCAAAAACCGCCGCCCCCAGCCGACCGCAACCAGGTTGATCGACGCCGTCGTTCCCGCCGTGAAGATGATCTCCTCGATGTCGCCCGCCCCGATGAACGCCCGCACCTTCTCGCGGGCCGATTCGAGTTCGGTGGTGACGCGATCGCCCAAGGCGTGAATCCCGCGATGCACATTGGCGTTGTAGTTCTCGTAGCACTCGACAATCTTCCCGATCACCTGCCGGGGTTTTTGCGTCGTCGCGGCGTTGTCGAGATACACCAGCGGCTTGCCGTTCGGCAATGGCTTGTGCAGGATCGGAAAATCGCGACGGATGCACTCGACGTCGAAGCGTCTTTCGAGCGCCGCGGCAGCCCGCTCAGGTGAAAAGTCAACGCCGCAAGTTTCCGGATTCAAAGGAATTGTCATTGTGTGAACTCAAGTGCCTCATTGCGGCAGAAACATGAACCAGCCCCCATCAGCATTTTAACACGCTCCGCCCGCTGACAAGCCCCCAGCTTCGCGGACGTGCCAGGTCAATCGGCTGGCGCTTGAGACTGCTGGCGACGTTCGTCAAGCCCGTAGATCAGGGTTTTCAGGATCTTAAAACTCAACAGGCCGCATTTTTGCCGTGACGCGGTCAACCGCACACGCAGCAAGTCGAGCATATCGCGGGCCTGAAATTCGCGCAGCTCGGCAAGCGTTTTGCCTTCGACTTCGTGCACCAGTATCGACGCCGCCGCCTGGCTGATCGCACAGCCGTGGCCGTCGAACCAGGCTTCTTGCACGCGGTCGTCGGCATCGACGAGCAACTCGATCTGCACGTGATCGCCACACAGCGGGTTTTCATCTTCATGCACCGCGGTTGGCGCGGCCAAGTGCCCGCGATGGTAGGGGCTTTCGTAGTGATCGAGGATAAACTCGTCGTACAGGTCGTCACTCATCGGGCAATTCCGGGAGTCGGGTTTGTTGGAAACTAATGCCGCCGTGCGGGGGTGGCGGAAAACAAATCAGGCCCGGCGAATGAAATCGGCGGCGTAACTGCGCACCTGCCGCCCGTTCAGGACGTGCACGGTGCGCAATTGGGCGATTGTCGCTTGGCCGAACCGGCCCAGCGGCACATGCACGAATTTTCGGCCGTACCGCCGCGCCAACCTCCGCCAGCCGGCGCCGGGCGGCGCCGCACTCAACAGGGCAATGCGCCGCTCATGGCTGTGCAAACACGCTGCGGCGAGAATTCGTTCTTCGAGCGTGGTTGTAAAGTTGAGCCGTGCATCGTTCCAGATGTCGGCAATCGGTCGTGGGGGAAACAGAAACAGGGCTCCGCCGTAGGTGGCCCGGCCAATGCCCGGGCCGACGAGCTCATTGCGAAAATCCGAAGCGAACAGGGCCAGTGTCGATTCGTCGTGATGCTCGGCCGTCCAGGTGGTGCGCCACGGGTAGTCGCGAGGGTCGGCGGGCGAATCGAACAGCATCACGACGCAGTCAAGCTGCCCCCGCGTGGGTGGCAGCACCTTGACGTACAGGTCACCCGTGTGCCAGTTCCGCAGCGTTTCACGCAGATCAAGCCCGTCGTACAGGCTCGTGCTGAATTTTTCGCTCCGCGCCAGATCGGCGCCCAGCGCCGCCAGCGCCTGATCCTTGACGTGGGTACGAAACCGTTCGACCACCGAATCTTCCGGAGGCCAGCTACATTGCATGTACGGGTTCCACCGCATCTGCCAGGCGTCCTTTCGCCGTTTGTCGGGCCGCGGCTTCAGGGCACAAGCCCGCCATATCAGCGGCGGCCCCGGCAATCGCGATTTGAGCCGCACGATCGAACCGTCGGGCAGGCGCGCATCGCGAACGCCCATCTCGATCGTATCGAAGGAGGGCGGCCCGGCGGGGTACTGCCGCGCCGTTTCCGCCAGATGCAACGCGAATTGGTCACCTGCAATCTGCTGGGCTGCGGTGACGAGCGTGAACAAGTCGGGGGTCATTCGCCGCTCGATGAGCGACAGGTTTCGAACGTAGCGCAGGTAAACCGACAACAGGTGCGGGCTGATTTCGCGGGCCTGCTTCCCGAATTCGGCGCGGTAGTTCTCGCGAGCCCGCAACACCAGTTCCTTCACGCCATCGATCGACAGGTTATTGTCGCATTCCAACTCCGCTCGGGCCCGCTCGTACAACGCCGTGATGAACGGCAACTCGCCCAGCACAAACAACAGGGTTTTGGGCGCGACGGCATACAAACTGGGCTCTTCGATGGATTCATCGGCAGCCGAAAATTCGGTCTTCCGGAAATACGCATCCTTGACCCACGGCCAGTCGAGCAGCGAACAGACAAATAAAATCGACCGATGATGGCGTTCCAGTTCGCGCAGGCGGTGGGCCATGGCGACGACGCGGTCGATTGGCTGCCCGTCGGGCAGTCGTGGCAGCGCCGGCAAAACTGCTGCCGCAAACGCGCCGACCGACAACTGCTTCAAAGCATACGGATCAGGAAAAGCCGCCTTGAGCGGTTCGAACACGCCGGTCTCGAGGTCGATGTATGCCCTGGGAATGCGCTCTTCCAGCGCGCAGCGAATCGCCGCAACGACCCCCTGGCAAGGATCAATCGGCACGTAGCTCATGGCTCTGCCGGCTTCAGTGAAACTTGCCGGTTCCTCTTGGACCGCCACGGTGATCCCTGGCAACTGGTCGATGCCCGCTTCGACGCCGGCCCGAAATGATTCGGGCAGCGGAACGGCGATGCAATCGAACGCTTCAGCGATGATCTTTCGCCGCACTTCGATGGCGAAATCTCCGCTGCCGTGAATGATCGGCAGCACGGAAATCCGCGGGCTGATTTGCAAAAACGCCATGAAATTCCCATACGGCCCGGCAGGGCGAAAACGGCAGTCCCCGTTACAGCGCGGCAAAATTCTTCAACACCTGCAACCCCAGTAATTGGCTCTTTTCGGGGTGAAACTGCGTCGCGAACAACTGTCCACGCCGTACCATTGCGGTAAACTCGCCTCCGTAGTCGGTGCAAGCCGCCACAACCGACGCGTCATCGGGCACGACGTAGTAGCTATGCACGAAGTAAAAGTGCGGGGCGGCGGACAGCCCCTCGAGCAAGGGGTTGGGCCGCACCACCCGAATCTGGTTCCAGCCGATATGCGGCACCTTCAACCCCGGCTGATCGGCAAAGCGTACAACCCGGCCGGGCACGACGCCCAGACCTTGCCATTCGCCGTCTTCACTGCTCATATCGAACAACAATTGCAGGCCCAGGCAGATCCCCAAAAACGGCTTGTCGGCGGCCAGATGGTTTTTGATGGGCTCGGCGAACTCCTGCCTGTGCAGTGCGGCAATCGCGTCGCGAAACGCCCCCACGCCCGGCAGCACCAGCTTTTGACAATCTTCAAGGTCCGCCGCCCGCGTGCAGATCCGAGCGGGGGCGCCCACCCGCTCAAACGCCTTTTGAACGCTGCGCAGGTTGCCCATGCCGTAGTCAATAATGGAAATCATGAAATTAAAACTGCAATTGCTCGGCGGGAAAAATCGGGCCTTCGATACAAGTGCGACGGTAGTCCCAGCCGCCGTCGCCATCGCGAACTCGCGTCACGCAACTGAAACAGGCTCCGAAGCCGCATGCCATTGGCGTTTCCAGCGAAAGCCAGCACCGCACGCCCAGCCGTGCGGCGATGCGTGCCGCCGCGTGCATCATCGGTTCCGGTCCGCAACAGAACATCGCAGGCGGGTCAGCGGCTGCCGACCCCGGTGCAGCCACCTCGGCCAATGCGTCGCCAAGCAGATCGGTTACGAACCCATGGTGCCCCGCTGTGCCGTCGTCGGTGGCAAGCCGCACGTCGACATGCAAGTCGTCAAAATCCTGCCTGCCTGCCAGGTATTCGGCCGACCGCGCGCCGTAACATAAGATCAAACGCGAAGGGCGCTGGGCGACTCGCGGCGGGGCCCCGTACCGTCTTTCGCCGCGGGCCTCGCGGGCGACCGCCAAAAATGGCGTGTAGCCGATGCCTCCGGCCACGAGCAGCAGAGTGCCGGGGCCCGGCGGGGGAAATCCGTTGCCCAGCGGTCCCCAGATTTCGACCGAGTCGCCCGTGCGCCAAGTCGTCATGAGCCGCGTCATCTTGCCGGTGACGACATAGCCCAGGTCAATTCCCGCGGGCGAGCCGGCGGCATCGAGAAACGTATCGTACAGGGCGAATGGCCGGCCCAGCAGTGGGGCGACGGCGCCTGGCTCACGAACCATGAAAAACTGCCCTGGCTTCGCTTCGCGGGCAAAGAACGGCGCCGCCACGCGCAGCCGCCAAGTGTCGCTGGCCAGCGGTTCATTGGCGACCACCGCCACAGTCATCTGCCGTGCGTGGGCCACAATGCCGGGGTAACGGTCACTGGGGCACGGTTCAGAACGTGCACTC
>JAJXXL010000396.1 GCA_021781115.1 Planctomycetota bacterium
AGCTGCGCGACAAGGAGCTCAGCGACCTCGGCTTCATTGCGCTGTGCCCCTGCAAGGAAACCGATCTGGCGGCTTTTTTTTCGAGTGCTTCGTTGCACAAGTCGCGGGCGTATGACACGCCGCACGCGACGCTCAATGCCAAAATGTCGGCCATGTTGCAATACACGCTGTGCGTTTCACGGTTTGCGCACTACCTGAAAGTGATCATGCGCGACAAGATCGGCTCGTTCGCTGAACCGCAGGAATGCCAGCAGTACCTCGAATCGTGGCTGGCCGGTTACGTCACGTCCGACAGCGAGGCGTCGCTGCAAACCAAGGCTGAGTACCCGCTGCGCGAAGCAAAAATCCAGGTGCACGAACTCGCGGGCAAGCCGGGCAGTTACTCGTGCATCGTTCATTTGCGCCCGCATTTTCAGCTCGACGACCTGCAAACCGGGATCCGGCTGGTGACCGAACTTGCCCCCGCCCGGCCGGCCTGAACCTAGGATTCTTTGCCCTTTGACGGAATTGCCCTTCTGATGAACGCCAGTGAATTCTATCAAGCCGGGAAGTTGCGCGACGCAATCGCCGCCGCTGTCGAAGGGGTCAGGCAACGCCCCACCGATGCCGCCGTGCGCGCGCTGCTCTGTCAGTTGCTGTGCATCGCGGGCGACCTCGACCGCGCCGATGTCCATCTCGACGCGCTGATGCACCAGGATTCGCCGGGGCTGCCGGGGTGGCTTGCCTGGCGACAACTGGTGCGTGCTGAAAAATCGCGGCAGGAATTCTTTACTGCCGGGCGGTTGCCCGAGTTTCTTGCCGAGCCATCGTCGGTGATGCGCCTGCACGTCGAAGCCTCGATCCGTCTGCGCGAGGGGCACACGGCCGAAGCCGCCGCGTTTCTTGATCAGGCCGAACGCGAGCGCGTTGCGATCAGCGGCACGTGCGATCGCGTGGCGTTTTCCGACTTTCGCGACCTCGACGATCTCACCGCCTGTTTTTTTGAAGTCCTGACGACGAACGGCAAATATTACTGGGTCGGGTTTGAACAGGTCGAGGAAATTCAGTTTCATCGGCTCGAGCGCCCGCTTGACCTGCTATGGCGCCCGGCGCGGCTCAGCGTTCGCGGCGGCCCCGACGGCGAGGTTTGCGTGCCGGTGCTGTACGCCGGCACGCACGCCGAAGAAGACGATCAATTGCGGCTTGGGCGGGCGACCGAGTGGCGTGGCGGCGACGACGGGCCGGCCCGCGGGGTGGGGCAGCGCACGTTTTACGTGGGCGAGACCGACATGCCGATGCTTGAAATTCAGGAACTCAAGTTCAACGAACCGCCGGTCGCGCCATAACCGCCCGGCCTTCAGTCACCGCCGTATTCACCACTGGTTTTGTCATGGCCCGCCTGCGAGAAGATCAAGTCCTGGTTCCTTCGGTGCTCGACCGATTGATCGATTATGAGCCGGGGGTCGAGCGCGAACCGCCTCAATTGGCGAACCAGGTTTTGCGTGAACTGAAATCGAGCGTGCAGCGCGATTTGCAAAACCTGTTGAACACCCGCTGGCGCTGTGAGCCGCCGCCGGCCGATCTCGACGAGCTGCGGCATTCGCTGGTGAATTACGGCATCCCGGATTTCACGGGGCTGAACCTGGCGTCTGACCATGAGCGTGATGAATTCCGGTGGGTCGTCGAGCAGGCCATTCGCAACTTTGAACCGCGGTTTAAGTCGGTCCGCGTCGAACTCCTGGAGAACGCCGATTCAGCCGACCGCACGCTGCGCCTGCGAATCGATGCGCTGCTGTATGCCGCCCCGGCGCCTGAACCCGTGGTATTCGATTCCGTCATCAAAACGGCAACCGGCACGGTCGAAATCCGGGGGGCGGGTCGATGACCGACGAACTGCTGCGGTATTACGAACGCGAACTGGCGTATATTCGCAACTTGGGCGCCCAGTTCGCCGCTGCGCACCCCAAGATTGCCGCGCGTTTGAAGATTCAGGCCGAGGCCTCGGGAGATCCTCACGTCGAACGGCTGATCGAGGCATTTGCATTTCTCAACGCCCGTATTCGCCACAAGCTTGACGACGATTTTCCGGAAATCGCCGAGGCGATGCTGCAAGTTCTTTACCCGCATTACCTCGCGCCGCTGCCGTCGATGGCGATCGTCAAATTCGTTCTCGATGCGTCGCAGGGGGGGCTGCTGACGGGGTACACGATTCCCCGGGCATCGATGCTGGAAACCGAGTCGATTGACGGCGAGCCGTGCCGGTTTCAAACGACCAGCCCTGTAACGCTGTGGCCCATCACGCTCGACGCAGCCAGGTTGAGCGGGCCGCCGTTTTCGGCGCCGGTCACCGCGTGGACGCCGCAAACCGCAGCCACGATTCAACTGGAACTGGTGTGTTACAACAAGGATCTCACGTTCGCCCAGCTCAAACTGCCCTGCCTGCGATTTTTTCTGCGGGGCCAGACGCAGCACGTTTATACGCTGTACGAGCTGATGATGAACAACATGCTGGGGGTGGCAGCGGCCAATTCGCCGCGCGACCCGCGACCGCAACTGCTGCCGCCCGGCGCGATTCGCGCCGTGGGGTTCGAGCGCGACGAACAGATGCTGCCGTATACGGCCCGCACGCCACCGGGCTGTCGGCTGCTGACGGAGTTGTTTGCTTTTCCGGAGAAATTTCTGTTTTTCGACTTGCGGTTGCCGCCCGCGGCGCTGCAGGCGATCGGTCCGCGATTGTCGCTGTTCTTTTACCTGAATCAGACGAATGCCGATCTGGAGCGCAACGTCAGCAGCCAGACGTTTCAACTTGGTTGCGCGCCGATTGTCAACCTGTTCCGGCAGCGGGCCGATTCGATTCGGCTGACGCAAACCGCGCACGAATACCGCGTCACGCCCGATGCCCGCCGCCCTGTCGCCTGCGAGGTGTATTCGATCGACCGCGTCGCCGCTGTTGCGCCTGACAACTCGGCCGTTGAGTTTCAGCCGTTCTATTCAGTCAAACACGGCAGCGACGGCGATGCGCAGCGCACATTCTGGCATGCGGTGCGGCGGCCGGCGAATCTCGCTGCGGGTAAAGTCGACGCTGGCACGGAAGTGTTCGTGTCGCTTGTTGATCTTGAGTTTTCACCCGCCGCCCCTGCTGATTGCACGCTCGACATTGAAACGACCTGTCTTAACCGCGATTTGCCTCGGAACCTGCCGTTTGGCGGCGGCGAGCCGCGGCTGAGCCTGACCGCGGGTGGACCGGCGTCGCGCATTGAATGTCTGACGCGCCCCACGCCCACCTATCGGCCCGAATTGCGGCATGGGGCGCTGTGGCGGCTGGTGTCGCACCTGTCGCTGAATCATCTGTCGCTGGTCGCCGACGACGACGGGGCCCACGCCCTGCGCGAAATACTGAAGCTGTACGATCTGTGCGATTCGGCTGAAACGCGCGGCATGATCGACGGAATTGTCAGCCTGCGCAGCCGCCGTGTCGTGGGCCGCACGGCCGACGCCGTTTCGGGCGGGTTTTGCCGCGGGGTCGAAATGACCGTGCACTTTGACGAATCACGATTCACTGGGCACGGTGTGTTTCTGTTCGCGTCGGTGCTCGAGCGTTTTTTGGGCTCGTATTGTTCGATCAATTCGTTTTGCAAATTGGTTGTCACGACCCGGCAGCGTGAAAGCCCACTGCGCAAGTGGGCGCCCCGCGCGGGCGAAAAAATCCTGATCTGATTCACCACCAAGCCTGTGTGGCGGGCTGGGCGCCGGCAAGTTTCGCCGGGTGTCACGCCGCCGCGAAATCGCCTGAAACCCACTGTGATGCACGAGACCTTGAGCGCAAGCGATGCCGCCGACATGCCCGGCCCGGCCCGCGGAGCCCGTCTGACGCTGGCCGAATGCCTGTTTCGCGAACCGTATCGGTTCGATTTTTTCCAGGCGGTTCGGGTGCTCGAGCGCCGGTTTGAAGAGCGCCGCAGGCAGGAAGCGCCCGGCAGTGGGGCGGTCGGGCAGGATTGGTCGCCCGAACAGGAGGCGGTGCGATTTCGCAGCACGCCGTCACTGGGGTTTCCAGGAGCGACCGTTCGCGAAGTGCGAGAGCCGGCGGTTGGGGCCGACGTATCAGGCGCCCAGGCGCCGCCGGAGATGCTGGTGTCGTTTCTCGGCCTGACCGGCCCCAACGGCGCGCTGCCCGACCACTACACGCTGCTCCTGATCGAGCGGGCTCGGGCTAAAGACTATACGCTGCGCGATTTTCTGGATCTGTTTAACCACCGCACCATTTCGCTGTTTTATCGGGCCTGGGAAAAGTACCGGTTTCCGCTTGGTTACGAACGCCGCCAACGTGCGCCGCAGGGCGAAGCCCTGGATCGGTTTAGCGAATGCCTGTTTGCACTGGTGGGGCTGGCGACGGGCGGGTTGCAGAAACGGCTGCGGTTTGACGACGAGGCGTTTCTGTTTTATGCCGGCCATTTCTCCCGAGTGCCGCGGCCGGCCGCCGCTCTCGAACAACTGCTGGAAGACTATTTTCAATTGCCGGTGCGGGTCATGCAGTTTCAAGGCCAATGGATGTATCTGGCCGATGACGAACGTTCGATCATTCCTGGTCGCCGGCACCCGCAGGGCCAGAATTGTGAGCTGGGGGTCAACCTGGTATTGGGCGAGCGGGTGTGGGGGGTAGAACACCGGTTTCGCCTGCAAATCGGCCCACTGAGCTATCGGCAGTTCATGACGTTCATTCCGTCGGGCGAGGCCCTGGTTCCGTTTTGCCAGATGGCGCGGTCATTCGTCGGGGTCGAATATGAATTTGACGTGCAGCTCGTGTTGCGGGGCGACGAAGCTCCGTGGTGCCAGCTTGGCGGAGAGAGCGCCCCCCGGTTGGGGTGGAACACCTGGGTTCGCGCCGACGCATTCCCGCGGGATGTGGCCGATGCAGTTTTTTCAGACCCATCGGAGATTTAGCGACCTTGGCCGGGCAACACGCGCCCGGCCGATTCGAATTCGACCGCTGTGCGCCGAACGGTGTACGGCGTTTACCACTGCGGCGAAATGCCGCCTGCCTACTGATGACGCGACAGCCCCGGAGGAAAACGGACATGGTTCCAGTCAATTTGAAGTCTCTGGTGGGAAAACTGAACGACACGACCCGCACCGCGCTCGAGGCCGGGGCCGGTCTTTGTCTTTCACGCACCAATTACAATGTCGAAATCGAACATTGGCTGCTCAAGCTGATTGAATCGCCCCAAACGGATTTGGCTGCGGTATTTCGGCAATATGGTGTCGACGTCTCGCGAATTTCGCGGGATCTGACGCGCGTGCTCGACCGGCTCAAGACGGGCAACGCCCGCCCACCGGCGCTGTCGCCCAACATCGTTGAGCTCATTCGCGAAGCCTGGGTCGTGGCGTCGGTCGAATTTGCGGCAGGCCGCACGCGATCGGGGCACCTGCTGTGCGCGCTCGTTTCTGACGACGCGCTGGCCCGGTTGCTCCATGACGCTTCGCCCGAGTTTCAGAAGATCCCCGCTGAGGCCCTGCGCAAAGATCTCGCGGCTCTGACGGCCAATACCGCCGAAGCCGCCGCATCTTCCGCAAACCACGGCGAGCCAGCCGACGGCGACGCCGCGCCCCGTGCGGCGGGTTCGCCCCAAACGCCCGCGCTGAATCAGTTCACGGTTGATCTGACCGAGCGGGCGCGGCGGGGCGAAATCGACCCGGTTCTGGGCCGCGCTGCTGAAATTCGGCAGATTATTGATATTTTGACGCGGCGGCGGCAAAACAACCCGATCCTGACGGGTGAAGCGGGTGTGGGCAAGACCGCCGTGGTCGAAGGGTTTGCGTTGCGAATCGCGGCCGGCGACGTGCCGCCCGTACTGCGGAACATTGCCCTGCGCACGCTCGACCTGGCCCTGCTGCAGGCTGGCGCGGGCATCAAGGGCGAATTTGAAAACCGGCTCAAGTCGGTGATCAACGAAGTCAAAGCCTCGCCCCAGCCGGTGATTCTGTTCATTGACGAGGCGCATACGTTGATCGGTGCCGGCGGGCAGGCGGGGCAGGGCGACGCGGCCAACCTGCTCAAACCCGCGCTGGCACGGGGCGAATTGCGAACGATCGCCGCCACAACCTGGGCTGAGTACAAGAAGTATTTCGAACGCGACGCCGCGCTCGCCCGGAGGTTTCAGGTCGTCAAGGTCGAAGAACCGGGCGAAGCGGCGGCGGTGGAGATGATGCGCGGGTTGCTGCACACGCTCGAAGCGCACCACGGCGTGCGAATTCTCAACGAAGCGGTGGTCGAGTCGGTCAGGCTGTCGAACCGATATATCTCGGGCCGCCAATTGCCTGACAAATCCGTCAGCCTGCTGGATACGGCCTGTGCCCGGGTGGCGATCGGCCATACGTCGGCGCCAGCCGAAATTGAAGATTGCCGCCGGCAGATCGAGCAATTCGACGCGGCGATTGGCGCATTGCAGCGGGAACATGCAACCGGGGGCGAACATGGCGCCCGGCTCGAGGAACTGGCCGCAGGCAAAGTCGCCGCCGCGGCCGAACTGGCGGCGCTCGAAGACCGTTGGCGGCGAGAGTCGCTGCTGGTGGGGCAGATTCGCGAGATTCGCGGGCAGTTGGAGAACCCGCCCCCCACCGCCGCAGGCGGGGCGGTGGCTGCCGAGGCCGACGCGTTGCGATTGCGACTGCGCGCGTTGACTGATGAATTGCGGGCGGTGCAGGGCGAACACCCGCTGATGCAGGTGTGCGTCGATGGGCAGGCTGTCGCCGAGGTCGTTTCGGCCTGGACGGGCATTCCTGTCGGGCGGATGGTCACCGATGAAATTCACGCCGTGCTGTCGCTCAAAGAACGCATGGAACAGCGAATCATCGGCCAACCTCACGCGCTCGAAGCCCTGGCGCAACGGATTCGCACATCGCGGGCCAACCTGACCGACCCGAGTCGGCCAATCGGCGTGTTTCTGCTCGTGGGCACGAGCGGCGTCGGCAAGACCGAAACCGCCATGACGCTGGCCGAACTGCTCTACGGCGGCGATCAGAACATGACGGTCATCAACATGTCGGAATTCAAAGAGGAACACAAGGTGTCGTTGCTGATGGGTTCGCCGCCGGGGTATGTCGGCTATGGCGAGGGGGGCGTGTTAACCGAGGCGGTCCGCCGCAAGCCGTACAGCGTGCTGCTGCTCGACGAAATGGAAAAGGCGCATCCTGGCGTGCAGGATGTGTTCTACCAGGTGTTCGACAAGGGGATGATGCGCGACGGCGAGGGCCGCGACATCGACTTTCGCAACACGCTGATCCTCATGACTTCGAACGCGGGCACCGATGCGATCATGAAATTGTGCGCCGATGAAGAAACGCGGCCCGACGCCACGGCCCTGGCTGAAGCGTTGCGACCCGATCTGCTGAAAGTGTTCAAGCCGGCGTTTCTGGGGCGGGTCACGCTGGTGCCGTACTTCCCGCTGACGGACTCCGTCATGCGGACGATCATTGAATTGCAATTGAACAAGATCGGGCGGCGAATCGCCGAAAACCACCGGGCGGAATTCTCCTATGCCTCTGAGGTGGTTTCACGAATTCTCGAGCGCTGCCGCGAGGTCGAAAGCGGCGCCCGCAACGTCGATCATATTCTCACGCGGAGCCTGCTGCCCGAACTGTCGGCTGAATTCCTGGCGCGCATGGCCGACGGCCAGGCAATTTCCCGCGTGCGGGTTTCGACCGCTGAAACCGGCGGGTTTCAATATGCAATCGAGTGAACGAACGCCGTGCGGGGTGGCCCAGGCTACGGCCCGCCCGATTTTTTTTTAGAATTCACGCAACTTTTCAGTGCACCACGCGAAAACTGAATTGTTACGACGCTGAAGTCGTGGGAATCGCCCACGCGATTCACGAACATGTTGCGGATCCTGGCGGCGGTTTGGTGGGTGGGCGGCGAGGTGTTCTCGCTGCGGCTGTTTCTGGCGGATTGGTCTGGGGACGTTTTTACGTCACAAGGAGTTGATCATGGCTTTCGACGCGTTTCTGAAGATTGATGGCATTCCTGGCGAGTCGACCGACGATCGGCACAAGGATGAAATCGAAGTGCTGTCGTACAGCTTCGGGGCATCGCAACCGATTTCGGGCGTTCGCAGCACGGCGGGCGCCGGTTCGAGCGAACGCGCCAATTTCCAGGAACTGGTCATCACCAAGCAAACGGATAAGGCGTCGCCCAAGCTGTTCCTGTTCTGCGCCAGCGGCAATCACATCAAGGAAGTCACGCTGGTTTTGCACCGGGCCACCGGCAGCAAGCAAAAGTACCTTGAGGTCAAGATGACGCAGGTGATCATCTCGTCGTACACGAACGGCGGCGCCAAAGATACCGATTTTCCGCGCGACTCGGTGTCGATGAACTTCGGCAAGATTGAAATCGTCTACACTGCCACCGACCACGCCACGGGTGCGTCGAAGGGCGACGTCAAGTCGAATTGGGATCTGATCACCAACAAGGGCGGGTGACCTGCCTCGCCCCGCAGGGGGCTTTGACTCAAGGATCGGGCACGGCCCCGATCCTTGAGTCGGATTGTGTATGATGTCGTTGGCGCGACTTACCAGGCGGTGCCCACAACGGCCAGCCGTGACCAGATTGAACACAACAGGGGGATCAGTGTATGCCGTCTGCCACACAAGAGCGTCGCCTGCTCGCTGTCGAAACCCCGCTGGGGGCCGACGTGTTATTGCTGACGGCGCTCAACGGTCGCGAGGAAATGTCGCGGCTGTTCAGCTACCGATTGGAAATGCTGTCTGATCGCGATTACATCGCGCCGCACGACATCATCGGCAAGAACGTCAGTTTTCGTATCGGCTCTCCCGACGATAACGATGGCCCCCCGCGATTTTTCAATGGGTATGTCAGCCGGTTCACCGCCGGCGAAAGCGACGGCCGCGTGCGGCATTACGAGGCCGAAGTCGTGCCCTGGCTGTGGTTCCTGACGCGCAAGGCCGATTGCCGGATTTTTCAGGACCAGACAGTTCCCGAAATCATTCAGAAAATCTTCAAGGAGTTGGGCTTCACCGACTTTGAATCTGCGGAAATCAAGGGATCGCACCCCAAATGGTCATACTGCGTGCAGTACCGCGAAACAGACTTTAACTTCGTGTCGCGGCTGATGGAACACGAAGGCATTTTCTACTATTTCCGGCATGAAGAAAAAAAGCATGTGCTGGTTCTGGCCGATCAGAAGGGGGCCTACAAAAACCTGCCCGAATCGGAAGTCGAATTCTACCCGGCCGAGGCCGGCGGAATCCATTTCGACCGGATCATGAGCTGGTCGCACCAGTTTGAGTTCCGTTCGGGCAAATGGGCCCAAACCGACTACAATTTCGAGATTCCCAAAACCAACTTGATGACAACCGCCAGCGCCGTGGCCCCGCTGCCGGGCGCCGACAAGTATGAGCTATACGACTACCCCGGCGAATATGAACAAAAGGCCGACGGCCACGCCGACTCGGTCGTGCGGATCGAAGAAGAAGAAACTCCGGTCGACGTTGTGCGGGCCGCGGGTACTTGCCGCACATTTTCGCCCGGCGGGAAATTCAAACTCACGCGGCATGATTCGTCAGCCGAGCAGGGCAAGTCATTCGCAGTCACGGCGATTCAACATTCGGCCACCGAACCGACGTCTTACGCCGACCGCAACACACGGGTCGATCGCGAGTATTGGAACAGTTTTTTATGCATTCCTGACACGGTGGTGTTTCGGCCGCAGCGCACGACCCCCAAACCACTGATTTCGGGGTTGCAGACGGCGGTCGTCGTGGGGCCCTCGGGCGAAGAGATCTATGTCGACAAATACGGCCGGGTCAAGGTGCAGTTCTTCTGGGATCGCCAGGGAAAAAGAACGAACACAGTTCGTGCTGGATCCGCGTGGCCCAATCGAGCGCGGGGCGAAACTGGGGTAGCCTGTTCATCCCCCGCATTGGCCAGGAAGTCGTCGTAGAGTTTCTCGAGGGCGACCCCGACCGCCCGCTCATTACGGGCGTCGTGTATAACGCCGATCAAATGCCGGCGTACACCCTGCCCGCGGAAAAAACCAAAAGCTACATCAAGACCAACAGTACGCTGGGTGGCAGCGGCTTTAACGAATTGCGGTTCGAAGACAAGCATGAAAAAGAACAGATCTTCGTGCACGCCCAGCGCAACATGGACGTCCGCGTGCTGAATGACTCGAAGGAACGGATTTTCGGCAACCGCCATCAGATTATCGGTTGGGAAAAAGACGGCGAAAAAGGTGGCGACCAGCGCGAACTTGTTTACCAGGACAAGCAACTGAACATCAAGCGCCACCAGATCGAGCACATCGAAGGCAACATGCAATTGCTCATCGGGCATGGCGCGGCCAGCGGCGGTGGCAACCAGGACATCGTTATCGAAAAAAATAAATCCGAACTCGTCGAGGGCAACGATGGGTTCGAGGTCAAGGGAACCCGCAGCATCAAGGTGGGCGGGGCCGATTCGCTGTCGGTGGGAGGCGACCTGCAGCAGAAAATCGGTGGCAACCACCTCGTGGCTGCCGGGCAGATCATCCATCTCAACGGCGGCTCGAACGTCGTCATCGAAGCCGGGACGGCGCTGACGCTGAAAGTGGGTGGCAACTTTGTGACAATCGGCCCCACGGGCGTGTGTATTCAGGGCACGCTGGTCATGATCAACAGCGGCGGTGCGGCCGGCTCGGCCCCCGATGCCAGCCCGCAAGCGCCGCCCGCGCCCCAACAGGCGAACCCCGTGAAACCCGCTTTGGCTGACGATGCGAAAAGCGGTACGAAGTCATGCGACTGAGCCATCAAACCCGGCTATGGGAAACGGCGCGCCTGAGGCCTCTCTCGGCCTGACGGGCGACAAGACTGGCGATTCTTGACTTGGCGGCGAAACGACAGGCATTGGCAACCCGTGAATCACAATGCAGGCATTTCTTGAGATTATTCGCGGCCCGTTTTTTGGACAGCGGGTCGAGGTTGGCATCGATGAGCCGTTGCTTGTCGGCCGCGTGGCCGAAGCGGGAATTTCCATTCCCGGCGACGCGACGATTTCCCGCCGGCATTGCCAGATTAATTTCGTCGCGCCCGCCTGGTACCTGACGAACATGAGCGACAACGGCACGTATCTCAACGGCCGCAATGTCCTCGAAGACCAGTTGAAGTCGGGCGATGAAATCGCCATAGGCAATTCCACCGTGTTGCGTTTTCTGGTCGTAGTCGATGAAGAGGCGAACCCCACGGTCATGCCGCACATGGTCGGCGCGGCAGACCAGACGGCACCGGTTCGCCGGGCGAGCGCAACCTACTCGGCTGTGGCGTGCCCCTCGGGGTGGGTGCGGTACGTCCCCTGCAGCGAGCAAATCCCGGCGGCTGAATTGGCGCGCCGCCTGGCGGTACGCCGCCCGCAATATCTGATCATCGATTACAACCGTCTCGAATTGCCGCCCGCGCAGGAGCTGGGCCCGCAGGAGGCGCTGTTCGACTGGCTGCCACCCGCTGCCATTCACGGCGGCTCGCCATTTGTGGCGCCGGCCCAGTCGCTTGACGTTCCGGCGCTGTTCGCTGCAGGCTGGGGCCGCGATGGCATCGTCTGCATGCACAGCCGAACTGCCCCCGACGAATTGCTGGCCCACTTGCGGGCGGCAACCCGGTTCAATCTGCGCGGCGAAGAAATGCCGCGCTCCAAGGGCTTGTTGGGCTATTTCTGGCCCAGCCTCCTGGAGCAATTACTGCTGAATCAACCCGCCCGCTTCGTCAGCCGGCTCCTGACGAAAATCGACGCCGTGCTGATAGAGTCGGCTGATAACCCTGCCGGCTGGCAATTGTTCGCCCCTGCCGAATTCGACCGACACCTGGCGCAGATGGGCCTCGAACCGGCGACACCTGATCAGCCAAAGCCATAACGTTGCGAGGAACGAAAAACCATGCCACCTGCTGCCCGTCTGACCGATATGCACACCTGCCCCATGGTCACTCCCGGGGTGCCTCCGATACCGCATGTGGGGGGGCCGATCGTCATGGGGTGTCCGACAGTGCTGATCGGCATGATGCCCGCCGCCCGCGTGGGCGACCCGGCCGTCTGCGTGGGGCCGCCCGACACAATTGCCATGGGCTCAGCGACGGTGCTGATCGGCGGCAGCCCGGCGGCCCGCATGGGCGACGCAACCGCCCACGGTGGCGCCATTGTCGTGGGGTGCCCTACGGTCATGATCGGCGGGTGAGCGAAGCTTAATGCTGCGGCGCGGGCCGCGTGAAAGGCCGCAACCGCCGAAGTGTCCCAAACCGAGATACCCATGTCTGCCAACAGAACTCCGGGCCGCGTTTGCCAATTCTCCAGTCCGGCAACGATCGACGATGGAACCCTGTGTCGCATTGAATCGACGATTCCCGCAATTGGCGGTCAGGGCTCAGGTTGGTCGAACCGAACATGCATGCCGGCTGGCAGGCATGAATCGGTCATCATGGCCGCAGCGGCTTTTGTCGCCGCGCACGAATTCCCGAAGGGGCACTACTCCCCGTACCCGTATCTTCCGCAACATGGCAAAAAAGGCGGACAAACACACAACGATCCCATGTCTGGAATCACCATTGGCTTTGGGTACGACATCCATCAACATTCAGAGCGCGACTTGCGCAGCGTCTGGAAGGCCCTTGCCCCCAAAGACCTTGACGCGCTGGCGACCGTCATTCACGTAACCGGCGCCGATGCCGACGCGCAGGCTCAACTCAACAAAGTGAAATCCATAGAAATTCGCGATGATGTCGCGTCGAGTGCCCTGTCGCACGTCACTGTGAACTACTACGATCGTGCCTGCCATTCCCTGCCAGGTTTTGCCCAACTGCCGCAACCGGTTCAGGTTGCACTGATTTCGATCGGGTTTAACCGCGGATTTGGCATGCGTGACCCAAAACCGAAGGGAAAAGCCGGCGACTCGCCTGCGCACACCCGACTCGAAATGCGCGAAATCCGCAGCGCGGTCGAGATTTACGCCGCGAACCAAAGCGTGTACGCGCTGAAGGCCATCTACGATGCGATTCTGTCCATGACGCGGCTCTGGGTTGGAAAAGGCCTTAACGGCTTGATCAGTCGGCGTATTGAAGAAGCCGCTCTCGTCGCGAAGTGCCTACCGCCGCAACTCGCAGAAACGCCGCGCAATCTCGCGGGCGATACTCAAACCGCGCTGGAGCTCGCGCGGCGAAATGCGCCGGTTCGCCCAATCGTCGGCCGCTGACCCCGCCGATCAACCGCGGCCTGATGCCAGCGCCCCGCACGGGCTCTGTACCTCTCGCAACACTCCTGACCGGCGTCACGCGCATTCCCGGCCCGTGACCCGGCGTCAGAACATGAGGTTGACCGTGCTCATGAATTCCTGGCTGCGCACGAAATGCGTGCTGACGGGTATCGAGTAGCCGTTCCACCATTGCAGGTTGCCCCGCAGCATGACGGTCAGACCGAACGTCAGGTCGATCACATCCTTGGGTTCGACGAAATTGAAGGTCGAGGTGTTATACGCTCCTGTCGAGGGAACAATCACGTTCGTCGAGCCATCGGGGTTGTAGGTGCCCGGCGCCCGCATCGGCGTGGCGTTCGACAGCCCATACAGGCCGTTGTTCGTGTTGTTGCCCAAGACGTGCTTGCCCAGCACTTCAAATTGCGGCAGCAACCCCAGAATCAGGGGCTTGCTCATCGAGGCGGTCGCCGCGTCGAGTTGGGCGTATCGTCGCAGGCTTTCATGGCGGTACGCCCAGAAACCCACGCTCAACGCGTAATCGGCGGTCAGAATCTGGTTGCCGCGCGTGGGCACGTTCATACCGGCGCCGCCTTGAAAGAACCAGTCTTCGCTGAGTTCCTTGTAGTACAGAAATGCCGGGGCCACGCGGGTTGTATGCTCGCGAATGCCGTGGTCGGGCCCGGAAATTTCCGGAGAAACTTCAAGCATGCCTGACAGCACGCTGTCTTCCGAACGGTACAGCACGTGCTTGAGGTACACGGCCGGGTTCGTAAATTCCGAAGGCTGCCCCACGTCCTGAAGCGGAGTCAGGTACTGGGCCTGAACCGCTACGCTGAAATCAGAGGTCACCGCGTATTCAAACCCGAACCGGTACATCATGGCGTCGGGCGTCTGATTGAACGTTTGCCCGGCACCGTTGTTGTTGGCCTTGAGGAACTGGTCGAGCGATTTGTAGCCGGTGGCGTTCTGAAAGGCGGCGACTCCATTCGGCCCCGAATTATACAGGTTCGACAACTGTTGCGTGGGGGTCGTGTACTGCGTTCCCGAATTCGCCGATTGCGCCCATTGCACGCCGAAAAACGCGCGGGTGCGCGGCGCGGCCCCCATGTTGTCGAACTGGTTCATGCGGTTTGTCATATCGGCCCGACCGCCGATGAAGGGCGAATAGGCCCCTGAACCAACGCCGGGCAGGCCGCCGCTTTCACCCATGCCTTGCTGCATCGAAAAGATGGGCGGCGCCTGTGTGCCTGGGGCCGGTGTTTCACTGGGCGCCGGGGGTGTGCCCGGCATGGGCTGCGGAATGTTGTAAGTGCCCGGTTGTTCGCCGGGCGGGCAGATCAGCGTGAGCACGCGCTTGGCCCGCTCGCGGACCCGTACCGATGGCTCCTTGAAGCACCCGTCGTCGTCGGTTGCGAAGGCACACTCGGCCAAGGCGCGGGTGGTCTGTTCGATGTCGCACTCGCATTGAGTGTCTTTGCGGCGCTGGTCAGCCTGCGACAATTTGCGCTGGCGATACGTTTCATTCAATTCAGCTTCAGTGGCCGCATTGCACCCCGGTATCATCCGGGCAATGCACCCCACGATACGCGGGTCGGGAAATTGCCGCCAACCCAGGCTGGGGTCCAGCGGTCCCTTGCTGCGTTCAATCTGCTGCTGAATCGCCAGCACCGCCTCGTACCGGGCCGCTTCATCGGGGTCGTGCTGCATCGCGTCAATCAGCACCGTGCGCGATTCGGGGTAGAACCCGCAATCGACCGTTCCCAAAAATCGAATCGCCCTGATCTGATCGGTGGTTCGCAAGCCTGCCCAGGCTGACGACGTCGCAGCCGACATTGCCAGGACCATTGCGACCAAAACTGTGCGTTTCGTCTTCATGAAAGCCAACCTCATGACGG
>JAJXXL010000164.1 GCA_021781115.1 Planctomycetota bacterium
CGACCGTGATGCAGGGTGGTGTGGTCACGAGTTTGGCGGTCGTCATCGTGGCGGCGAGTTCGCGCGGCATGACGAACGTCGCGACGGCTGGGGGCCGCCGCCCGGCCCGCGTGGCGCCTGGGCGTGGCGTGCGGGCTGGTCGCATGACGGTGCCCATCGCATGCCCCCCGGCCCGCATGGCGACGGCGATCGTGCCGAACGTTTTCGCGACCGGTCCGAACCGGGCTGGCGGCATGAAGAAGGCCGTCCGCCGTTTCCGCCACCTCCGCGGCGCGGCGGAGAGCGGCGCGGCTATGGCTTCATTGATGACGACGAGCAGGCCGAAATGGAACTTTCTGATGCGGAGTTTGCCCCGGCAGTTGAATCCGATCCGGGCGTTGTACCAGATGAAGCCGACGTTGCCGACGAATACGAGCCTGTCACGTTCGGATCCCGCAAGGTGGTCCGGCTCGTGAGCTACATCAATAAAGAAGAGAACGCTGACGACGACAAAGCCCCACCGACGGGTGCGCGAAAAGAGGGCGACGGCGGCAACGCCGAACGCAAGGATGACCCGCCGCCTCCGCCCCCTCCTGCTCGCAAACGGCCCCCGCGGACGCGCGATGGCGGCCCCGAAGCGCGTGACGGCGAACGCTTCCCCCCCGAGGGTGGCCCCGGCCCGCGCGGTGACCGCCCCGACGGCCCGCCTCCTGAAGGCCGCGGTGGCCCGCGCGGCGGGCGCGGGCCCGATGGCCAGAGCGGGCCGCCACTGCCCTGGATGAACGGGCCACCCGGTGGCCGCGGCCCCGGCGGCTACGGCCCCGGCTATATGCGACAACAAGGGCGAATGTACTCCGGCCGGGAACGGCCGGGCGATGAAGGCGAAGCCGATCCCGAAGCGCTCAAGTTGCAGGAAGCCGATTTCCGGCTGCTGCGGCGAACGCATGAGTTGTCTGAACAATTTCGCGACACGCCCGCCGCTGACAAGGAAAAACGCGAAAAGCTCAGGGAGGATTTGACCCAGACCGTGAAAGAGCATTTTGAGGTCCGGCAGAAGACGCGCGAGCTGGAGTTGCGTCGCATTGAAGCCCAGCTCGATCGCTTGCGAAAGTCGGTCAAAATGCACAGCGACAATCAGGCGGAGATCGTCAAGAAGCGCATTTCGACGCTTCTGGCCGAAGACGATCGCGATTTTTGAGCACGCTCGATTCGGGCGTTCCGGCGATGGTCGTCACCCCATTGTGTGTCGGCATCCGTGGGGCAGGTCCGAAATCACGGACCTGCCCCCGGCGGATGCTGATGCATGTTGGGCCGCGCATTCCAGCACCTGACCGCAGCGTGTCCGCCAACCACGACGGTGATGACGGCATACGCCCCTGCGGCGACGGAGTTGCTGAGGTTCAGAAAAACCGCCAACGGCGCGACGACCGACTCGGCGTCTTCGGGCACGGCAACGAAATATGCCAACACACAGAACGCCACGATGATGAGGCGCGTTCGTTGTTCATACGTGATAATCACTCCCGCTTGTGTGGGGCGCGACGCGGGTAACGCGCAGCGTTGCCGCCAGCCCGCCGAGTACGAGCACGAACCCTGTCTTGGCCAGCATGTTCGTCAGGGGCACCACGAGGGGAATGCCGACCATTGCCAAACCGATCGTGAGAATGACGACCGTCACTCCGATCAGCATTAGTTTGATTCCCGGAGCGCTGGCGCCGCGATTGATCTGCCACGCAACCAGCAGAAAGCCCAGCGTGAACGCAAGATTACGAGACCAGGCTTCCGGGTTCGATCTCGGGCGGCGACAGGGGGTTGACAGGCGGCACGTCAAGCTCCTCGAATCACGGGGTGGGATGAAGCTCCTGACTTACTCCCCATCAATAGACCGAGCCGCGTACTGCAAGCTCCAGCGGCCCACGCGCCGGTTCAGCGGAGCTCGACGATCGCTGTGATCAGACGGTGGTCGGAGCCGTCCTTTTCACCAATGCGGCAGCGATGAATCTTCCAGTGGTCGTCGGTCAGAATATGATCGACGCGGGCCCAGGGAAACCCGGTCGGCCAGCGGCACTTCGTCTGGCAGGGGGCAGTGTAGCCGTACCCGGTCCCGACTTGCTGGAAGGCGTTTTGCAGGTCGCCCCAGCAGGCTTGATAGATACTGCTGTCGTCGGGCATGTTAAAATCGCCCACAATCAGCACCGGCAGGTCGCCCCGATTCTGTTCGATGAACGCGCGCACCGCCAGGGCTTCTTCTTCGCGTTGCTGAATATGCCGTTCGACCTGGGCGATTCCAGCACCTGAAATCAGCGAATCGGCAGTCAGGTTCGTCAAACCGTGCCGGGCCGTCGTCTGGTGCACATTGAACACGAGAAACTTTCCCCGCGGCGCGGCGACTTCGACAGCAATGGCGGCAATGCGGTCGAATGGTTCCGACTGGCACGTTGCCAAGAGCCGCAATGGGTGGCGCGCTGCCACGAAGTATTCGTTTTCGCGAATTGTCGTCCAACCGTCGAAGTAGCGTACCAGTTCCTGCGATTCGCCAAACGCCTCCTGGAAGGCAACCAGGTCGGGGCGTGCCGCCGCAATTTCGGTCAGCTCCAGCGGGAAATCGGGCAGAAAGCTCTGAACGTTGCAACTCAAGACGCGCATCGCCCGCGACCGGCTCTTGTCGATTGCCGCCTCTTCGACGGGACTCAGGTTCAGGCTGGCTCCCATGACCGGGCCGGCGATCAGCAAACCCGCCGCCAGGTTCAGCAAAACCGCTTTTCGCGCGACCAGCAGCGACACCAGCGCCAGCAGCAGCGAGGGTACGAGTAAGGGCGATCGTGGCAGGTACACCACGGCGGTGCTCAGCCACCAGCGTTCTGACACAAATCGGATCAGCACCCAGACGCCGGCGGCCAGCAGCAGATTGCCAATCGACAGCCGCCACACCCAGCGCTGCAGCCGCGAGGCGGGTGGCGTTAATGCGGGCGACGACGGGGGCCGCTCGACAGTCGTTGGCGATTTTTCAAAAGTCAGCATTTGACGTGGGCCTCCGCCCCGAATCTGTTACATGGTCTGAAATTGTGATGGGCACGATTCGATCGACGATTGGGCAAATCAGGCCGATTGAGCCACGGCCATTGGCACGGGCAGCGTATTGGCGGGCGCGTTGTGTTCGGCATGATGCACGAGCTGGGCCATCTCCCAGGCAGTGACGTAGTGGTACCGGAACAGCGGGTTGTCGCGTGCCTGCCGGGCGAGTTCGGCGTGAAATCGCTGCACGGCGTCGCCCAGCCACAGGTCGATGTTGCCGTTCTTTGCGCCGTGCGTGTGCAGCTTGACGAAAATCCATTCGGGCCGTCCCGCAACGGAAACACCCGCTTCGACCCAGTTCAAAAACCGCGGCCAGGTGGGCGGCTGATTCGCCTGGATGTTGCCGTTTTCGATTTTCGGCAGCTTGCCGGCGCGCCGGCCGCGCCAATCGAAGCCGAGCGGTCCCTGAATCATCAACAGGCCGTCGGGCCGCGCTGCAGCCCCCACGCGCGCCGGCTCGCCCCGCTCGTGCGAACGGGGCCGGCCGGGGCGATCGACGGCGTAATAGATGCTGTTAATTGTGCTCGTTTGCGTGTCAGAGGGCGCCGACGGCAACGTGAAATCGGCGTAGCAACCAGTCTCGCGAAGGATCGGAATTTCCTGGTTCACCCCACACCATCGGCCGTCGCGGCGCGAATTGCACAACGACCAGTTGCCATGGATGAACCCATACGCGATTTCACCGGTGGCCGGGTCGCGGCGAAGCAACCCGTGCCGCAAGGACAGCGTCTCGGTGAATGCCGCCAGGGTGTCACGCAGGCCGGCCGGGGTGTCGTTGTCGTGGTGCAGGTGCACTTCAACGTCGCCGCGGCCGGTCGCGCACAGTTCGGCCAGCGGGTCGAGGTATTCCGGAGCGTATTCGTCGGCGGGGTAAAAGAAAGTGTGCTGCGGTGTCCGGCCCGAACTGTCGTGAAAGTGATCGAACAATTGCGGATATTCGCCGACCCAACGGTGCACCTTTTCCAGCCCGGCCCGTTTCTCACCACGTCCCTGCTCAGGTTCGAAGTGGTCGCAGACGGCAATGAACACGTCGACCGGCTGCGCGCCGAAGACAGGCTTTGGGCCGCAGAGTTTCGCGGTCGCGTATTGCGGCAGCCACAAATGGACATTGCGCGTCTTGTCGCCAACCCACGCGGCCGCCGATTTGAAATAGCCACACGCTTCACCAGCCGGTTTCAACATGTCAGATCCTTCAGGCGGCAGCGCATAATGCAGAATTAAACCGCGTGCGGGGCGGTAATGGTCGTCAGGCAAACAGCTCGGGAATATTCAGCATGGCCGAAAAATAGCTGCGGTCGGTGTACCGTTCGACGTGCAGCCGGCGCACGGCAAACGGGTCGAAACTATTCAAGGCGTTACTGCCGGGCAGGTACGAAACACCCAACCTGTACCCGGCGCCGCGCGCCATGCGCCGCACCCGCTCGTCAAACGCCGAGACGCCCCCCACTGGGTACGAGATCACCTGCACCGGAGTGCGGAGCTGGTCTTCGATAACGCGCCGCGATTCGGTGAGTTCGCACCACAAGTCGGCGTCGGTGAGATTCGCCAGGATCGGGTGCGAAACACTGTGCGACCCGAATTCGATTCCGCCAGCGGCCATTTCGCGGACCTGGTTCCAGTTCAGCGGCCGGCTTTGAGGCGATTCGTGCGGGATGTCGTCTTCGGTCAGGTCGCTTTCGAGCCGGCGCAGCGCTGCCAGCCGCATTTCATTCGGAACCTGTTTCAAATGCTTGAGGAGCTGTTTGAGTGCCATCCGACGGCCGTTCGGCGCGGCGGGCAGGGTCTGCGGTTCGGCCAAACCCGGCAGGCGGATTTCACGCGGTGCGGCCGTCATGACGAGCTGCGCCAACCGGTCGTACCAGAAGGTTTGCGGCTGGTCGATGTACCCGGTCGCCAGAAAGACTGTGGCGGGCACGCCATGCGCGAGCAGGATCGGAAACGCGTGGTGGTAGTTGTCGTCGTAACCGTCGTCGAATGTCATGATCAGCGGCCGGGGCGGCGCGGGCAGTGCCCCGTCAAGGATTTTGATCAGCGTATCAAACGTGATCGGGTCGAAATTCTCGCGAACATATTGCACCTGCCACGCAAAATCGGCGGTCGAGGCGCTGATCAGTTCGACGTCATAGGGAAAGTGCCCGTCGGAGGCCAGATCCCAGATACGATGATACGCCAGAATCGGCACCTCCAGGCGACGGCGGGCGCGAATTCGCCCGACCACGCCGGTCAGTCGGCCCGTCGATAAAATTCGGGCCAGCATTCCGCGTCGACCATTCATGACAGGTTCCGTTGAACGCCACTGGCAGGGAAAAAGAAACCAGAGTCTACAGGCCGCCCCCGGCGGCGTTTCACAGTCCGCACTTGCGTTTGACCGTTCGCAGCACATCTTCGATGTGAAATCGGGCGCGCCTTTTTTGAAGTACGATCCAGTGCATCGACGTGGCGGCGTTGCTCAAACTTTCCTTGTACTGATAGTCGCCCGCCAGAAAATCATAGGTGTTCGCGCCGTGCGCCTGGTTGTACTGAATGGCCAGCGTGTGCGCCATCAGGCCTGGCTTAAGTTTGGCGTCGTCAAACTGCCTGAACCCCGATTGGTACGCATAGACTCGCCCGGCATGGACAAAGTTGTACAGATACCCCAGCGTTTCGTCGCCGGCCCGCACACGCAACAACTGAATCTCGCCGTGTGGCAGTCGCGACTCGATCAGTGCCCGGTGGAATCGGCAGATGCACGGGTGCACGAATGCGCCTTCCTCGCCTTTGCCCTGCCAACTGGCCTGGTGGAGCGCCGTCATGGCTTCAAAGAACTGCAATCCCTGTTTGACCGTTGCGGCCAGATCGAGGGCGACCGGCCCGCTCCTTTCGAACAGCCGTATCGACTTCCTGATCTTGCCGCGTGTATTCGGACCCACAATTGCGAGACTGTCGACGCCGCTGGCCCGCAACCCCGCCAAGTCGACAAAATGGCACGGCGGCTGCTTGAACAAGCGGCGGCGGACGCCGGGCAATGTCGCAGCCGCGCGGTCCAGCGGCCCGTCGGCGTCCAGCCCGCTGAGAAACAGTTCATCCCAGCCGGGACAATCATCCCGCAGGTAATTGAGCGCCGCCTGCGATGCCGCGTCGGCGTGGTCCCGGTCAGCCAGCAGGCCATTGTGTTCCACCGTCAGTGTGTCGAGCACGCGTTCGCCCGTTTCGTGCAGGAACAAGCCGCGCGATGCAATGATTTGCCCCCGCCGCACGATTCGCCGGTTGAGCAACCCCAAGCCAACGATGCCGGCGGGGCCATTCACTTTCAACACGTGCGGTGTGCACCGGGCCGGCAACTGTCTGAGCCAGCACCCGATCCAACCCCAGGAGGTGAACCACGACGAGTCGCTCCGCGATTGCAGGTCGAGCCACAGCGGTTCGAGCGCATCGATCTCTCCGATCGGGGTCAGCGAAACTTGAAACGGCGCGATGTCGGGCATTATGGTTTCCAGCGGGGTCATGCAGGGTGGCGATTTCAATTGCTGCAGTGCTGCGGCTGTTCGGTTGGTCGACGTGTGCCGGGTGGCAATCGTCTGCCGGCTCACGCCGCCGCCGTCGTTTGCGACTCGCGCTCGGTGCGTTTCCAGGTTCCCGAGTGAATCCCCTTCAGCCAGCGATAAAACCCGACAGCCAGCGCCAGGTTCACGCCCACAAACAGCGTGGGCAGGCGCAGCGGGCGCCGCCAGCCATTGCCGGCGCCCAGCCGCGAACCCGCCAGGGCCGCGGCGTAAAACACGACTTGCGCCGCGAGACAGCGGAAATAAAACGGCTCTCCGGCCAGGGCCAGGCTGGAGACCAGCGCGGCAATCAAAAACGCCGGGCAAATCCATCGCAGTACCTTGTGCGACAAAAACGCGAACGCCAGCCAGCCCCGCCGCGGGTGCAACAGCCCCCCCAGCCACACCAGGCTTTGAAACCCGCCCGCGCCGATTCGGGCCCGGCGGTGAAATTCGGCTGCCACGCCCGCCGGAGTTTCCTCTTCGGCAATCGCCGCCGGTTCGTACAGCAGTTGAGCCCCGCGTGCATGAATGCGCATCCCGATGACGAAGTCATCGACGATCGTGTTAGCGGGCAGCGGCGCATAGAGCGATTTGCGAATCGCATAAATGCCGCCGTTCGCCCCCAGCAGCGCGCCCAACCTGGCTTCGCAACCCTTCAAAAAGTTCTCGTACTTCCAGTACAGCCCGTCAGCATTGCACCCCGAGGCCGGGTCGATGAGCACGAGCTGGCCGCAGACTCCGCCGACGGCGGGGTTGTCGAACGGGCGCACGAGCCGGCGGATCGCGCCGGGTTGCATCATCGTGTTGGCGTCTGACAGAACAACGATGTCCCCCCGCGCTGCAGGAATGCAGTCATTCAGCACCGAGGCTTTGCCCCGCCGCTGCCGGAACTGCATCAACCGCACGCGATCATCACCAAACGCGGCAACAAGGTCGCCCGTGCAATCTTCCGCGCCATCGCAGCCGACAATGATTTCCAACCGGTCGGCGGGGTAATCCTGCGTCAAGGCGTTGTGCAAGCGCTGCACGATGTAGCGTTCTTCCTTATATGCCGCCAATACCAGCGACACGAAGGGCCGCCCGGCGTCCGCCGCCTCCTGGCCTGCGCCCGGCGCTGCCGCATCGACCGGGTTGGCTCGGCGGCGCGCAGCGCACCAGACCACGATCGGGTAGCCGGCGTAGGCATAAACCACCACGGCTACAGCAGTCCAAAACAGCACGGGAACCCAGTTCATTGGAAGTCTCCCACGGCGACGGTATCAGGTTTGCATTCCACGCAGTGTTCGTCGGGCGACGCGGGCGACGGATCCGCAGAAGAGCGTTGCTTCAGAATTCGAGCAGGAATTCCACCCACGGTGGCACCATCGGGCACATCGTGCACGACGACGGCGTTCGCGCCAATTTTTGTGCGACGGCCTATGCGGATCCCACCCAGGATCTTTGCCCCGGCGCCGATAAATACGTCATCACCGAGCGTGGGAGTCAGGTTCTTTTCGGCGCCAATCGTCGTCTGGTGCTCAATGAAAATCCGTCGACCGCCACGCACATTGCCGTTGATCACCACGCCCTGGCTGTGAATCAGCACGAACCCCGCCTGAAAATCAGCTCCGCGGCCGATGATGCATTGACAGCAAATGGCATTGATTTTGTTGAACAGCATCGCCAGCGGGGCCAATCGCCGCCGATGCGCCCATTGCATCAGCCGGTACCAGACCATTGCCGCGGTACCGTCGGTGCACAATGTCTGCAGGTACGCGCGCCAGTCAGTGCGGCCATAGCACCAGAACGCTTTTTGTCGCAAATCTTCGAATATGAGCATCGCGCACCAAAACCCGCAAACTCCACCGCGCCCGGCCAACCCGCCGCGCGGTCTTGCTACTGAAATCTACGCCCGATTTTCGGGTTCGCCATTTTTATTTCAGACCCACCCGGCGTCCGGCACAACCGGCACAGGCGTTAATTCATCGAGCAACGCGGCCAGTTCACCTGCTTGCCGCCGGCGACTGAACTGTTCGACCTGCGCTGGCGGCCGGCGACCGCAGGTCGTGCGCTCGCCCGGCACCCACTGTGCTACCTGCGCGCGCAGCCACCGCGCAATACCGGCCGCGTCGCCCGGCAGGTAATGCCCTGCCGGAAAAAATCGCCGCACGATGTCGGCCGTTTCGCCGGCAGGCGTAACAGCGAGCAGTGGCCTGCCCGCGGCGAGGTATTCGAACAGCTTGGCCGGGGCGACGCGATCGGCGCCAGGCACATCGCTCAGCAACAGGCACAGCCCATCGGCCGATTGCATCAGATCGATCGCCTGATCGTGGTCGCAATAGTCAGCGTCGTGCACGCGACACCCCGACCGGGTGATTTCCTGCACCACCTCGCGCTGAGCATCGGTCTTGCGGCCGACGAGCACGAGTTCCAGCCGCGCGAGCGTTTCGGGCGACTCGCGCCGCAATAATTCGACCGCCGCCGCCAGTGGCGCGGCCGACGTCAGGTTCCACAGCGTGCCGGTATACACGAGCCTGAACCGGGGCGGCTCCTCGGCGGCCTGCCTCGCAAGCCGCGCCCGCTCAACCCCGTGGGGGCGCTGGAAATCGACTTCATCGAATCCGTTGTAAATGCACTGCGCCTCGGCCGTGCTGCCCGCCGCGCGAGCCCGGTCTTGCAATCGCCGGGCGCTCGCTGCAGTTGTCGCCAGAATCGCGTCGGCGTGACGCAATACCCAGCGCTGCATCCGTTCCTGAACAGCGTGTGAGAACCTGTCGCGCCGGCTGTTCTCGAGATATTGGCTGCTCAGATCCCATTCATCGCGGAAATCGACGACGAGTGGCAGCCCGGTTCGCAGTTTGAGCCATGTTCCCAAAATCAGGTTCGAGTACGACGGCGCGGTGGCCAGGATCACTTCGTGGGGCAACCGGCTGAGCAGTTGACAGCCCGCCCGGTACGCCGTGGGCAACCACAAGACCTGCGGGTCGGGTTGCAGCAACAGCCCCGCCGCCGCACGCATGCAGTGCCGCAGTGCGGCCCGGGGGCCGCGCGGCGCCCGGCCCCCGGCTGGCACGGCGGCAAGTTGTTGTTTGACGCGATAGCCCGGTTCGCAGGTGCGGGCTCTGGCAATGACCAGATCGGGCGGCAGATCGGTGCACAAGCTGTCGTCGAACACCGGCGCCGAGGGGTTGGCCGCCGTCAAGACCGACGGCTGCCAGCCCCAGCCGGGCAGGTATTTGACGAACTTGACTGGGCGCTGCACGCCCGCCCCGCCCACCGGGGGAAAGTGATAACTGACAAACAGGACGCGGCGGCGATCGTGTGCGCTCGCGGCCGTATCGGTCGCTGTGGGAGCTGGACAGACAGGCGTCATTGGCAAACCTCCTCAAATTGTGGCCGGTCGCAGGAACCGGGCGTTGGCAGGGGGCCCGTCCAGGCAGAGATGCGTTGAAAACCCAGGCCCTGCGCCAAAACCTGTTGAATCAGGCGGGGCACGGCCGTCAACACGCCGGGGCGATTGTCATGAAGCAAGACGATGTCGCCGCCTTGCGGAGCGTAGCCCGCGCACCAGGCCGCGATTTCATCGGGCGATTTCAGGCGATAATCGCGGGGGTCGATATTCCACAACACGATACTGTGTTGCATCTGCCACAGATCAATTATCTTGCGGGCCGTCAGTTTGCCCAGGGGCGGTCGAAACAGACGGCAGGGGGCGACGCCCAGCTTCGCCAGCAGCGTGCGGCAGGCCCGAAGTTCTTCACGCAGCGCCGCGGCCGACGTTTGCGACGGGTCGGAATGCGAGTACGTATGACAGCCAACGTCGTGCCCTTCGGCCAGCATGCGGCGGACGACATCGGGGTAGCGGGCCGCCTCGCGTCCCACGACAAAAAACGTCGCCCGGACCTGCTGTGCATGCAGCATGTCGAGCAGCGCGGGCGTATATTCGGGGTGCGGGCCGTCGTCAAACGTCAATGCGACCAAACCGCACGCACGCGGGCCGCGCGTCAACCACCAGCGCGGCGGCAACACGGCCGTCAGCGCCTGCTTGAGAACTTGTCGAACCGGGTTCATCGGGTAGGACCTGAATTATCGGGCTTGTGACGCATCATGCACCGACGCAGAGCGCCGTTTTCGGATTCGAGAATTCCACCGGGGCGGCCGAGTCGCCAGCCCCGGGGCCGCGGCAGGCCTCAATGATGTCTGCGAGCCGCCCGGCTGACTCTTCCCACGACGGGGGTGAGAACCGTCTTTGGGCTGGTACCGCCACTGCGGCGAGACGTTCGCTGATCGCCGCGGCAAACGCAGCGGCATCTCCCGGGGCGACGAGCCGGTCGCAAACCTCGTCGACAATTTCCGGTACGCCCCCCACGCGCGTCGCGACGAATGGAGTGCCGCAGCACAGCGATTCGAGCAGCACGTTCGGAATTCCCTCAGAGTGGCTGGTCAGCAGCGTCAAATCGGCGGCGCGGTACCAGTCGGCCAGGCGGGTTTGGCTCTGGGCACCGTGCAGGCAGACATGGTTTGCCAAACCCACGCGCGCAATACCGCTGCGCAGCGCCGGTTCCAGCGGGCCGCCGCCCAGAATGTGGCACTCAAAATTGCGACCGCTTGCGGCCAGTCGCCGGCACGAGTCCAGCAGCAGGTCGAACCCCTTGACCGGCACCAGCCGCCCTACCGCGACGAAGACCGGCCGGTCAAGGGGCAACCCGAGTCGTTCGCGGGCGGCCCGGCGGTCGCCGGGCGAAAAGACCTGCCGGTTGACACCACGGTGCACGACATGCACTTTTTCCGGCGGGATGCCGTCTGCGTGCAACTGCCGAGCCAGGTGGTGGCTGACGGCCACGACCGCGTCAGCCGCGTGCAGCACGTTCAGGATCGCCCGGCGGCGCCTTCCCCGTCGCGCCAGGAGCAGCACGTCTGACCCGCCCACCATGACAATTGCCGGAACGCCCGCCTGCCGCGCCGCACGGACTGCCACTTCGCCATCGGGGTGAGCCCAGTACGAAACAACCGCATCGGGCCTGAAGTGTTGCAGCCGTTCGCTCAACGTCGGGTGCAACGACCACCACAAAAAATCGCCCGACCGCTCGCGAAACAGCTTGGGGGGGTAGTAATACCGCGGGTATTCGACCGTGAGCCTGCCGGCAGGTGTTTCGCTGGCGCGGCGCGGCAGCCGGCGCCCCTGAAATCTGGCCGCGAGTTCGTCGAGCCACGAAACCGGCGACACGACGTGCACGTCATGCCGCTCGGCCAGCGCTTGCATCAGCGACAGGTTGAAAGTTCCCTTGCCTCCGGCCAGGGCGTTTGGAAACACGTTCGAAAGAAACAGAATTCGCATTTTGCGGTCCTTCAATGATCATTCAATGTGCCGCACGCCAAGGCGCCTGTGCAGAGGCCCGCAGACCGGGTTTCGAAATCACGCACGACAACCTTCAATTTGCCTGCGGCGGTCAGCGGAATCTGTTCGACGAGTTGCAGGTCAACTTTTACGTCCCACCCGGTGCAGGTGTGAATCGCATCGAGCAACCGCCGCTGTTGCTGAGGCAACAGAAACGGCGCCACAAGTTTGAGCGTGATCACCTCTGGAACCTGCTGCACCACTTGAAACCGGCGGATCTCGGGGAATTCCTTGATCAGGTGCGGGAAGAACTCACCCGGAACCTTGCGCCCGTCGGGGGTTTCGAGCGTGTCGAGCCGGCGGCCCGTCACCTGGGTCAGCAGCGGCAGGCCCCGCCCGCAGGGGCAGGTCTGCCAGCCAGCCACGGCGCGGTCGCCGTTGACGTATCGGATAAATGGCATGCCGTAATTGAACAGGTCGGTCACGACGACGTTGCCTTCGCACCCCGCGGGCGTGGGGCGGCCGTCATCGTCGAGAATTTCGACGAGCAGGTTTTCCTGGCTCAAATGCAGCCCCGCGTGGCGGTCGCATTCGGCGCCGATCAACATGAATTCGCGCGAGCCATAGGTCTCAAACACCGGGGCCTGAAACACGCGTTCGATCAGCGCTCGCTGAAAGTCGTATAGCTTTTCAGCCCCCACGATGAGCGCGCGGGGTGCGAATGGCGACAGTTTCTCTTCATCGAGGAAGCGGGCGAATTCGTACAGCGGGTTCGTGTAGGCCACGATGACATCGGGGCAGTACCGGTTCAGCGTCTGCCAGTGCCGCCGCATGCGCTCGGGAGTAAATTCAAAACAGTTGAGTAATTTGTGCCGCTCCAGCCGCGTGTGCAGCAGTTGCTTCCACCGCCGCAGCCGCGGCAGCGTGCTCAAGGGGCCGCCCCAGATGAAGAGTTGCCGCGTGCCCGGCGCGCCGCCCGCCCAGCCGTAGCCGCGGTGCATCAGCGCCGTTCGCCGGTCGTGGCTGCCCGCATCGAGGTCGAACCGCAGTGGTTCGCCGCTCGACCCGCCCGTGGCTTTCGACATCATCCGACAGGGTGCGGTCGTGCGCATTTCGACGCGGTGCGCGTGAATCGTTTCGCGTGAGATCAGCGGCCAGTTCGCGAAGTCGGCCGGAGTTTGCACCTGCCGCGCATCAAGGCCCAGCCCGCTCCACTCCGTACTGTAATACGGGCAGGTGCGCTGGGCGTGCTCGATCAAGGCTTGCAGGGCGACGATCTGGTTTGCAGCATGTCGCTCGGCGGGCCACCATTGGCTGCGCTCAGCGGCTGCCCAATGCCGCAGCGTCGCGCGACCCTTGACGCGCTCGAACGCTGGCAGCAACACGTGTCGATAAAGCATACCGTACATGGGAAATCAGTCTTTCCAGTCCAGCCGACCATTCAACGCACCGCGCGCTGGCGGTTGGCACTCAGTTCGGCGTACAACGATTCGTAATCGCGCACCATGCGGCGCGCCTCAAAATGTTCTGCGACGCGGGCCCGCCCCTGCCGTCCCTGCGCGGGCCAACTATCGCGCTCAGACCACATCCTGATCAGGGCCGCGGCGAGCGCGTGCGGGTCGCCCGGCGGAACCAGGCGGCCCGTCACGCCATCGGCAACGACCTCTGGATTTCCGCCCACGGCGGTCGCCAGCACCGGCAACCCGACCGCCATCGCTTCGAGCAGAGTCAACGAAACGCCTTCGGTGAGCGACGAAGTGACAAACAGGCCGGCTTTGGCCAACAGGGCCGGAATGTCGCTGCGTTCGCCGAGCAACTGCACGGTCTGTTCCAGGTGCAGTTCGCGAACCAGCGCTTCGAGCCGCTCGCGTTCGCCGCCGCCCCCCACGATTTGCAAACGGAAGCCTGCAATTTCCCGCGCGGCAAGGCCCGCCGCCCGAATCAGCGTGCCGAAGTCCTTCTCTGCCGACAGCCGCGCCACGCAAATCGCATACGGGCCGCTGGCCGGCCCCTGATACGCGAATCGGTCGAGGTCGATTCCATTCCAGATCCGGGCGACTTTGTGCGGGGGAATTCGATCGGCCGCGCAACACAAGCGGCGCGCGTCTTCAGAAACGGCCACCACGCGGTCGACCCACCGGCTGGCCAGCCGAAACTGAGCGTTGGCCCAACAACCATGGCCGAAACGCTGCCCATGCCGGGTGTGCACCACGACGGGCACTCGCGCCCAGCGGGCCGCCGCCGTACCGTACAAATGGGGAAAGGCGTTGTGCGTGTGCACCACGTCGTACCCCTGGTCACAGAACAGCCGGGTCAGGCCGGCCATGCACTGCCACCGCCCGCGGCCGCGCAGTTCCAGCGAATGCACGGCGCAACCCGCCGCGCTGATATCTTCGGCCGGACGCCCAAGTTCGTGCAGCGCCGCAAATGACATTTCAAACTCCGCGCGGTCATGAAACTTTGCGAAGTCGACCAGCAGCCGCTCAAGGCCCCCTGTGGCAAGGCCCAGGCTCAAATGGCACACGCGCAACCGCCGCGATGCGGCCCGCGGGGGCTCACACGTGGCGAGAAGCTGGCGCTCGTCGGCGGCTGAAATCATGTCATGCTCCTTGTCAAACCCGGCTTGCACGATGTTCTGTTCACGCCGCAGCCGCGGCCCGGGGCACCCGACCGCTGCGTTGCAGCAGCCATTGCAGGCCCCAGGTTCCACCGAGTACCGCGCCGCCACCCACCGTGACTGCACCGAGGCGGACCCAACTGCCGGAAACATCAAACTGCGAATCGACCCAGGTCGAGTAGCACAGCAGGGCTACGAGTGGCAGGATCTGCGGGCCGAGTACGCCGCGGGCTACGACCAGCGGGTGGAATTGCAACTTGCGGAGCGCGAACGGCAGCAGCCAGCCGAGTTCGACCAGCACCAGCGGAATGATCGTGCCCAGGGCCACGCCCCACAGCCCCAGCGGGTGAATCAGAATCAGGCTCAGCACGATATTTGCGAGCGCTTCGCCGAGGTAGGCCAGCGACGGGCCGCGCACATGCCCCATTCCGAACATGATCGATCGCAGCACGTCGATCGGGATTGCCACAACCTGGCCGGCCAGCATCGCCATCAGCAGCAGGTGGCTTTCGGGGTAGCCCGGACCGACCCAGCGTT
>JAJXXL010000500.1 GCA_021781115.1 Planctomycetota bacterium
CGGCCATTTTAAGCCACATACCAGGCCGGGCCAGCGAAATTCAACCAGTTCACACAACGACAGACCTGCAACGAGCGCCAATTGCGGCCACTGTTCAGCGGAGGGCAATGCGGCCTGCGCGTCAAGGACAAGGGAAAAGGTCAACGCACCCGTAGCCGACCACCAGCGATTGTCGCGCCGGCCCCGACCGGCGGTCTGATTGTCGGCGAGCACCAGCCACGGCAGTGCGAGGTTCTGCCGGGCGGCCAGTTCCAGCGCCCGATCGTTGGTCGACGTAAGGGTTCGGCGATATTCAATTTGCAATTGCGGCAATGCGGCGCCCAGGCGATGCATGTCGAATTGCGACAACGGGGTGGCAGACGGCACAGCGGGATCCTGAAAAATCAGTGCTCGCGGGCAAAGACGCCGCGATAGAACAGATGCGTCCACCGGCAGATGGATTTACCGCACCGGTTCCAGACGCATCAGCAATTCGCCCGTTTCGACCTGGGTTCCCGGTTTGACGAACAGTTCCGCGACCTTGCCCGGGCCTTCGGCGTAGAGCGTGGTTTCCATCTTCATCGCCTCCATTGTAAGCAGCTTGCGCCCGCGGACGACCGCATCGCCCACCTGCACGCCAACGTTGACGACCAGGCCGGGCATGGGAGCGGCAATTTGCAGGGGGTCGGCAAGGTCGGCCTTGGGGCGGGGCGGTTCCTGCGGTTTGAGCAACTGGTCTTTAACGGTCACCTCGCGAGGCTGACCGTTCAACTCAAAAAAGACCGACCGTCGGCCATCGGGATGCGGGTCACCGACGGTTTGAAACTTGATGATCAGAGTTTTGCCCGGTTCGATGTCGACGGCGACTTCCTGACCCGGTTCCTGGCCATATAGAAACGCGTGCGTGGGCAGCACGCTCGTGTCGGAATACGCCTGTTGATGCCCGACGAAATCCTCGAACACACGCGGGTACAGCAGGTGCGACACGACGTCGCGGCCTGTCGCAGGGCGCCCCAACCGCGGTTCGAGTTGGGCCGCGGTGGCCGCGAAGTCGGCCGCGGGCAGGCTGGCCCCCGGTCGACCGCGCAGTGGTTTCAAGTCGCGCAGGATGCGTTTTCGAACGCGCGGTGGAAAACCGCCCGGCGGCTGCCCCATGCGGCCAGCCATCAAATCGACAACCGATTCGGGAAATGCCAAGTCGCGCCCGGGGTCGAGCACGTCTTCGGCCTGCAGGTTGTTCACCAGCAAAAACAAGGCCATGTCGCCGACCGCTTTCGAAGTCGGCGTGACCTTGACGATGTCGCCAAACAGGTGGTTCACGTCGGCGTACGTCCGGCACAGGTCGCCCCACCGCGAAGCCAGGCCCAGCGACGCGGCTTGCTGGTAGAGATTTGTCGCCTGACCACCGGGCATTTCGTGCAGGTAAATTTCCGGGTCCGCCGCGATCATGCCGGTTTCGAACGGTGCGTAGAATTCACGCACTGCGCCCCAGTAATCGGCAATTTGCCGGAGGCTTTCGGGGTCGAGCCCGGTTTCGCGCGGCGTGAACCGCAGGGCTTCGACAATCGAGTTCAGGTTCGGTTGCGATGTCATACCCGACAGGGGCGCCAAGGCGGCATCGGCGATATGCAGGCCCACTTCGGCCGCCTTCAAAATTGCCGCCCCCTGCACCCCGCTGACGTCATGCGTGTGAAAGTGAATCGGCACCCCGACTTCATTGCGCAGAGTCTTCACGAGGAGTTCGGCCGCGTAGGGCTTGCACAGCCCGGCCATGTCTTTGATCGCCAGCGTATGCGCCCCCATTTTCTCAAGTTCTTTGGCGAGATCGACATAGTATTGCAGATTATATTTCGGCCGGTTCGGGTCGAGCATGTCGCCCGTGTAGCAAATGACCGCTTCGCAAATGGCCCCGGTTTCGAGCACGGCGTCCATGGCCACGCGCATGTTCGATGGCCAGTTCAGCGCGTCGAAAATGCGAAACAGGTCGATACCCGCGGCGGCCGCCTCCTTGACGAACCCTTCGACCACATTATCAGGGTAATTCGTGTACCCCACGGCGTTCGAAGCGCGGAGCAGCATCTGAAACAGAATATTGGGAATTCGGGTGCGCAGGTCGGCCAGCCGCTGCCAGGGGCATTCTTTGAGAAACCGCATCGCCGTATCAAACGTGGCACCGCCCCACATTTCGATCGAAAACAGTTGAGGCGCCAGCCGCGCATAGGCATCGGCGATTTGTAGCATGTCGTAGGTGCGCAGCCGTGTCGCCAGCAGCGACTGCTGGGCATCGCGAAACGTCGTGTCAGTCAGCAGCAGTCGTTTTTGCGCGCAGGCCCAGCCACTGAATCGCGCCGGCCCGAGTTCTCGCAGGCGATCGCGCGTGCCGGGCGCTGCCGCAGGCGCTCGACCGAGCGGTGGCACCGGCGCCGGTTCGCGACGCACCGCCGCGGGCCGCCCCTTGACGAGCGGGTTGCCATTGACGATCACGTCGGCCAGAAATGTCAGCAGCTTGGTGGCGCGATCGCGGCGCGGCACAAACCGGAACAGTTCCGGCGTTTCGTCAAGAAACTTCGTCGTACAGCCGCCCGCGAGAAAATCGCGGTGCGTCACAAGATTGACCAGAAACGGAATGTTCGTCTTGACCCCGCGCACGCGGAATTCCTGCAGGCACCGCTCCATTCGCCGCGAAGCGTCGATGAATCGCGTGCCCTTGGCGATGACTTTCACCAGCAGCGAATCGTAAAACGGCGTCACGACCGCGCCAGAAAACGCGGTGCCGGCGTCGAGGCGAATTCCCATGCCGCTCGCCGAGCGATAATGCGTAATTCGCCCGTAATCGGGCAGAAAACTGTTCTCAGGGTCTTCTGTCGTGACACGGCATTGAATGGCGTACCCCTGCGTGGATACCGCCGCTTGCGATGCCAGCCCCACCTCAGGGTCGCTCAGAGGAACTCCTTGCGAGACCAGCAACTGGCATTTCACGATATCGACGCCGGTGACTTCCTCAGTCACCGTGTGTTCGACCTGGATCCTGGGGTTGACCTCAATAAAGTAAAACTCTTGCGTGTCGGAATCGACGAGGAATTCAACCGTGCCGGCCGCTTCGTAACGCACTGACCTCCCAATGACCAGCGCCGCCGCGCAGATCCGTTCGCGCAGATCGCGATCGAGGTTGGGCGACGGGGCAATTTCGACCACCTTCTGATGCCGCCGCTGCAGCGAACAATCGCGCTCGTACAGGTGCACGAGATTGCCGTGCTGGTCGCCGAGAAGCTGCACTTCAATATGCCGTGCGCGCGAAATCAGTTTTTCGACAAACACGTCGGAACTGCCAAACGCTGTCAGCGATTCGCGCTGCGCCTGTTCGAGCGCCCCGCCCAGGTCCGCCGCCTGCGTAACCACCCGCATCCCCCGGCCGCCTCCACCCTTGGCCGCCTTCAATATCACCGGGTAGCCCAGCTTCTCGGCGGCGCGGCGGGCGTCGTCGAGGTGCCGCACTGCCTTGCTGGTTCCGCCAAGAATCGGCACGCCCGCCTGGCGGGCAATTTCGCGGGCGGCAGTTTTGTCGCCAAGTTGTTCCAGGATTTCGACACGCGGCCCGATGAAGATAATGCCGGCGTCGAGGCAGGCCTGGGCCAGTGCCGGGTTTTCCGAAAGAAAACCATACCCGGGGTGAATCGCATCGACACCCTGCTTGCGGGCGACCGCGATGATGCCTTCGATATCGAGGTAGGCCCGAATC
>JAJXXL010000292.1 GCA_021781115.1 Planctomycetota bacterium
GATGATGAACGGCTGATACAGCTCGAGGGCAATCTTTTTAGGCAGCCCGCACTGGTGCAGTTTGAGTTCGGGGCCGACGACAATCACGCTGCGGGCCGAATAATCGACGCGCTTGCCCAGCAGGTTTTCGCGAAACCGCCCCTGCTTGCCCTTGATCATGTCGGTCAGCGATTTGAGCGGCCGGTTCGACGACCCCAGCACGGGGCGCTTGCAGCGGTTATTGTCGAACAGGGCGTCGACCGATTGCTGCAGCATGCGCTTTTCGTTGCGTACGATGACCTCGGGCGCATTGAGATCGACCAGCTTCTTGAGCCGGTTGTTGCGGTTGATGATGCGGCGGTACAGGTCGTTCAGGTCGCTGGTGGCGAAGTTGCCTGAATCGAGCAAGACCAGCGGGCGCAGGTCGGGCGGAATCACCGGAATGACGTCGAGCACCATCCATTCGGGCTTGTTGTCGCTGTCGCGCAGCGCCTCGACGATTTTCAACCGCTTGATGAGCTCCTTGAGCTTCTGCTGGCTGCCCGTGGTTTTCATTTCCTCGCGCAGCCGCTGCGAAATCTCGACCAGGTTCAGCCGCGAAAGCAACTTCTTGACCGCCTCGGCCCCCATGTCGACTTCAAACGTGCCTTCGCCGTACTTGGATCGCGCCTGGCGGGCTTCTTCTTCAGTCAGAATCTGATTTTCGCGGAGCGGGGTGTCGCCGGGGTCAATGACGACGTAGTCCTGAAAGTATATGACCTTTTCCAGGCTGGAAGTCTTCATGTTGAGCAGCGCCCCCAGGCGGCTGGGCATCGACTTGAAGAACCAGATGTGCACAACGGGGGCAGCGAGCTCGATGTGGCCCATGCGCTTGCGGCGGACCCGGCTGTGGGTGACCTTGACCCCGCAACGATCGCAAATCATGCCCTTGTATTTCATCCCGCGGTATTTGCCGCAGGCGCATTCCCAGTCTTTTTCAGGGCCGAAAATGCGTTCGCAGAACAGGCCGTCGCGTTCAGGCCGGTAGGTTCGGTAGTTGATCGTTTCGGGCTTTTTGACTTCGCCGAACGACCAACTCCGAATGTCGTGCGGACTGGCCAACCCGATCTTGATCGCGCCGTAGTCGTTGACGCGTTCGTATGCAGTTTCGCCGGTGCTCACGTGACACGCTCCTTGCGCAGAGAATCAGTTGCGTTTCTTTTCCAGTTGCAGGTTGAGAGCCAACCCGCGAATTTCGTTGTTCAACACGTCGAAACTTGCGGGGGTGCCGGCTTCCAGCGTGTTTTCGCCTTTGACCATCGACTCGTAAATCTTGGTGCGGCCTTCGACGTCGTCGCTCTTGACAGTCAGCAATTCCTGCAAAATGTAGGCCGCGCCATAGGCTTCGAGCGCCCAGACTTCCATTTCACCGAACCGCTGGCCGCCAAATCGCGCCTTGCCGCCCAGAGGTTGCTGGGTGATCAACGAATACGGGCCCGTGGCCCGCGCGTGCACCTTGTCATCGACGAGGTGATGCAGCTTGAGCATGTAAATCAGACCGACCGTGACTTTCTGTTCCAGTCGTTCGCCCGTGCGCCCGTCGTGCAGCACCGTTTTGCCGTCTTCGGGCAAACCGGCTTCGCGGAGCATGTCGCGAATGTGCTCTTCGGGGGCGCCATCGAACACCGGGCAGATCGCCTGAAAGCCCAGCTTGGATGCGGCCCAGCCCAGGTGGGTTTCCAGGATCTGACCGACGTTCATGCGGCTGGGAACGCCCAGCGGGTTGAGGATGATGTCGATTGGCGTTCCGTCGGCAAGGAACGGCATGTCCTCAATCGGCAGCACCTTCGAAATCACCCCCTTATTTCCGTGCCGGCCGGCCATTTTGTCACCGACCGAAATCAGCCGCTTCGATGCGACGTACACCTTGACCATTTGCAGCACGCCGCTGGGCAGTTCGTCGCCGCGCTTCATCGTGTTCAGGGCGCGGTCGCGGGCGTCGATGGCCGCCTCGACCGGGGCCCAGTACTGGTCGATGACCCGCTGGCACTCGGCTTTCTTTTGCGGACTGCGAATGTCAAGTTTTTCGAAATGGGTCGAGAAGTTCTGCGCGTATTCGGCGACGATCCGATCGTCGGCTTCGGTGCGCAGGTGGCGGTTGTCGTCGTCGGTCAGCTTGCGGTCGAGCGCCTTTTCAAACTCGCCGAGAAACTGGCGGAACGCCTGGGCGATCGCCAGGTTGCCGGCTTCCTCTCGCGACTTGAGCTCGGCCTCGAACTTTTTGCGCTCGTGTTCGGTCAGGCTCATCCGCCGCGAGAACCGCTGGGTGTCGATGACGATTCCCTCGACGCCGCTGGGAACCTCGAGCGAGTCATTTTTGACGTCTTCGCCGGCCCGACCGAAAATGGCGTGCAGCAGCTTTTCCTCAGGGGTGAGTTCAGTCTTCGCCTTGGGCGAGACCTTGCCCACGAGAATGTCGCCCGGAGCGACGCGCGTGCCCACCTGCACGATGCCGTCGTCGCCCAGATGCCGCAACGCCTTTTCGCTGACGTTGGGAATGTCGCGGGTGAACTCTTCGCGGCCCAGCTTCGTTTCACGGATTTCCACATCGAATTCGTCAATGTGAATCGACGTGTATACATCTTCCTGGACGAGGCGTTCTGACAGAATGATCGCGTCTTCGAAGTTGTAGCCTTCCCAAGACATGAACGCCACGAGTACGTTCCGGCCCAAGGCGAGTTCGGCGTTGCGCGAGGCGGCGCCATCGCACAGCGTCTGCCCCTTTTTGACCTTCTGGCCCACACGCACGATCGGCTTCTGATTCTGGCAGGTGCGCTCGTTCAGCCCCACGAATTTCTGCATGGGGTAAACCTTGCCGTCGACCTCGATGCGGTCGGCATCGACATAGTTCACCACGCCCGGCTTTTCGGCGCGAATCAGCATGCCCGAGTTCTCGGCCACAGCCCGTTCGAGACCGGTGCCCACGATGGGGGGCTCGGTGACGAGCAGTGGCACCGCCTGCCGCTGCATATTCGAGCCCATCAGCGCGCGGTTGGCGTCGTCGTGTTCCAGAAACGGAATCAGCCCCGCCGACACGCCGACCATTTGACAGGGGGCGATGTCCATGAATTCGACCTGCTTGGCGTCGACCACCACGAAATCGCCTCGATTACGGGCGAGCACGCGGTCGTCACGCAGCCTGTCGCCTTCGACCATTGTGTCAGCCGGGGCGAGGAAGGCGTTCGATTCTTCGTCGGCCCTGAGCCAGCGCACTTCGTCGGTCACCTTGCCGTTCTTGACAACGCGGTACGGCGTGACCAGAAACCCGTAATCGTCAACCCGCGAATACATGCTCAGACTGGAAATCAGCCCGATGTTCGTCCCTTCGGGGGTTTCAATGGGGCAAATCCGCCCGTAGTGCGAAATATGCACGTCGCGAACTTCAAACCCGGCCCGTTTGCGATTCAAGCCGCCGGGGCCGAGTGCGCTCAGCCGCCGTTCGTGCGTCAGCATCGACAGGGGGTTCGTCTGATCGACCACCTGCGAAAGCTCGCCGCGGCCAAAAAAGTATTCAATTGCCGCCGACACACTCTTGGGGTTCACCAGCGAGCGGGGCGACATTTCCTCGGCATCTTTGAGGTTCATTCGCTCCTGCACGGTGCGGCGGAGCTTGAGAAACCCCTTGCGAATCTCGTCAGAGGCGAGTTCGTCGATCGTTCGCAGGCGGCGATTGCCCAGGTTGTCAATATCGTCGACGCTG
>JAJXXL010000257.1 GCA_021781115.1 Planctomycetota bacterium
TTGATCGAGAATTCCGCCCAGCCCCAGTTCACGAATCGCGTAACGCATGAACGGCCCTTTCTTGTCAGCCTCAATGTCAGCGACAGCTTGAAGTGCCGCGATCGACAACGCCCAGAACGGCACAGCCACAAGCCCGGAACTTTTTGCTTTGCGCCATGCTACCGCGTGCGGATCGAAAAAACAGCAAACCGACCTCGATTTTTCGACGACTCCCGCCCGAGGCTGTTTATTCATGCCGTGCCGGGCAGCCATTGATTTGTCGGTCGCTTGTCAGCACTGCGACCCAATGCCGGGAAAAATGGCACTGGCACACGTGTTCGGCAGCGGAACGCATGAGGTCGGGGCACGATTCCAGGTGCGATCAGGTCACGCTGTCCTCACCACGAACCGGAGATATCGCCACTTCGTCGCCGACTGAGCGGGCCAGCAGCTCCAAGTCGAACTGCTCCATCTTACACCGGCAGGAAAAATAGAACACGACAATCACGGCGGACCACAAGACCGTCATGATGGAGCCGGCGAGCGCGCTCCCCACGGTATGCAGAGACTCATTGGGAATATAGTCGATAGACCAGTGGATCGAGCTCCCAATGAAGATCAACACAGCCGACAATATGACCAATGAAGCCACGTTGCCCCCGATCAAATTCCGGCTTCGTTGCAGAGCCGCAAAGCCCGAGATTCCCTCGACCGCAACGACCTGCGTAGACAGCCCGTACCTGAACACGATCAGAAAGCCCGGCACGATGCACAAGACCAATCCGCAGGTTACGACCAGCAAAAACAACAGCCAGGTTCCGAACAGCCCAAAAAACCTCTGAAAGAGGTACCTAAGCGTCTGCCTCAAGCCGCAAGGCTGGCCAAGATACCGATTTGAAATGCAATGAACCAGGGCCGCGTTCGTCAATGGAAGTATGAGACAGCCAATCACACCAAATCTTGCAAGGAGAATCTGAAAATCCCCTTTGAGAACTGCGAGCATCTCTCCAAATGTGGGGTTGGGTGGCGGCGCGACGATGAAGTCCCGCACAATGAACCTGCTTGCGATATCATAGGGAATCAACATAACCGCGGTCGTGGCGAACAGTACTCCGAAATCAGCCTTGATCAATTTCACGGCCTGATCGAGGATCTCCCCAATTCCGAGATGGCGGATTGCAATGGGCATGAACGCGATCTTATAAAACCCAGATTTCTGCAGCATGTGCCGACTGAATCGACACGATCCCGAATCGCGATGAAAACCGCATACTGTTCGGGTTGCGCCGCGTTCCGGTCGAAAAGTCACCGGTCAATCGAGCAATTGGTTGCACGCGCACAATCGCCCTCGATTCACCGCGTTTCCCAGGGCCGCACTTTGAAACCTCCGCACGCCTGAACCGCCCAACGCGCTCAAGGCTGCTCGGTGTCCTGCCGCAGGCTGAAGCTGACGATGAGCAGCCCGTGGGGGGTGGGGCGCATGTAGCTGCCCGAGGGGGTCATGTATTTGCGAATCGCGTCGAACGCCGGCAGCTTCGAAAAGTCGAGCTTGACCTCATCACCAAACGGGTTGGGGGCGGCGCCCGACCGCAGCAGTTCGTACAGCGTGCGGACCTGCGCGTCCTGCTTCTGGAAGCCGATCGACGAGGTTTGGGCCGGAAACTTGGCCGCGATTTTGCGATAGCCGGGCGATTCGGCGAGGCTGTCCTGGTCCTTTCCGCCCCGCAGCACCTGTTCGAGCAGCGTGACGTCTGAGGCGAACATCAGGTGGTTTTCGGCAATCGCCAGACCCATGCCCGCCGCGGGGCGGGGGGGCTTGTCGTCGTCCGCCTTGGCGGCGACGGGCAGATCATAAATCGTTTCACCCTGAAAGGTGCGCGACTTGCCTTTGAAAAACGGCAAGACGGCGAACTTAGCCAGAGCGGCCCGCATTGCGCCACCATTCTTCAAACCGGCGGCAATCAGCAGCCGCTGCGTACGCACGTCGTCGGGGTCTGAAAAATCGCCTACAATATGCACGACCCCGCTCAAGTGGTCGATCACATCTTTCTTGACGTGCAAACCGCCGGCTTCGGGGTTTTTCGAGAGCTGATCGACCAGCGACGCAAACAGGCCACGCTGGCCCTGCAGCGTATCGACCAGCGATTCGACGGCCCCCCAGGATTTTTCGATGTTCCAGTTGAATGAGAAATAACTCGCCGCCTGCGCCGGAACCCAGCGGGGCGGCGCCAAGGCAACGGCGGGAAAATCGAGCAGGTCGAGCAGCCCGGCGGCCGGCTGGTCGATCGAAATCAGCATGCGGCTGATCGTATCGAATTCGTCGCCGGCGCGGTCGAATGCCCCCCCCACACAGCGCAGCTTGTCGAGGCCGATGACCGGCAGGTACGCGGCGACGATTGGGTTGGTGTTCGCCCGACCCGCCGATATCGCCGCCTTAAAAAAGCCGATCGGGTCGACGTACCACACCACGAGCGGAGGGGCGGGCTGGTTTTCGTCGCGGCAGGTTTCGAGAACCTGGCGGTAGGTTTCATTGTCGGCCAGGGTTTGCTGATGCTTGCCGTCCCAACGCAGGGCAACCGACTTGATCGCGGCCAGGTTGCCCCCCATGACGAGCACTGAGTCTTTGAGAAAGTAAACCGTCGTACTTTCCGACTTTTTCGCCAACTTGTCGTCGTCCTTCTCGTCGTCTTCATCAGGCGGCGTACGGTAGATATTCAACTGAATGTCTTCGTAATCTTCGGTTGAGCTTTTGGCGCCGCGCTGTTCAAGGCCAGCAACGCCCTTTTCGATCAATTTGCGGACTGCTGGTTCCTTGTCGCCAAAATCGAGCAACAGCACAACCGCCAGTTCGTCATTAGCGGGCTGCATAACGGCCACGGCGACTTCGCCTTGCGGAATTTCCGCCAGATCGCCCAGCCCCATTCCTGCCAGTTCCTCGATCTGCTTCGAGAGCTCGGCGATTTTGGCCTCAAGTTCTCGGCGAAAATCGGCGACGGCCTCATCACGAAACAGCCGCCCCCAGCTCGTATCGCCCATCTGTTTGCGGAATTCCGCAAAATTGCGGATCGAAACGTACGCCAGCACGTCTTTGGGCAGGCGACGGTCGGTGGAAATGGTTGCGTCGGCGGCCAGGGCCGGCGTGGCCGCCAGCGCCCCAAGCTGGGCCAGAACCAGAAGCGCCAGCGTGCAGATTCGCAACATCGCGCGGCCTTGCCTTTCGATCGAAGCCGGTATGGGAAACGTTCGTCGCGCGACGGCAGGTTCGGCGCGCGGCGAGTTCACTTGGTAGAGGTTTTTTCAAGCTCTGCCGGTATGCGGGACGAGCTTTTGCGGCGCGGGGCTTCGAGATAGCGGAACCCCGTGTTGGGGTTGTTCTTGTCGAAGGCGAAAGCGTCGCGATTATCAAGGAAGTGCTTGACGTAGGCGACAGGTATGGCAAACCCCAGCCCCTCGGCAAAGCGGAGCTTCATGTTGGTGACTCCCACGACCTCGCCCCGCAAATTGAACAGCGGCCCGCCGCTGTTGCCGGGGTTGATTTCGGCCGTGGTCTGAATGAACACCAGCCCGCCGAAGTTGCGGTTGCGGGTGCTGATGATCCCCTGGGAAACTGAACGCTCAAGGCCCAGCGGGTTGCCGATCGCGAAGACCTCATCGCCCTCGCGCTGGTCGTTCTTCCTGGCAAGGTTCACCGTGCGAAACTTGAG
>JAJXXL010000585.1 GCA_021781115.1 Planctomycetota bacterium
GGGACGTAGGCGGCCAGCGCATGCAATTTGGCGTCGTGCCGATTCGCCGATTTTGCCTTGCCCGCTGCTCCGCCGGCGGTTGTCAATTTTTTCTTTTTGTCATTGGCACGGGCGGCCCATTTATCGAGTGCCGCATTCTTTTTGACGAGTTCTCCCGTGGCTGCTTCGTACTGCTGAACGACACCGGCACGCTGCTGGACGACAACATTGGCCTGCTGGGTGGCCTGCCCCATTTTTAAGGTGGATGCGGCGTATTCCTGCTCGTATGCGGCCATTTGCCCCTGGAGCTGCGCGAGGCGTTGCTGCAGAATCGCCCGGCCCCGGGGCGATGACGATTCCAACTGCAGGGCCGTCATTTGCCGGCCGATCATCAGATACGATTGCTCGATCGACGCCGCCTGCTTCTGAAAAAAGAGATAATCCCGCTCCAGCTCGCCCAGTTGCTTTTCGTGCTTCGTGAGCTGTTCTTCGAAGGTTTTCTTCAGGTCGGCCTTGGTGCGGTCGGCGTCCTTTTTCTCCTGATCAATTCCGCTGAGGTTCGTCTCGATCTTTTCTGCTTCTTGCACTCGCTTCTGGTCCTTCTTGCGAGCGCTCAATTCCTCGGCGAGCGCTGCTTGTTCGGCGAGCTCAGCGTGCCGCTGCTGTGCGGCTTCGATTCCCAATTGCAATTCGTGCGACAATTCAGCACCCAGCGCCGCGCGAATTCGCAATTCGGCCTGGTTCAGTCGCTTGCCGATTTTGGATTTGTCGGCGGTTTGATCTACAGCGCCGATCACAAGGCCGATCCAGCGGGCGGCGGCACGTTGCGCCGGAGTGATTGTGTCAATTTCGACCGACCGATGCACAAGCGCGGCAAACTCGTCGAGCCGCGTCAGGCCGTGTTCGTACTGTTGGTCGATCAGTTGCAACCGAATCAACGCCTGCCAGGCCGGCCAATAGGCGCGCGGTGCGTCTTTGACAGCCGCCTCAAACTGCGCCTTGGCCAAACCCGGTTGCGACTGCTTGAGCAAGACCAGCCCATAAGCGTAATCCAGGCGAGGGTCGTTGACAGCGGCGTTGCGCGCGGCGGCGGCCTGCTTTTGTGCGGCCCTGGCCCGGCCCGGCGCAAACACGAACCCCTCGTCAAGCAGGGTTTCAATCTGAGCGGCCAATGTGGGCGATTCGCCACCGAGTGTTGGCTTAATCGCCTGGCCCCCATCGGCCCGAACGGGAAGCGAGGCGGGGCGGTCAGCAGCCATGGCCCCGGCCTGCCACGCCAGCAGGAGGGCGGTCGTCGCGATCGCATTGGCCCGAGGTATCTTGGTCATCACGCGCTCCGACGGAGTCGCTCATCGCAAGGAGTGGTACTCTCCGAAATTAACATCCGCCAGGAGCCGCAAAAATAATTCGGCCTGGTTTTCGGCGTCGATGCCAATGGTATTGATTGACGTCCGGTGAAACATGTTCAGTCGGGTGATCGCCTGCACGATGGCGGCCCGATCGACGATCGTGCCCGCGGTGGGGTCACCGTCAGATACAAACAGCACGGCCTCGACATTTTCATTACGGTCGAGCGCCTGGACGAGCGCATCGTAGCATGCTGTCTTGTTGTTTGGGGTCAACGCGGTGACAAATCGAACGGCGTCGGCCTTATTTTCCGGCGTCGCCGGCACCAGCCGCCCCTGCCAGGGAGTTACGACTGATTCGTAGGCCAACACGTCGAACGCGGCATCGGCGGGCAGCAACTTGACCGCGTTTTCGAATTCGCGCTGCGCTTCGTCCATGCGTGTTACATCGTCGACCGACGACAGCATGCTCCGCGACTGATCGATGACAAACACGACCCGCTTGGCAAAAATGGGTGTGCCAAAGAATGTGGGCAGTGCAAAATCCCACACCGCGGGCTGCTGTGCCGTGGTCGGGGCGGGCCGATCAGCCCGGCTGCGGCTGGTCAAGTCATTCTTAACCGAGGCTTGGGGAAATACGAAGCCGGCGCGGTTATCCTGCCACCAGGATTGCCACGCGGCGGCATTGCCGCCAAAATTCTGGCCGGTTAATCGTACCAGTTGCCGAAAAACCTCGTATTTCAATTGGCCGTCGATTTTCGCGATGGTCGCCGTGAGGAAGTCGATACTCGCCGGGTCTTCGATTTGCGCGATCGCGGTCACGACAGCGCGGCGAAATCCATAGCTCGAACCATACTCGGGCTGCGCGGTCAACCGCAGCAGCGGTTGTAATGCGCCGGGGGGCGCCTTGCGGGCAAGATTATCGGCGGCAAGCGAAACGACGCGCGGATCTGAGGCCGCAAGGAGCGCAATCTCCTGTTCGCCGACATCGGGCGACTCCAGTCGCCCATGCAGGCGGATCGCCACGAACAGGCTGTCACTGGCCGGCCCCTTCATGTGCAGGTCATGCTGAATGACCTGCCAGAGCGCGCCGGGCAATTCCGAGTTCTGAATATGAAATCGTTCAGCGTCGGCAAGTGCCAGAATGCGACGGTCTTCGCGGTGGGTGCGAAAGACGCGTACAAACCGGTCGGCCGAAAACGCGGGGGCTTTGGTGTTAGCTTTCGCCCGCTCAGCCGCGGTGCGCGTGGCCGACGAAGATTTGCCCTCTTGCGCGGCCAGTTGTTGCAAACCAAGGGGTATCGAACCAAGCCCCCAGGCAACGGCAATCGCCCCGAAGACAACTCGCCGCAATCCGGAACGCCATAAAGCATTCACAGCGCCGCCCCCCCTGGAGGAAGCACCCGCCAACACGAAAGCGGTTGACGGTACTAAACCGGTAACTCACTCATGCTATGCGGCGGGCCGTCACGCGGTCAACCCGGCAATTTCGGAAGCTGTCGAATTTGTAATGAGTTTCCGAACCTCATTGTCCGGCGGCGACGGCATGCGGGCAGCGGTTCCACGATGACGGGCCCTACGCGGTACATGCCTCAGTCCATCATTTGGCAACGACGGCGAGCTGGCGCGTCGAGCACGACAATCGCTTTGAAACTCGTGACAATGCCCCGGCGACGCGCTCCAAAAGCAACGCTGCCCCGCGGTCAGGTGCGTGCGACGACTAATGGCGCGGGGATCGACGGGCCTCAGGATCAGGGCTGGGGGGCGTGCGCTTGTAACGGGCGAAAATGGACACACCTCATTTCCAAAGTTCCGAACAAATTGCGGATTATGCACGGATTGACGCGATATGGGCATCTGCAAAGCCTACGCAGGCCCGGTTCATGCTGTCCTCGTCACCGCTTGCCTACGGCAATCGAACGCACTCACTGCGTGAACTGCGGTTGAACACGGTGCGGTTCAAACGCAACGGGGAACACGGGCGTTCACGCCTTGGTGGCGTTTCAGGCCCCGACCGTCAGGAAGAAGTGTTCACGAACCGGGTGATCAATCGGTCGGGAGGCGCGCAGCGCGGATTGCCATTCGCCGAACCTGCCCAAAATGTTCCTGCCGCACAAGAACCCGGCGCGGGGCCAGGACGAGCGCAGCCCGCCGGGGTCGGGGCAGGAACGGGCACCGGCCGGCGCACCGCCGGGCCAGCAACGGAACACGGCAAACCGAACACTGAAAACTCTTTTCCCACTTGTCCGTATAGTTTCTATGCGTATAGTTTATGGCTGTCCGATTGTATAGTCAAGGCATGTTAATTTTCACACAGGAGTTTTACGATGACGACTGCAACGCTTCCCGAAC
>JAJXXL010000066.1 GCA_021781115.1 Planctomycetota bacterium
CGTTCTGGTTGATTCGGGGAGTGCGTCCAAACTCGCCCGTAACCACAACCAGCGTGCTTTCAAGCAGGCCCCGGTCGGCCAAATCGCGAAACAAGGTCGCCATCCCGCGATCAAGCATCGGCAACAGGTCTTTGCGGAGCACGGAAAAGTTTTCTTGGTGCGTGTCCCAGTTTGTGTGGTCGATCGTTACGCATCGCACGCCCGCTTCGACGAGCCGACGGGCCATCAGGCACGATTGACCCAGGGAATTGCGGCCGTACTCGTCACTGAGCGCGGCGGGCTCCTGGTGAATGTCGAACGCGCGGCGCGTCGCCGAGGACGTCATCAGTTCAAACGCCTTCCGCTGAAACCCGCTGACTGCCAATGCGCTCCGATTGGCTTGGACCTCTTCGCGGTGGCGATACCGGTCGACCGTGCCCAGGAGTTCCTGCCGCGATTGCAAGCGGTCGGCGGCGATTTCGAGCGGCGGGGACAGGTCGGGCACGGAAAAATTGGGCGAATTGGGGTCGGCTTCAACGACAAACGGCGCCGCCGCTGCGCCCAGATACGCCGGCCCTGCGCTGGCGTGCATTCGCGGCAGGCAAACATACGCAGGCGTCGATTCGCGCGGGCCGAGTTTGCGCGATAGAATCGACCCCAGCGCAGGACGCTGGTTGTTTGGCGTCAGGTTCGGGTTGAACCCCGCCAGCGGGTGATACCCCGTGAGCATGTAATGGTCTGCCGGGCCGTGGTCAGAATTCCGATGGCCAAAATTGCGGACAAGCGCGAATTTGTCCATCTGCCGCGCCAACACGGGCAGGTCTTCGCCAATCTGGATTCCGGCGATATTGGTGTCGATGGGGCGGAATTCGCCGCGAAATTCGACCGGGGCCGCGGGCTTGAGATCCCACGTATCGATCGTACTCAGCCCGCCCTTCAAAAACAGAATGATCAGCGAGCAATCGCCACCCGGCGCCGCATTGCCTTCGGCGGCCCTGGCTTCGCGGCGGAACAGGTCGGCCAAGGTGAATGAGGTACCGAACAGGCCGGCGGCGCCCACTCGCAGGACGTCGCGGCGGCGCATTCCGTCACAATACTTCCGGGGCATGACACGTGCTCCTGGCCAGGGCGAATTCTTCAGGCGGCGTCTGGCTGTCAGTGGTTAAATAAAAATTCAACGGTGTTGAGCATGCTCCAGGCGAGGTCCTCGACCGCCTGGCGACGGTTCGCGCTGTGTTTTAAAAACGTGGTCGCCTGAGCCCGTTCCTGATCGTTCGGAAAACGGCTGTAAAAGGTCAGATACATTTCGTCAACCAGGCGGAGGTCGTCGGAAATCGTGTCGGCCCATTGGGACACGCGCCCCCCGTCGTGTGCCAGTTTTCGCTGTATTTCCGGAGAATTGAGGACGTGCAATACCTGGGCCACGCTGGCTTCGGTCGTGCGTTCGCATTCGCACGCTGTCACCCGGGTGGGCCGGCCGAAAAGTTTCAGAAAGTAATGCCGTACCTGGCTGTCCCAAAGTTCGATCGCCCGCTCGCCCCCCGGCATTCCGGGAAACTTTTCGCCCACACCCGTAGTCTGGCAGATCGCGTCGAGCAGCACTTCGGCATCGAGCCGTTTGAACAACGCACGAGAGCCATTGCGTTCATCCTGAACGTTTGTCGCGTTGGGCGCGGCCGACGTCTGATACACGCGCGACGCCGTGATGATGCGAATCAGTTCGTGGAAATCGTAACCCGCTTCGACGAATCGCCGGGCGAGGGCGTCGAGCAGTTCGGCATTGACGGGCGGGTTCGTCGTCCGAAAATCATCGACCGGTTCGACCAGACCCCGCCCCAGAAAATGCCCCCAGATCCGATTCACGAAATTTCTGGAAAACCAGGGGTTGTCGGGCGACGTCATCCAAGCGGCGAGCAGCAGCCGGCGATCGCCCGCAGGTTGCGCATCGGGCGAGGCCATGCCTAATGCGTGCGCCAACACGGTTTGGCCCGTCCGCGGATGAATGCTTGGTGCGTCGCCTGCGGCCAGCAGGACTTCGGCGTCGCCCGCCCCCTTGAACCCGACTTGTGTGAAAAACGCCTGCATACCCAGATAATCGGATTGGCTCCAACGGTCGAACGGGTGATGGTGGCATTGCGCGCACTCGATGCGTACGCCCAGAAACACCTGCGACAACGTGCTAGCCGCTTCACCCGGTTTTGAAAGAACCTTAAACAAGCCGCCCGCCGGGGCTTCGGCCAGCGGCCCTTCTGCCGTGACGACTTCGCGGCAAAACTGGTCGTATGGCTTGTTCGCCGCCAGGCTGTCGCGAATCCAGCGGTAATATGCGTAGGCACGTTTGTGCCCCAACGCCTGCCGATCGACCCGCAACACGTCGGCCCACTTGATCGCCCAGTAAGTGGAAAACTCTGGTCTTTGCAGGAGCTGATTGACCAGCCGCGCCCGGCGGTCGGGCCGTTCGTCGGCAAGAAACTCACGCGCGGCCGCCGCGGTGGGCAGCGTGCCGATCACGTCGAGATAAACGCGACGGAGGTAGTCGGCGTCGGCGACCACTTCAGACGGGGCGATATTCAGCTTGCGCAGCTTGGCATCAATCAGGCCGTCAATAAAGTTGTATTCGGGCGCCGGAGACGTAAATGCCGGCGGGCCAGGTTGTGGAATGAGAACGTGGCATACGGCGATTTCGCCCAGGTACGCCGCCATGACAGCCGCCTCTCCCGGAACATCACCAGCCGTGACAACTCCTGCGTCGTTGACCGCCGCCAGCTCTTCGCGATTCGACTGAAACCGCGCGTGGTTCGTGACGTCGCGAACCTTTCCGTTCGACCAGGTCGCTCGCACCTGCAACGGTTGCTGTTGGCGAAACCGCAGTTCGCGTTCGCCCGGTAGCACGGAGATCGATACGACATGCGGCGCATCCACCGCACCGAGTGGCGTTCCGGCGGCGATCCAGCCACGGAGCGTTTGATACTCGATCGAATCACGCCGGATCCGCACACCGCCTCCGTGAGGTACACGGCCCGACGCTTTCGCCAGCAACAGGCTTTGCTCGGGAATGGCCGGAATCGTGCGCCGCCCGCGCCCCTCGAACGTCAATGCCGCATGATCGGCGGCCGGATCCGAACCGAATACGGAAAGTTTAAACCCGTTCTGACCCTCGGCCTTGCCATGACACGCCGACATATTGCAGCCGAACTTCGACAGAATCGGAATAATGTCGTTTTCAAAATGATAATCATCCTGCGGCGATGTTGTCGGAACCGAGCCACCGGCTGTCGAAATCACTGCGGCCGTCCCGTCAACCACCGCGGAGGTGCCGCGGGCTTCAGCTCCTTGCGATCGGCATTGGACAACGACGACACACAGAACCACCAACCACCCGCGTACCAGATGGATCTGGATGTGGGAGATTAGGCCGTTCCGACAACCGGTGCCCGGCTGGCGCTGGCGTCGATTCCGTTGCACTTTTATCAATTCGCTGTCCATGCAGCCGTTCAACTCAAAATGATGACGTCACCACCAAACATATAAGCGTTCGTGCATCTTACGCCACATCCCCCCGCGCGCCAACCCCTGACACGTGCGACAAAAGTCGCGACGAAAATCCGGCGTTTTTCTTGGCCCCGCCCTGGTCATTTGAATCGTTTCGCGCTATGTTTTGCTCGGCACCTGCAGAAGGAGCGACATGGTGCGG
>JAJXXL010000433.1 GCA_021781115.1 Planctomycetota bacterium
TTCTCATCCTCCGTGCCTTGTGAATTGCTCCTATCACGCACGGAGATTTGTACCGAATCGTGGACAAAAGCGCTAATTACCCATCTTTTGCAAATACCCCAGAGTGCGCGCTGGCCCTGAGGCCGGTTCGAGGACAAGCATCTCGCCTTCATGGACATCGACGCCATCTACTTCGAGTTGCAGCACTTCAAGAACGAACGGGCCTGGTACAACCTGAACCTGCCCCGTGAGAGCATATTGAAGTTGCTCCACAACCCTCGCTGGTATCGGCTGTTCATTCCCTCGGCGGAACTGGAATTCACTCGCTTCGACCAGGTGCGCCGCTGGGAAGAGATCGCCGTCGCATTGCTCAAGAAATACATCGACCGCTACTACAAGCACAAGAAACAGGAATGGGAAGCCGACCACCTGGAGTATCACGAGCTTCGGGAAGATGACCCGAACTTCGTCCAGGAATATCGCCTGCTGATCGACGAGTCGGCGGAAACGATCAAGACCGGCCTTGAAGCGCTGAAGGACCAGATCAACAAGAAAACATTCAAGGCCAAGTGCGAGATCGGCAACCTGTCGGCCTACTGGTTCGGGAACCACCTGTATCAACCGCTGCTGCATCTCAGCACGAGCAAACTGATCGAAGTCAGCCCGGTGTCGCTCAACGACGGCGAACGCGACTTTGTTTTGGACCTGAAGAAGTTCCATGATGAGAAGCAGGACTTCTTCGAGGGCCGGGAGCTGTTCCTGCTCCGCAACGTGAGCAAGCGGGGCATTGGCTTCTTCGAGGCAGGCAACTTTTACCCCGACTTCATCCTCTGGCTGCTGGTCGGCAAGCAGCAGTACGTCACCTTCGTTGACCCCAAGGGCCTGCGCCAGCTTGACGATGGTGCCTCAAACCCGAAGGTTCAGTTCTACCGCACAATCAAGGACATCGAAGCCCGGCTTGCCGATCCCGCCGTGATTTTGAACTCGTTCATCGTCTCGCCGACGCCGTACCCGAACATTCCGATGTGGGGCGAAGGCATGACGAAAGCCGACCTTCAGAAGTGCCACGTCCTGTTCCAGAAGGATGACCGGGACACATACATCAAGACGCTGCTGACGAAGGTGATTGCCACGCCGTAGCGCCATCCGAGATCGCGGATTCCATGATTGAGAAGGTTATCGCCATCCGTGCAATCGGTCGCTTCCTGAGTTCGACTGAGCCGGGACTCGACGGGTTCAGCCACGGATTGCCACGGATTGACGCAGATAATTCTTGTATTGAGTCTGTGTCAATCTGCGGCTCAGCCAAGGGCCGCGACGCTCGTCTCACCACGAGCCTGCGGCGATGGCGCCCCTCAGATCGCGGGCTTGAACGCACGGAGCCCCGGCGTTGTGCCGATCCAGAGGGTACGGCAGCGTGCGACGGTGACACACCGCACCGATTTGACTATAGTTCGAGTCCGGGCGGAAACCGGCCGCCCGCAGAGTTTCCAATCGAATACGGGCCCATTGTCGAATGTCAATCGCGAAAAGATGCGGCCCGCCAGGTGTCGAACAGCAGCACGTCCATGCGCAAATCGTTGGGCGTTTGAAATTCGGGGCTGACTTCGCTGACAATCAGACCCTCGAATTGAACATTCGCCAGTTGCGTCAGCACATTGAAGACCAGTTCGCGGGCACAGTACATCGGGCGGTGTTCGTCGTAACCGGGTACATAGCCGGGAAGGTGCACGTGCCTCAGTTTATGGCCCCAGCGCCCCAGGAACTCACCGACTTTCACTGTCAGTCGGCCGAGGTCGGCGCCGCGCAATGTCAGCATCCAGAAGTGCTCGACATCGAGCGCCAGGCCCTCGTTAGCGCCGGCCCAGTCGTCAATTTCGGTCAATGCGAGGTGGTGGTTCTCGACGGCAAATTGCAACGTCGGGTCAAGCCGGTGCAACGCCGTGTGAAACCTGTCGTACATCGGCTGGTGAATCACCATGCAGCGGCAGCCCAGGGCGCGATAAAGTTCCACGGCCTGGGCCAGCGTTTCGTCAGAAAGGTCAGTCCGATTCGGAAAATGCATGGCGTATTCGAATGGGTAATCACGAGCCACGGGCACAATGGACTGCCACCGTGCCAGCACGGCGGCATCGAGCCACAGCTCGGTACAGCGAAAACCCGCCTGATGAGCCATTTCGAACGCAGACCGTTCGGGAACGAATTTCGTCGCCAGTTTCAACATTTCGGATCCGTCCCTTGAGCACCGCATTGCGTGGCAACCCGGCGCGGCCGGCAATTGCCCAACCACTACAACCGTTACTGTTCGCAATCCCGCTGCGACAACAACCGATAAATCCTCCAGCCACCGCTGCTGTGCCAATGCCTGATTTCGAAACCAACCCAAGTGCCTGTTCGATGTTGCGACGACAGAATTGACCTGATACCATCAAAATAAATTGATTCGTCGGGAGGACGCCCGATGCGTCGCGTTTGGCATTGACGATTCGACGGCGTGACATTGGGTAAAGCCCGCCGTTTCTTCGAGCCGGATGATAATTCGCTCAGGAGCGTAACGCAAATGTTGAAAGTCTCTGGCCGGCCGCACCGCTATTGCGATGGAGTTTCCCGCCGCTCGTTCCTGCAAATCGGCGGGTTGATCGGCGGGGGAATGCTTGGCGGCGGGCTGGCTTTGCCCGACCTGTTGCGGGCCGAAGAACGCGGCGGCGGGCAAAAATCGGTGATCATGGTTTACCTGTCGGGGGGCCTGGCCCACCAGGATTCTTTCGACCTTAAGCCCGAAGCGCCCGCAGAAATTCGCGGCGAGTTCCAGCCGATCGACACCTGTGTGCCGGGCGTGCAGGTTTGCGAACTGTTGCCGGAAACCGCGAAGTCGATGGACAAACTCGCCGTGCTGCGCTCAATTGTGGGCCTGCGTGACGAGCACAGCAGCTTTCAAAACCTGACCGGCTATTCGATGGGCGACAGCCAGCGTAGCGGCTGGCCGAACATGGGGTCGATGATTGCCCGCGTACAGGGGGCCGCCGACCCGGTGATTCCTCCGTTTGTCGATCTGTTTCCGACGATGCAGCACCGGCCCTATAACAGCCCGGGGCCCGGATTTTTGGGGCCGCGGTACGCCGGGGTGCGGGCCGATGGCGAAGACTTGGCCAGCATGAAACTGCGGTACATTTCGGCGGCCCAGCTCGACCAGCGCCGCAAGCTGCTGGAATGCTTCGACCAGTACCGCACCGCGGTCGACGGCGTACGCCGCGAAGGGGTTGATTCGAATTACGAGCGGGCATTTGACGTGCTGACCTCGAGCAAGCTCGTGGCGGCGCTCGACGTCGAACGCGAAGACCCGGCCCTTCGTGCCCGCTACGGAAAAGGCTCGCCCAAACACCAGGGCGACGGCGCGCCGCTGTGGAACGACCAGTTGCTCATCGCCCGGCGCCTGATCGAAGCAGGCGTGCGCTGCGTCACGGTGGCCTATGGTTTCTGGGACACGCACGGGCAGAACTTCAAGCACTTGCGACAGAACCTGCCGGTGTTCGACCAGGGCGTGGCCAGCCTCGTTCAAGACCTGCACGAACGCGGCCTCGATCGCGATGTCACGCTGCTCGTCTGGGGCGAGTTCGGGCGCACGCCGAAGATCAACAAGGACGCGGGACGCGACCATTGGGCCCCCGTCAACAGAGCCCTTTCC
>JAJXXL010000499.1 GCA_021781115.1 Planctomycetota bacterium
AGCATTGGCACCCAGCCCGAATTGGTCTGGCTCGACGCGGGGCACTATACGGCCATCAGGTTCCTGCCGCGTGAAATCGTGCGGCTCAGGCTGTTCTTTCAACACAGCCGCGCCAGCGAGCCAGAGGTTGTGCCCGCCGCGGCGAAATGAACGCCCGCCGACGCCGGTTTCGCCCGGTTCAACGGCTCCCGCTCAGCGCTTCCGGCGGGCGATAGCCCGCTGCATGGCGGTGCCCATATCAGCGGGGCTTTCAGCGACGACGACGCCCGCCGCTTCGAGTGCGGCCACTTTTTCCGTCGCGGTGCCGCTGCCGCCGGAAATGATGGCGCCGGCGTGCCCCATCCGCCGGCCGGGCGGCGCGGTGCGGCCCGCGATAAACGCGGCCACCGGCTTGCTGACATAGTCGCGAATGAACGCCGCCGCCTTTTCTTCGGCGTTACCGCCGATTTCGCCCATCATCAAAATTGCTTCGGTGCCGGGGTCGTCTTGAAACATTTGCAGGCAGTCGATGAAGCTTGTGCCCACGATCGGGTCGCCCCCCAAACCGACGCAGGTCGATTGCCCCAACCCCAGATTCGTCAACTGCCAAACCGCTTCATACGTCAGCGTGCCGCTGCGACTCATCAGCCCAACCGTACCGGGCTTGTGGATATAGCCGGGCATGATGCCGATTTTCGCCTGCCCGGGCGTAATGATGCCGGGGCAGTTCGGGCCAATCAGGCGGCTGCGGCTGTGCAGGAGTTTTTTATGCACGCGCACCATGTCGAGCACCGGCGTGCCCTCGGTAATCGCGATAATCAGCGGAATGCCCGCGGCTTCGGCTTCGAGGATCGCGTCTCCGCAAAACGGTGGCGGCACGAAAATCAGCGTGGCGTTGGCGCCGGTCTTATCGACCGCCTCGGCGACGGTGTTGAAAATCGGAAAGCCGTCGACCGTGCCCCCGCCTTTGCCGGGGGTCACGCCGCCCACCATTTGCGTGCCGTATTCACGGCATTTCTGGCTGTGAAACAGGCCCGCTTTGCCGGTAATTCCCTGGCAAATCACCTTTGTATTGCGATCGGCAAGTATGCTCATTATGTGGCAACCCTGTGAAAAACAAAAACAGACTGGCTCGTGGGGGGGGCGGCGGGCTTGCGCCGGCCGGCAGCGATGCCTTCAGCCGCTGAGCGTGGCGACAACCTTTTTCGCGGCGTCGGTCAGGTCGGTGGCGCCAATGATGTCGCGACCGCTGGCAGCCAGCATTTCGCGGGCCTTTTCAACGTTTGTGCCTTCCAGTCGAACCACGAGGGGCACGTCAAACCCAACTTTTTCATACGCGGTCAGCAACGCCTCGACAATCGTGTCGCACTTCATGATGCCGCCGAAAATGTTCACCAGCACGGCCCGTACATGCTTGTCGGCCAGCAGGATGCGAAACGCTTCGGTGACCTGGTCGACATTGGCCCCACCGCCGACGTCGAGAAAATTCGCCGGCTCGCCCCCGTGCAACTTGATCAGGTCCATCGTGCTCATCGCCAGCCCGGCGCCATTGACCAGGCAGCCGATGTTGCCGTCGAGTTTGACGAAGCTCAGGCCCGTGTTGCCCGCCCGCACTTCCATTTCATTTTCTTCGCTCAGGTCGCGCAATTCCTTGAACGCCTCGTGGCGAAACAGGGCGTTGTCGTCGAAGGTCACTTTTGCGTCGAGGGCCAGCATTTCGCCCTGCTTGGTGACGACCAGCGGGTTGATTTCGGCCATGCTGCAATCGGAGTCGAGAAAAAACCGGCTCATCTGCCGCAGGAATTTTTCTGCCGAACGCACGGCGCCGCCCTCCAGCCCCAGCCGGAACGCCATGTTCCGCGCCTGGTAGGCATGCAGCCCGCAATCAACGTCAATCGGCTCACGCAGGATTTTTTCGGGCGAATGCGCGGCAACCTCTTCAATTTCCATGCCGCCTTCCGATGACATGATCAGCACGGGCCCGCCCGCTTCGCGATCGACCACAATGCCCAGGTACAACTCGCGGGCGATTTCCAGCCCCTGTTCGACGAACAGCACGTTCACCTGCTTGCCTTCGGGGCCGGTTTGTTTGGTGACGAGCGTGCCGCCCAGCATGCGGGCCGCGTTGTCGCTGGCCTCTGCCGCCGACCTGACCAGCACCACCCCGGCCTGCTGCGGATGTTCCTTGAACCGCCCCTTGCCCCGCCCGCCTGCGTGAATTTGTGATTTGACGACCGCAATCGGACCGGCCAGTTCGGTAAACGCCTGGGCGGCTTCATCGGTCGTTCTGACAACCACGCCCCGCGGAACCGCCACGCCAGCCGTCGCCAGCAGTTTCTTCGCCTGATATTCGTGAATTTTCATGGTTTTGACCTGAATCTGAAATTCCCGCCCCGGCGGATTGCGCGAGCACCTTGCTTCGCCGGAAAACACGATCTCTTTCAATGGCGCACGCCGCCGCGCACCACCAACTGCCAAGCCTGAGTGGCCCGGCCCGATTGAGCCAAACCGTTGGGCGATTGCGGGCCCGAACCGGCTCGCCCGGCCACGGCCCGCACATTCTAGGAACTCGCTGCAAAACTTGCTACGCTGGCAAGGCGTGTCGTTCTTACCGGTTCGACCCGTGAATGGCACGCCCCCTTGGCCCGCATAATGCCGGGCGGGCGGGCCCCCGTTCGACGGCGGGCGGGCCCCGACGGCGAATCGGCATCATGGCGATTGTTGCCGTCGGCGAAAAGCCCGTGCCCCGAATTCTTTCGGAAAATTCAACCTTTCGTCAACGCGAATTGCCCGGTACGCAACCCGGTGCAACTTGAACCGCATTGCGGTTGGCGTTTGTCTGCGTTCTGCATGCCTGATGCAAAGGAATTCGACGTGCTCAAGAATATCTCACCACTGATTTCGCCCGACCTGATGCAATTGCTGATGCAGATGGGGCACGGTGACGAAATCGTGCTTGCGGACGGTAATTTTCCCGCCGACGCCAACGCCCAGCGGCTCGTTCGTGCCGATGGCTTGCCGCTGCTGCCACTTCTGGAAGCGGTGCTGCAACTCTTCCCCCTGGACACGTTCGTCGACGAGGTTGCGTTCGTCATGCAGCCGGTGGGGGCACCCGCCGCCGAACCGCCGATTTGGACCGGTTTCCGGCACCTGCTCGAAGAAGCCGAAGGCCGCGCGATTGCGCTCGTGCCGCTGGACCGCGAAGACTTCTACCATCGTTCGCGACTGGCCTTTGGCATCGTCGCCACGAGTGAAGTCGCCCTGTATGGCAACCTGATTCTCAAAAAGGGCGTCGTTACCCTGTAACCACACGCCCGCCGTCACCGCCCGGCCGCGTCCAAGTCCGGGGGTGCAGCGTCAGCCACAACGCAACCGCCTGCGCCGCTGTCAGTTGTACATGACGATGCCACTGACGACACCGCGGGTTCGGGCGTTGCCGAACCCGTGGCCGGCTCTTCAGACGCCGTAGACGCGGCGTCCCGCCGCGTGCCTTGCCCCGCGTGTTGCGTCATTTCCTCTTGAGATGCACTGGCATTCAGAGAGCCGCTTCCGTTGGCCGACGCCGTGGCAGGGGCCGCCGCACGGGACGCTTTCGATTGGGGGGCCGCTGCGTCAGCCGCAGCGCAACCGCTTGTGCCGCTGCTTGTTGTGCATGACGCTGCCCCTGACGATACCGCGTCCGCC
>JAJXXL010000553.1 GCA_021781115.1 Planctomycetota bacterium
ACCGATGGACGTTCGATTACCGGAGGCGTGGTTTACCGCGGCCCGCGGCTGCCCGAGCTCGCCGGGGCGTACATTTACGGCGACTGGGTCACTGGCCGCCTGTGGGCCTTGCGCTGGAACGGCAAGGCCGTGACAGCCAATCAGCAGATCACGCCGTTGGGCCACCCGACAATTACGGCCATTGGCTACGACCAGCAGGGCGAGGCAATCGTCGTCGCGACCGATGGCCTCTTTCGGATCGAACGTGCCGCGTGGCACCAGCAGAAATCGCCGCCTTTTCCGCAGCGATTGTCTGAAACCGGGCTGTTTGCTTCGGTCGCCGACCTGCGGCCCGTGGCGGGTTTGATTCCGTATACGGTCAATGTGCCGCTCTGGTCTGACGGGGCCGACAAACAACGCTGGGTCGCGCTGCCCAGGGCCGCCAGCGTGGCGACACGTGGCGACCAAGCCTGGCAGTTTCCGCAAGGCACGGTGCTGGTGAAGCATTTTTCACTTCCCGCCGGCAAAACCGCCCCGCCCCGCCGCCTCGAAACACGACTGCTCGTGAACCATGTCTGGGGGTGGCAGGGCTACACCTACGTCTGGAACGACGCCCAGACCGAGGCCACGCTGAATCCGGCAGCCCAGACAAAAACGTTTGCGGTCGAATCGGGCGCGGCGGCGCACGAGCAGGCGTGGTACTTCCCCAGCCGTTCTGACTGCAACGCCTGCCACACCCCGGTCGCCGGGTTTGTGCTGGGTTTGAACACGCGGCAACTCGATCGCGCCCGCCCCGGCAGCCCCGAAAACCAGTTGGCGTACTTCACCCGGTTGGGAATTTTTGCCAACGGCGCCGCCCCCTCGGCCGGCACGGCGGGCAAATACCCCGACTGGAATGACGACGCCGCGCCGGTCAAGGACCGGGTTCGCGCGTATCTCGATGTCAACTGCGCCCTGTGCCACCAGCCGGGCGCGCCGGGGCTGGCCAAGGTCGATTTCCGGCACTCGACGCCGCTCGACAAGATGAACCTGCTCGGCCTCGAACCGGGCCGGGGCCGAACGGGCCCGCCTGATTCACTGCTGCTGGCGCCCGGCAGCGCCGCGCGATCGGAAATGTGGCATCGCATGCGCTCGACGGGACCGTTTCGCATGCCGCCATTGGCCTCGAACGTCGTCGATGAAAAAGCAGTGCAACTGATCCGCCGGTGGGTCGACGAACTCCCGGCCAGCCCCGCCCAAGCCCCCAAACCCTGATGAACCCTGCCCTGATTTACGCTTTTCCTGGAGAGCTGCACCGATGTCGATTTCGATTCGCTTGTTGACCTGCGCTGGCATTTCATTGGCCGCAACACTCGCCGCGAGTGGCCCCGTGCGGGCCGAAGACGTCAAGGAGCCGCCCATCGTCTGGAAGGCGACCGAGGGGTTCTCGCGGCCCGAAAGCGCGTACTTTGACCCGAAATCGGGTTTCATTTTTGTGTCGCAGATCAGCGGGCCCGGCGGCGAGCGCGACGGCGTGGGCTGGATTTCGAAGCTTGACCGGTCGGGCAAGGTGCTGGCGGCGAAATGGGTCGACGGCCTGAACGCGCCCAAGGGCATTCGCAGCACGGGCGACACGCTGTGGACCAGCGACCTCGATGAACTCGTGGGCGTGAACATCCCGACGGGCAAGATCAGCCACCGCATCAAAATCGAGGGGGCGAAGTTTCTGAATGACGTCGCCGCCAGCGAAGATGGAACCGTGTACGTTTCCGACATGCTCGGCAATCGCATTCACGCGCTGCACGCCGGCAAACTGTCAGTCGTCGCCGAGGGGCCGGACCTCGAGTTTCCGAATGGACTCCTGGTCGAAGGCGACCGGCTGATTGTCGGCGCACGCGGCGAATTGACGCCCGAGATGCAGGTAACCAAACCGGGCCACCTGTTCGCAATCGATCTGAAGACCGGCAAGAAAACGCTGATTACGCCCGAGCCGCTGGGCGTGCTCGACGGCGTCGAATCGGACGGGCACGGCGGTTACATCGTCAGCGACTGGCTGAACGGGCGCGTATTTCACGTGAGCAAAGCCGGCAAGCCGACATTGCTGGCCCAGTTGACGAAGGGCACGGCCGACCTGGCCTATTTCCCGAAGGAAAAACTGCTGATCCTGCCGCGGATGCTCGAAGACAACGTGACCGCGTACGATCTGTCGAAGCTGCTGCCGACGAAGTAAGAAACGCCCCCGCTGCGCACAGGGGGGGCATTGCCCCCCCTGTTTCGCGGGTCGTCAAATCAGTTCGTGGATCGGTTCGACGTCAGAATCAGTGGGGTAGCGCGGGGTGCCGCCCCCGTCGAAGACGCGGTCGCGATGGGCATCGAGGCCCATTTTGTGATACAGCGTCGCGAACACTTCCTGAAACTTGATGGGGCGCTTGATGGCCTCTTCGGCGAATTTGTTGGTTTCGCCAATCACCTGGCCGGTGCGCATGCCACCGCCGGCCAGCACGGCGTCGTTCACCCGGGGCCAGTGGTCGCGGCTGTTGCTGGTGTTGATTTTGGGGGTCCGCCCGAATTCGCCCCACAAGACGACCGACACATCCTTGTCGAGGCCACGTTCGTGCAGGTCGGTCACCAGAGCCGCCAACCCCTGGTCGAGCATGGGAAACTCGATGCGCGACATGGGGTAATTCATGCCGTCGGCGCCGTGCCAGTCCCACCGGCTGTAATTGAGCGCGACGTACCGCGCGCCGGCTTCGACGAGGCGGCGGGCAACGCAGAAGTTCTCAATCATGCGCGGGGCGCCGTCGCGTTGAAAACTTTCGTCGCTTTTGCCGTAACGGGCGACGATGCGCGGGTCTTCTTTCGACAGGTCAAGCGCATCGCCCAGTTTCGACGTCGTGAGAATGCCCAGCGCCTGCGTCATGTAGGCGTCAATGCTGGCCATGCGGGCCGCCACATCGACGTTGCCGCGAAATCGGTCGAAAGCATTCCGCAACTGCTCGCGGTCTTGCAACCGTTCGAGCGAAATGCCCTGCAACACCATGTCTTCCGACTTTTCGCGGGCCTTGCGGCCCACCAGGTTAAACGGGTTGTGCATCGGCCCCAGAAAACCGGCCGTTTCGGGTTCGCCCCACGTGCGATTGCCCGTCTGGTACATCAGGGCCAGGTTGGGGGGCACCGCCTTGTCAGCCGACCCGGCCAGCCGCGAAATCCAGCCGCCCGCCGAGGGCCACCCGCCGTTCGGCGTGCGGTCGCTTCGCTTGCGGCCGGTCATGCACTGGTAGCCGTCGTGGCCGCCGTCGGAATCGGCCAGTGATCGAATGATGACGAACTTGTCCATCATTTGCGCGATCTTGGGAAACAGCTCGCAAATCTGAATGCCGGGCACGTTCGTGCTGATCGGGCGAAACTCGCCGCGAATTTCGACCGGCGCCTCGGGCTTCAGATCCCACATGTCAATGTGCGAAGGCCCGCCCGGCAGGTAGATGTTGATGATCGCCTTGTGCGACTGCCCCACGCCTGCAGCCGCTTCCAGCCGCAGAATGTCCGTCAGCGCCAGCCCGCCCAGGGCCGCGCCGCCGATTTGCAAGAACCCGCGGCGGGTCAAGCGGTCGCAAAACGCCGACTTTTTGTCAGGCCGGCCGAGAATTGTCAGCATCGTTTGTTCCTCATCGCTGATTCAAAAATCGCGCATTCAAAACTATTGGTTGAACCGGCTGCCGCGCGTGTGACCACGCACACGTCGCGTCAATGCCGCAATTTGGGCGGGGGCAGTTCAACCATCCTGTCGTTCAGGCACCTGTCGGCTCCCTTGCCTAGGGGCACCTGCAATCAATCATATAATAACATCGTCATATCATGATTGTAAGGGCAAGTCAAATTGCCCAATCGATGGTTCACTTGCCTGTTGGCAGATGCAATTGCACGCTGTCGTGCATGGAATACAGCCGGTAGCCAGGGCCATCTTCCACGACGATGCCGCTCGATTTGTTCTCGCGCAGCAGCGGGTTGCCGGGGTACTTCGTCCAGTGGATCAGGTCGCTCGAGGAGGCCATGGCGGTCGTCCAGAGTTTCGGTTCGCGGGTCAGATCGAGACCGTGGTAATACGCGTAATATCGGCCGTTTCGACGAATAATCTGGTTCAGTGCGATCATTGACCGGTCGTACTCGCCGGGGCCGGGGTTAAGTACCGGTTCATCCTGAACGTGCGTGAATACCTTGAGATCCCGCGAAGTCGCCAGCCAGACGGCAGCGTCCTGCCGCTCGTAAAACAGGTGCCAGGTTCCGTTTTCAAACCACGCGGTCGGCGTGCCGAACGGACCGGGCGTCAGCGGTTTTCCAGTTTTGTAGCGGATATCAAGCGTGCCCCGCCGCTCCCACTGCACCCGGTCGCGCGATGTCAACCATTGCGCCTGGTCGTCGCGCCCCTCGGCGAACATGTAGTACAGGCCATCGTGCTTGACGACCATCATATCTTCGACCCAGTGGTCGGCGATTAGCGGGTTGCCGGCGTGGCGGCGCCATTCGATGCCGTCGTGCGAAGTCGCGTAACCCAGCCTGCGAATGCCCGTTTTCGTGCCGTCGTAGCCGGTGTACCACAAGTGGTAGCCATCGGATTCGTGCAGGATCCAGCCGCGTTCGCGGATTTTTTGATCCCAATGTCCGGGCCCCGCCCCGGAAAACACCGGATTGCTCGGCGACGGAGTGAATGCCACGAGTTCCGGCGGAAACTCGGCTGCGGTCGTTGCGGCGGGCGAATCGTCGGAAATCGCGACCCGCCAAGCCGCCACGCTGACACCGATTGCCACAACGGCCGCCAATTTGCAGAACATGCGAAGTCGAACCATGCAGCACCTGTCATTGATGACGAAAGCAACCGGGCGTTGCGTCGCCTCGGCGGTACGCCGTCAAGTTACCAGAATCGACGCCGCGCGACAGCCGAAAGCCGCACAGCCGCGGTTGCCCGCGGCGCGTTGCGCCATCTGAGCGGCACGCGCGCAGCGTTCAACCCGCGCCCGGCCGCCGCTATAATGACAGCGGGTCCCATTGGTACAATATCGACACCCCGGGAACGTGCGTTCTCGATCATCGCCAATTTTGCCCGCAGGCAGTGCATCGGTTGGGGCCGACGCCAGCCCATTCTGCCCCTTGGCCGCCGCAGGTCAACGCAGCATTCCCTCGGGTTCACCCCGGCACAGGCAGCGACGAAAACTCTCGAGGACCTTTGAACGCACTATGACGGCCGGCGACAACCAACGCGAATTCGCGATTACCGTCGTGCGCCGGTTGCAGGCGGCGGGCTTTCAGGCGTTGTGGGCGGGCGGCTGCGTCCGCGACCTGCTGCTCAATGAAACGCCGGGCGACTACGACGTAGCGACCGATGCCCGGCCCGAACAGGTTCAAAACCTGTTCGGCCCGCGCAAGACACTGGCGATCGGCGCCAGTTTTGGTGTGATTCAGGTCCGCGGCCCGCAACGTGGGTGCGACGTGGAAGTCGCCACATTTCGCACCGAAGGCCCGTATGGCGACGGCCGCCGCCCCGACCATGTGCGCTTTTCATCGCCCGAGGAAGACGCCCAACGCCGCGATTTTACAATCAACGGCATGTTTTATGACCCACTGATCGAGCAGGTTTTTGATTACGTGGGGGGCCGCGACGATCTGGCCCGCGGCATCGTGAAGGCGATCGGCGAACCCCGCGCACGATTTCAGGAAGACAAACTTCGGATGTTGCGGGCTGTGCGGCTCGCCGCCCGGTTCAACTTTCGCCTGGACGGAGCCACAGCGCGGGCGGCGACCGAAATGGCCGGAGAAATCCTGGTGGTGAGTCGCGAGCGCATCACCCAGGAACTGAAAAAGATGCTGGTGCATGAGCGACGGTCGCAGGCGCTCGAACTGGCCCGCCAATTGAAGCTCGCTCTGCCGATCCTGCCCGAACTCGCTGAGCTGTTCACGAACAGCGACCCGGAAACAGCCACTGCGCGTTGGCGCGGCACGCTGCGGCGCGTTGACCGCCTGCACGCGCCCAGTTTTGAGCTGGCACTGGCGACCCTGTTGTACGACCTGACGCCTGGTATCGCTGAACCCAAACCCCATCACGGGGCGGCGACGCTCAGTTCACACCGCGAAACGGCAGCGCTGCACGCCCTGGGTCGGCGCATGCGGTTGGCGAATCATGAGACGGAGTTGATCACCTGGCTGACTCTTCACCGCCGCGCCCTGGTCGACGCCCCAACGCTGGCTTTATCGCAGCTCAAGCGCCTGGCGGCCCACCCGGCGTTTGTTGAGTTGATCAAACTGCATCGGGCGGCGGCCGAAGCCGATCATTGCGACCTGGCTCCTGTCGATTTCTGCGAAGAATTTCTGCAGCGCACGCCCCCCGAAGAAATCGCCCCGCCCCCCTTGCTGACCGGCGCCGACCTGATTGGCCACGGCTTGCAACCCGGAGCGCAATTCAGCGAACTTCTAACGCGTGTCCGCGACGCACAGCTTGAGGGAACCATCGCCACGGTCGGCGAGGCGCTGGCACTTGTCGACCAGATCGTGGGCGGCCAAACTGAATAATGTCCGATCGACTGGCGGCATCGTTCGGGTGTTGCGCGCCCCCCAGCAGTTGCGAGTTTCTGGCGGGTACGATATTTAATACGCGGCGCGGGCCGAGACCAACCGCGCGCGGCACGCAGCGTGTTTGATGCCCGGTACGGGTGTTCGGCCCAAGGCACGATCGCTGCGTCGAATGTTTTGGCGTTGTGCCACGATTTCATCCACCAGGGAACTAACCATTCGTTGCAAAGCAGCTTCGGCTGCCGGGGAAAATTCATGGCTGGCAAAGTGCGAATTGCAATCATCGGGGCGGGCGCGGTGTCGGACTATCATCATGTGCCGGGCATCAAGATCGACCGGCGGGCCGAATTGGCGGCGGTGTGCGACCCGAACGAAAAACTGCTCGAACAGCGGCAGCACGATTGGGGCCCGACCAAGCGCACGACGCGCTACGAAGACATCGCCGCCGACCCCGACATTGACGCGGTCATCATTGCCACGCCGAATTTCACCCATAAGCCGATCGCCCTGGCCTGTATTGCCGGAGGCAAACATGTCATGTGTGAAAAACCACTCGTCCAGCATTTCTCGGAAGCCCGCGAAATGTATCGTGCGGCTGACCAGCAGGACGTCAGGCACATGACAGCCTTCACCTACCGATTCGCGCCGTCGATGCTGTACCTGCGGCACCTCGTGTATAGCGGCGGCCTGGGTGTGCCGCGGCATTTTCGCAGCCAGCGGTTTCTCGACTGGCCCGAAACGAGTTGGTCGTGGCGGCAATCGAAATCGCTGGCCGGCGCCGGCGACCTGTTCGACATGACGATTCATCGAATCGACTACGCCCAGGATTTGATGGGCGACATGACCAGCATCTGTGGGGCGGTGGCGCAGTTTGTGCCGCGCGACAAATTCGCTGACGGCACTCCTTCGCCTCCGTCGGAGGTCGATGACTGGTCGGCCCTGATCTGCCAGTTTGACCGCGGCGGTGTGGGCGTGCTCGAGGGCACGACGCTCGCCAAGGGCTACCATTTTGACGGTTTCGGTCACGACTGGGCCGAAGTCAACGGCAGCGAGGCCACGGCGGTGTACCAACTCAAGGAGCCGAACACGATTTTGGTCGGGCGGCACGGCCAATCGCTGCAAAAGGTCGATGTGCCCGAACAATTTCTGAAGCCGGTCGGCAGCCCGCGCGACCCCCGCCAAGGCGTGCCGAGCACTGTCTTTCGATACGATCTCGTATACGAATTCGTCTCGGCGATCGTCGAAAAACGCGCCGCCGTGCCCGGCTTCGACGCTGGAGCGAAGGCCCAGGCCGTCGCCGACGCCGTGCTGGTATCATCTGAAAAGAAGACCTGGGTCGCAATTGACGCCGCATTGGCCTGACCCGTTGACCACGGCCATGCCGCCAACCTGACCGCCTGAATGGAAACGCAACCCAGCCCCCGTGCCAAGGCCCCCTGCATGACAACCACACCGCGTATCCTGGCGTTTGCGGGCAGCACCCGCGAACAATCATTCAACAAGCAATTGGTGCGCGTGGCTGCGGCGGCCGCCCGGGCGGCTGGCGGCGACGTCACGCTGCTCGACTTGCGCGACATTCCCTTGCCGCTCTATGACGGCGATCTGGAACAACGCGAAGGCCTGCCGGCCAACGCCCGCCGGTTCAAGGAACTGTTGCTGGCCCACCAGGGGTTGATCATCGCGTCGCCCGAATACAACAGCTCGATTTCCGGCGTGCTCAAGAATGCGATCGACTGGGCGTCGCGCGGGCTGCCCGACGAACCGCCGCTGGCGTGCTTTTCTGGCAAGGTTGCCGCAATCATGAGCGCGTCGATCGGCGGGCTGGGCGGCCTGCGCGGGCTGGTTCACGTGCGGGCAATTCTGGGCAACATCAATGTGCTGGTGCTTCCCGAGCAAATCGCGATTTCCAATGCGCAGGAAGCGTTTACGCCCGACGGAGCACTCAAGGAGCCGCGCCAGCAAGCCACCGTCGAGCGCATCGCCCAAAAGCTCGTGAACGTCGTGAGCCGGCTGGCACAATAGCCACCCGGGCAAGCGCCGGAGGGTGGGCGCGACTATCGCGAGGGCGAGATGGAAATCGGGGCGGCCACGTCGCGCAGTGCCGCCGGGCGCGGCGGCAGAGCGTCTGGTGATTCGCCCGCTGGCAAAGTGCCTTCGACCGCCGTTCGCGCCGGTGTCACCTTGGGCGCCACGGGCGCTGCCGAAAGCAACACGAGGTGAAACACGTCTTCGATGGCGTCGGCATGGTCGGCGGGCGGGGCCGGTTGGGGTTCGGTCGCGGCTGTCGGCGCGATTTTGCTGCTTTCGGCCACATTGTCGCAGGCCGCCAACGTGCGCTGGCCGACCAATCGCGTCAAAACCAGAGTTTGCCCCAACTCCAGCTCAGCTTGTGTCCTGATCGAGCGGCTGACCAGCCCCGGCACCTTCAGCCCGTGGTTTTGAATGCTGCACGAGCCGTCGCGTTCACTGACGTTGAGCGTCGCATCGAGCCGCAACCGGTCTTTGGCCAGCATCAGGGGCAACACTTCCAGCAGCGTTCCAAAGGATTTGTACTCAATGGAAAAGTCGCCCTGGTCCTGAGGCACCGGCACCGGAAACTCACCCCCCGAGAGAAATCTGGCAGGCATGCCGCTGAGGACGATCAACGTCGGTTCGGCCAGGATTTTCAAGGCGCCCTGCTCACGCAGCCGTTCGGCCAGGCGATCTTTATCCAACGCCGGGACTTTATCGGCGGCGGTCGCGGTCGAAACGCACATTTCGCCGAGGATTTCCGAGACGTCGTTGCAGTTGGCAATGAACGAGATCGCGACCTGTGCGTCGTTCAGGTCCAGCCCCGCGCGGCGCAGCTTCGTTCGCGAGATTTCGATGACCTTGGCCGAAATCATCACCTGCGCCTGCGTACCGGTCAACGCCCGCAGGCGATCGACCTCGGACTGCAACACGTCGATCTGGTTGAGCGCCCGGTGCAACGATTCGCTGTTCTTGCGAAATTGCTCTTCGGCCAGCGCCCGATACTTTTGGGCATCTTCTGTCAGCCCGGCCGCTTCGAGGTGATCGGCCGCAACGAGCAGGTGATCGACATCAGGGCCGGCCGCAGCCGGCGCCGAAGTTGCCGCCAAATCATTTCCCGAATGCGTCCCGCGGGCCGCGGGCCGCCGCGATATCAGTACGGCCGGCGCCGCATCGTGGCCGTCGGCGGCAGATGCAACCCGCGCCGGGGCGCGGCGAAGAATCGGCGTGGGTGCCGCTTCGCGGCTCGCATCCTGTGCAACGGCCCCCGTGGCGACACAGCACAAAGCCAGCAAGACAAACTGACGCATGGGATTCCGTTCCTGAAAAGTCATGACGCAGACCGATGGGATTCCGAAGTTCCTCAAAACCGCGGCAATGGGATACCCCGTTCGGCAAAACAGGTCAAGACAAAACACCAAAAAATGGGCGACGATACCCGCGATGCGCCTGCCAACTGCGGCTTCAACCGGGTAAGTGCCCCTTCGGTTTTGAAGTGGAACCCGTCAGGTTTGCGCGGCGTGGGTCGAAATGGGGCCGCTCATGGGGCCTGCCGGGTGGTCGGGCTGAGAACCTGATTCCGTGGCCGTGCTGGGGCTGGGGCGCGGGGCGCGCAGCGACATCAGGGTCAGCATGCCGGCGCCGATCACGAGGTACGTGTCAGCGAAGTTGAAAATTGGCCATTCGTATTCGGGAACCAGATAAAAATGAAATGGCCGCTCGAAGCCGATCAGCGGAATCGTGCACAGGATGAAATCGCGCACGCCGTGCAATTCTTTGCCATTGGCGGCGCAGCCGTGCAGGTACAGCCGGTCGTACAAGTTGCCCAGGGCGCCCGCCATGATCAGCGCGAAGGAAATTGTCAGCCACCAGCTCTTCGCTTCACCGCGCACGAACAACCAGTACAACATGCACGCGGCAGCCGTAACACTGAGAACGGCGAACACCCCGCCGTATCCCTGCCCCAGGCCCCACAGCGCCCCCTGGTTGAAACTCGTCAGGAATTTGATGTGAAATTTGCCCCACAGGCAGGGGCATGACCACGACCAGTCGCTTTCTCGATGCGGATACCCCAATGCCGCGAACACCCACGATTTGGAAAACAGGTCCCACGTCAGTGCCGAAGCGCTGAGCATCAGAAACGTGACGATTCGGCTGCGGGGAACCTGGCGGGCAGTCATGGAAATCGCTCTCGCTTCCTTTCGCACTCGACGCAATTGCGGGCGTAAGGAATGACCCGTAGCCGGGCCTTGGGAATTCCAGCCTGAGAAACCGGCTTGCCTTCTTTCACGCAGCCTTCGCACTGGCCGAAAGTGCCATCCTTGATTTTTTGCAGGGCCAGCGTGATTTCGTTCAGGGTTTCCTGCTGGTTCACCACGAGCGACAGGGAGAAATCCTGTTCGAACGCCTCGCTGCCGAGTTCGGCCATGTGGGTGGGGCTTTTGGATTCGCCCCCCTGATCCTGCCGGTCGGCACCGAGCGCTTCGCTGGTCAACTGCTTGACATCGCCGCGCAATCGCGATTGCAGCGACTCCAATAAAACTCTGAACTCCGTCAACTCTGTCTTTTTCATCGGGGCCGATTTACCAGTGAGTGGTGGCAATGGTCGAAAGTCTCGAAACCAGCATTATGCCCCCATTCACTCTCCAGGTCAAGCGATAGATGCTAAGACGTGTTAGCCCGCCAACTTGCGGCGTTCGGGTTGATACAGTTCCGGACCGCGCGGCCCCAGGGCGTTGCCATCCCACTGGTGGTTTTGCACCGCGGCCAGAATGTCGTCCGCAACCGTCAGCACCGCCAGCGCCACGCGCCCGCTGACCAGCGGCGGGCGCTGGCATGCGACGCAGTCGACGAACGAGCGCAGTTCATCAGTCAGCGCATCGCCGGCGGGCGCCACTGGGCGATCAACCTTGAGCATTGTTCCAAACACCTCGGCCTTCAGTTGGTCGATGTCGGCGCCGGGCTGGCGCGCCCGTTCGACGGGCGGCGTACCATACAAAAGCGCCGGGCCGGGGGAGTAATGCACCACTTCCCGCGTCGAAAAATCAATGCCAATGCACCCCCCGGCCGACCAGACTTGCATCGTCCGCCGCGACACCGGCGACGCGCGATTCGCGGCCAAGTCGGCAATGCAGCCATTGGCGAAACGCAGGCGGGCCTGGACGCAATCTTCATGCCCACCCATCACGCAAACCCCAAACGCCTCGACATGAAGCACGCGCGAATCGGCGATCGCCAGTACCAGGTCAAGATCGTGAATCATCATGTCGTGCACAACACCGATGTCAGTCGATCGGAACGCGTAAGGGCTGATCCGCTCGGCGCGAATGTATTTGGGCGCAACAATCAACGGGCGGGCGGCCTGCAGGGCCGGGTTAAATCGCTCGACGTGCCCCACCTGCAACAAGCAGTGGTTGGCTTCGGCGAGCTCGACGAGCCGGCGGGCGCCAGCCGCGCTCGGCGCCAGCGGCTTTTCGACGAGCAGCGACACGCCGCACTCAAGAAAATCAGCGGCAACCTCTTCATGGGCGAAAGTCGGCACGGCAATGACTGCGGCGTCGACACAGCCGGTGAGTTCGCGATAGTCGGCGACCCAACGGCAGCCAAACTGGGCGGCAATTGCCTGGCCGGCGTCAGCGCGCGATTCGGCGACGGCGAGCAATTCGACATCTTCAAACCCAGACAGGATTCGCACATGGTGCCGCCCCAGGGCGCCCGCACCCACAACGGCCAGCTTCAGCCGATTCATGCCGCTCTCCGGTGTTCGTGAACGCTGTGTGAATCAGGAGTCGCCCGCGGTGTCGTGGCGGGGGCGGGTGTTGCCGAATCGCGGCGGGCCTCGCCCGCCCGGCCCTTGCGCCCGGCTTGCTGGTGTTCAATGAAATCGAGCAGCGTTGCAAGTTCGGCGGGAAACGGCCCGGTCAGATCGCGCAGAAACGCCTCGCGCACTGCGTCGAGCGGCTGATGGTTGCGAAACAACATTCGATGCGCCTGCTTGACGACTTCAATACTCCTGGGCGAAACCCCATTCCGCTGCATACCCACGAGATTGATCGTCAGGATCCGCGGGTCGTCGCTGCCCGCGGCGAGCATGTAGGGCGGCACGTCGGTCGGTACGCGGCTGCCGCCACTGACAAACGACAGCGTGCCCAGTGTGGCGAAGTGATGTACGACCGAATTGCCCGAAATGATCGCCCCGTCATGCACGTGCACATGGCCCCCCAGCAACACGCCGTTCACCAGCACCACGTTATTGCGGACCTGGCAATTGTGGGCCACATGGCAATTGGCCATGAGCATATTCCGGTCGCCAATGCGGGTAACGTGGTCTTCCTTTTCGGCGCCGCGGTTAACCGTTACGCCCTCGCGAAACAGGTTGCCGTCGCCGATGACCGTTTGCGTCGGCGCCCCCGAATAACTGTAATCCTGCGGTTCAGCGCCGATCACACAATGGGGAAAAAACCGGTTGTTGCGGCCAATCGTCGTATGCCCGACAATTGCGACGTGGCTGTCGAGCCGCGTCCCCGCGCCAAGCCGCACGTGTGGGCCGATCAGGCAGAACGGCCCGATCTGAACGTCTGCGTCGATTTCCGCCGCCGGGTCGACCTGGGCCAGGCGGGAGATGACAGTGGCCATGCCGGTGTTCCAAGTTGTGAGATGGGAATTGGCGTCGTCGGTTTACAATCGCAGGTCCGCCCGCCAGGGGCGAACTGCGGCGTCAGGCCGCGTGTTGAATCGGATCCGCCGGGCAATATTCAGCGTGCGACCGCTTGAGGCGGCGCACGATTTCAGCGTTCAGGCGGTGCCCCGTGCGCCAAGCGTCGACGACGCCCCACAGATCGCACCCGAGGAGCGCCAGATCGCCGATGCAGTCGAGCACCTTGTGCCGCGCACATTCATCAGCAACGCGCAACTGATTGTCGATCACGCCCTGCGGGCCGAAGATCAGCAAGTCGCGGGCGGTTGTTCGGCGACCATATCCCTGGGCGCGCAGGGCCTCGGCCTCGGCCTCGAGTACAAACGTGCGGGCAAAAACGATGTCGTTCAGAAACGACTCGGGCGTAATTTCGAACCGGCAGCTTTGCGGGGCAATCGGTGAATTCGGGCCGTAATCCAGCGTGTACTCAAGAGCCAGCCCGGCCGCCGCACGGGGCATCGCTCGAATCGCCTGCGCGCCGTCGTCGCTGCCGACTGAAGTTTCACATTGAATCGCCAGTCGTTTGCGCAGCACTCCCTGCGTTACAACCCCCGCGGTGCACAAGGCATCGGCAAACGCCTGGCTCGAGCCGTCGCCACCAGGCGGGTCGGGTGCGTTCAATTCGACGAGGCAGTTATCGACTTGTAATCCGGCCAGGGCGGCCATGACGTGCTCAATCATTTCGACTGCCACGCCGTGCCGGGCAATCGCTGTCCGCCGCTGCCGGGGCACCGTGTACTCAACCAGCGCCGGTATCGCCGGCGCGGCGCAGTCGGTGCGCAGAAAGGCAATTCCGTGGTTTGGTTCGGCCGGCAGGAATCGCAAGCGGACGTCGGCGCCCGTCAGAAACCCGATGCCGCAAACCTCGGCGGGCCGGGCAATCGTTCGCTGCGCGCGGTGTTGCATCGCTCCTCCCTCAGCCCGGTTTGTATTCGATATTTCGAACACCGGGCACTGTTGTCGAAATACCAGTGAACGGCGGACGCACCGTGCACAACCCGGGGCTAATTCCTGGCCGCACCGCCGTTGCGCTTGGCTTCGACCTTGGGGGGAGATGCTGTTTTGGAGGGCGTGGTTGTGCGCGTCTTGGTGCCCGCAGTGTACTTCTTGTTCAAGAACGCCACGATGTCATCGGTGAGATCGTCTTCAGTGCGGTAGTAAATCACATTCTGTTGCAGGGCCGACCGCACCTTGGCCGGATCGGTGCTGCTCAAATCGCTCTTGGTGAACTTGATCACCAGTGAGTATTTGTAGTGGGTCGAAAACTTCTGCACCGCATCGAGCACTTCGAGGTAAACCTGGTGGTACATCTTGGCCTGGTTCCGGCCCAGTTCACGCTCGCCAATCCGCTGCATCTGCTGATACTCGGTGGCCAGTCGAGTGCCTTCTTCTTCGCGCTCGCGAAATTCGGGGCTGTCTTCCTTAAACGTGCCACTCTTCAACTCGGCATCGAGCGCCTTGAGCTTTTCGACAATGGCTTTAATCTTCTGCTCCTGCCCGCCGAGTTCCTCCTTCAGATCTTCTTGCAGCGCCTCGAACTTTTTATATTCATGAAACACGCGTTCCAGGTCAATCAGACCAACCTT
>JAJXXL010000228.1 GCA_021781115.1 Planctomycetota bacterium
GACGGTGACGGTGCTCGAAATACGCGGCGGGCGCGTGAAGCTGGGCTTCGCCTGTGCCCCCGCCGTTCGCGTCCAGCGCTCGGAGGTGTGGAACCGGATTCATACAGGCGATGAGGCCGCCGGGCAAACCGAAGAATTCAATGTTTCGATTGTGCACTGAAGCCTGCCGAGGATGTTCCTCACAGCCCCACGGGGCCGATGGACCGCGTTTTCTGTCTCCTTGAAGAAAGATGTCTCATGAATCGTCAAATGATGTTATTGGCCGGTGCGTTCGTTGCGGCGGCCGGGCTCACATTCGGCAGCGCTGATGTCTACGCGCAGCAGTATTGGAACTCCGGTGGATATGGTTGCGGCCAGCAATCCGGCAATTGTGGCTACCGACAGGCCGGCTGGGGCGGCTGCGGTGGTTGCCGCGGGTACCGACAAGGTTGGGGGGGCGGTTGCGGCGGCTACCGACAAGCAGGTTATTGCGGATCCCAACCGTACGCCAATTCTGGTTATCGTTCGGGTTGCGGTCAAGCCGTCGCCTATGCCCCGATGACCAACACGTGCTGTAGTGCGCAAGCCACGTGTTCCAACATGCAACCGATGTCGGGCACGCTCCAACCGTCGTATGACGGAACGGTGCCTGCCACGGATGCAATTCCTCAGGTGCCCGCGGCCAGTGTGCCCGCTCCGATGCCCGGCGTCTAATCGCGTTTACGAAATCCTGTCGGCGTCACTGACGCCGGCAGGCCGTTTGAGAGAGGTACTCCCGATGCATAAGTTTTTCACACTCACCGGCTCGACCCTCGCGCTCGCGGCGATTTGGTTCGCCGCCGGCAGTGACCGCGCCGCGGCTCAGCCCACGAAAAAAACGAGGTCTCAACCGGCAATCGCCCCGCCAGCGAAAGCCGCACCAGCGAAGTTGGGCGACAAACCGACAGACCGGCCAATTGCAAAGGTTCCCGCGGCAGCCGTTGCAAAGCCAACCGTGAAGTCACCCGACGAAATTGCACTTCGCCAGACCGCCGCGACATTTGTCGAGGCGTTTGACAAGGGCGACGCGAAGGCGATCGCCGCCCATTTCACCGCCGATGCCGAATATATCGACGAACAGGGCAACCTGTTTCAGGGACAGCCGGCAATCGAAGAGTCCTTCGTGCTCGCCTTCGCCGAGAATCCGGCCACCCGGCTGGAATTGCAAATCAACTCGATTCGATTCGTAAGCCCAGGACTCGCTGTCGAAGATGGCGAAACCACCGTGAAACGCCCGTCCGGTCGTCCCTCTGACCACAGCCACTACACGGCAGTTCACGTCAAAACTAACGGGAAATGGCTGACGGCCAGTTCCCGCGAACATGCCGCCCAAGGCGGCCGCGAGCAAGTCAAGCAGCTTGAACAACTCGAATGGCTCCTGGGCGACTGGGTCGATGAAGGCGCAGACTCGGTCGTCGATTTCTCCTGCAAGGCGATCAGCAACGGCAACTTCCTGATGCGTGAGTTTACCCTCAAAATCAGTGGTGAAGAGACGCTGAGCGGCTCACAACGCATCGGTTGGGATCCGTTGACTCGCAAGCTTCGGGCCTGGACATTCGATTCCGATGGGGGTTTCTGCGAAGGAACCTGGCATCGCGATGGCGACAGTTGGGTGCTCAAGTCGACCGGTGTGACCGCCGACGGCGCGACCACCTCGGGCACGAGCATCTTTACGTATGTCAACCCGCATTTGATGACCTGGCAGGCCGTCGATCAAGAGGTCGAAGGGGTGCGTCTGCCGGACAGCGACCTGTTCACGCTCGTGCGAGCGCCACCGCTACCCGTGCTCACGAACGGCACAGCGACCGATGAATAATCTGCGACGGCTGTATGCCATGCACCATCGTGCGCCATCCCCGCGACTGACTCGTCGCGCCATTTTTTGCCCCACATCACTGGAAATCTCGACCATGAAACGCACGCCCCGAAGAATCGCAGTTCTCTGTTGTCTCGCCATCCCGTTCAGCACGACCGACCTCTTTGCCCGCGGCGGTGGCGGGGGGCACGGGGGCGGGGGCGGGGGACATGTCGGTGGGGGCGGGGGCCACCTTGGCGGCGGTGCCGGTGGAGGCCATCTTGGCGCGGGAGGCGGTGCAGCGCATTTTGCTGCGGCACCCGCCCTGCGCAGCGGCACCGCAAGTGGCTCCGCACTCCGTTCAGGTCTCGGGGGCAACCGCCAGGCCCTCGGTGGAAATTCGGTCAACATCGGAAATCGGAATATCAATCTTGCCAATAACTCCTATCAACCCTCGGCATACGGACATTCAGGATATCACGGCTCCTGGAATGGGAATTATGGTGGCACTGGCGGATTCGGCTATGGCTCGGGCTATGGCGGCGGCTTCGGAAATGGTTTCGGTTCAGGATTGGGTGTTGGCTTGGGGGCGGGCTTGGGTTACGGCCTGGGTTACGGAATGGGGTATGGGCTCGGCGGCGGCTACGGCTACGGCGGCTACGGTTACCGCCCGCTGGGCTGGGGCCTGGGGGCCTGGGGTCTGGGGGGAATGGCCTACAGTAGCGGATACCTCGGTTATTCAAACCCTTACTATACCAATGGTGGTTCGTTTGGCGGCTACAATTACTCGCAGCCGATTCCCGTGTCCTACGATTCCACGGCGTCGGCGGCTGGTAATGTCGACGATCTTTTGAACTCGGCTATTGCCGCGTTTAAACAGAACGACTTAAACACCGCTCTCGACATTGTCAACAAGGGAATCACGCAATACCCCACGGATGCGGTATTGCACGAGTTTCGCGCGCTGGTGCTGTTTGCCAACGCCGATTACCAACAGGCCGCGGCGACCATTCATTCGGTTCTGGCGATTGGCCCAGGTTGGGATTGGACCACGCTCGCCAGCCTGTATGCCAACGTCGCAATTTACACCGACCAGCTCCGAGCGCTGGAATTGTTCGTCCGCACGAACCCGCAGGACGGAGCCGCACGGTTTCTGCTGGCGTACCACTACATCACCGATGGCCACCCCGATGCTGCCGCAATCCAGTTGCAGCGGGTTGTGCTCGTCGTCCCCACCGACCAGATCGCCGCCGACCTGTTGAAGACGATTCAGGCCACAAAACCCGGCGACGCCGCCACGCCCGAAAAACAACCCGATGCGCAGCAGCCAACGCCGCAGCCTCCTGACGAAGCCGCAAATGCGGCAGTCAACCCGGCAATCAACATTTCCAGTGCCAAGCCAGTCGACCCGTCGATGCTGGTGGGCACGTGGAACGCATCGCGAGCAGAGGGTTCAACGTTCGTGCTGACGCTGATGAAAGATGCGACATACACCTGGAAATTCAGTCAGGATCAAAAGCCCCCAACAGTACTGAGCGGCACGTATAAGATTGAAGGCAGTGTACTGTCTCTGGAAAACAAGAACGGCGGCGCACTAATTGCCGGCGTGATTCCCGAAGGCGACAAACGCTTCAACTTCAAGCTGCTGGGCGCACCTGCGACAGACAAAGGGCTCAACTTCAGCCGCTGATGGAATCTAAACCCGGCTGCGCCATGAACGGATGCAATGCTACTTAGCAGCCCGTTGAAATTCTCCCCGTTGGGGCTCCTCCTCGGCCGGGGCGATGGCTATCATACGCGGCGGGGGTTGATCGAACCAGTCGGCGAGGGAGTGGCCA